>DBNM01000109.1 GCA_002299135.1 Candidatus Neomicrothrix sp. UBA672 | reverse complement strand
ATGGGGATTTGGAAAAAGCCAACATGATGCTTGGGAGAACGTATGAGGTTCGAGGTGACGTCACTGAGGGAGATTCGCGTGGTAGGGAATTAGGTTTTCCAACTGCAAATATTAAGGTTTCCTCGGAACTTCTTCTGCCGCTAGATGGCGTTTATGCAGGTTTTTATGAGAGTTCAAATGGTTACAAATACCCATCTGCGATCTCGCTTGGCACGAGACCGCATTTTTATGATGATGGGGATTTACTCTTAGAAGTTCATTTGATTGATGAAAAGTTAGATCTTTATGGAGACTTTTCAAAAGTTACTTTTGTGAAATTTCTTCGAGATCAAAAACGCTTTGAAAATATTGACTCTTTGATTAAACAACTAGAGTCCGATGTCGGCGATGCGCGTATTGCACTGAGTTGATTATGGGGTTTGATGAAACTCTTTTATTGTTTTTCGGAGGTTTATTTGCAGGTGTGATTAATACTCTCGCAGGTGGGGGTTCGCTTATTACGGTGCCTTTACTTATCTTTGCAGGAGTACCTGGTGGAGCTGCCAATGGCTCTAACCGTTTGGGTATTTTGGCTTCCAGCGCTAGCGCTGCGGCAGCTTTCAAAAGTTTCGGAGTTTCGGGTTTCACTAGGTCAGGTCCAATTTTGTTACCTGTTGCAATTGGTTCAATCGGAGGAGCCTTTTTAGCGTCAAATTTGGGAGACGAAACATTTGAAAAAATATTTGGGATTGTGATGATCCCACTTTTAGTTTTGTCACTAAGACCAAGCCCTAATCTCGCTTCTGAAAAGTCCCCTTGGGGGAAAAGTTTTACTGTATTTATTTTTTTGTTAGTCGGTCTTTATGGGGGTGCTTTTCAAGCTGGCGTAGGTTTACTGCTAGTTCTTTCTTTAGCACGGAGTGGGCTGGACTTAGTGCTAGCAAACAGCGTGAAAGTAGTAGTGACTTTGGTTGTTTCCATTTTTGCCTTGCCAGTATTTATTATCAATCATCAGGTTTACTGGAAAGAAGCGGTGGTTCTTGCAGTAGGTCTGACCATAGGAGCGGTAGTTGGCGCACGGTTTGCAGTTCTAGGAGGTGCCAGCTTGATTAGGAAAGTTTTGATCGTTGCGGTCGTTGGTTTTTCGGGAAGATTATTGAACCTTTACTAGGGTCAATAATAAAAACTCGTAAGTTACTGTTCTTAACACCTGTAGACTTAAGGCAAATAATAAAAATTTAATATACAGTCTTCGGGGTTGGGTGAGATTCCCTACCGGCGGTAAGTCATATGGCAAGCCCGCGAACTTCTACTTTTGGTTGAGGTTGATCAGGTGAAATTCCTGAGCCGACGGTCACAGTCCGGATGGGAGAAGATGCGAATTGTCTGACTTGATTCAGGACAGCTCGATTGTTCTTTATCTGTGTACCCGAGATGGTAAAGGGGTTGCAGATGTTCACAGGAATAGTTGAAGAGGTAGGTGAAATTTCTTCAATAGAAGTATCTGGAGATGGTAGAAGAATTGAAATTCTCTCGAAACTAGTAATAGAAGATGCTGAAATAGGTTCTTCCATATCAATTAATGGGTGCTGTCTTACAGTTACTAATCTTTCTGAAAGTACGTTTGCCGTAGAAGCTGTACCCGAGACTATTTCGAGGACTTGTTTAGGTGATATGCATATTGGCGATCATGTCAATATGGAAAGAGCGTTATTAGCAAATGGTCGGTTCGGCGGTCATATTGTTCAGGGGCATGTTGACGGGATAGCGAAGATAGTCGCTGTAGATTCTCAAAGTGATGGTTCGTGGCTTGTTGGGTTTACTTGTTCGAATGGCTTTGCAGGTCAGATCGTTGAAAAGGGTTCCGTGACTCTCAATGGTGTTAGTTTGACGGTAGCTGGGGTTTCAAATCTTTTAGATAAAGAAGAACTCCACTTTGACATTGCTTTAATACCTCACACAATAGAGGTAACGACCTTTAAAGACATGGGAGTAGGCGGTTTGGTGAATTTAGAAGTAGATGTTTTGGCCCGCTATATAGAAAGTCTTCTATCTAGTCGGAACATTTCAATTTCAGGGGAGAAGGTCTGATGGTTTTTTCAACAATTGAGGATTCACTTGAAGCTTTCCAGCGTGGTGACTTTGTGGTGGTAGTTGATGACGAAGATCGGGAGAATGAGGGTGACCTAATAATCGCTGCAGATGCCATGGATGAAGAAAAGATGGCTTTCATGATTCGTTATACAAGTGGAGTTATTTGTGCCCCCATGACTGAAGAAAGAGCGAATTCTTTGGAACTTCCATTGATGGTTTCAAATAACACTGAGTCAATGCGGACTGCCTTTACTATTTCAGTTGATCTGTTAGAGGGAACCACCACTGGAATTTCAGCAGGAGATCGTTCAGCGACAGTTGGGGCTCTTTCTAATCCTGATTTTGGTGTGAATGATTTTGCTCGACCAGGTCATATTTTCCCATTAAGAGCACGCCAAGGGGGTGTTTTGAAACGGGCAGGTCACACTGAGGCAGCGGTTGATTTATGCCAAATGTCAGGAAGATCCGAGGTTGGGGTTTTGTGCGAGATTGTGAATGAAGATGGAAGTATGGCCAGACTTCCAGATCTTGAAAAGTTCGCTTCAGAGCATGGTTTGTGTTTCATTTCGATAGCCGATTTGATTCGTTTTCGGCGTCGCAATGAAAAGTTGGTTGAACATTTCGGCGAGGCGCGTATTCCAACTCGGTATGGGGAATTTACAGCCCACGCATACAGGTCAGTATTAGATGGAGTTGAGCATGTCGCTTACACTCTGGGTGATTTGAAAGAAGCTGAAGAGCCGCTAGTCAGAGTCCATTCTGAGTGTTTAACCGGAGATCTATTAGGTTCTTTGCGATGTGATTGTGGTTCCCAGTTAGATGAAGCTATTCGTTTAATAGGTGATGCAGGTAATGGGGTCGTGGTTTATCTACGTGGACATGAAGGCCGGGGGATAGGTATAGCTCACAAAATAAGGGCTTACAGTCTGCAGGATGAAGGGTTTGACACCGTTGACGCAAACACCCAACAAGGTTTACCGATTGATTCGCGTGAATATGGTGTTGGAGCACAAATTTTAGCAGATTTAGGTATTTCAAAGATGAGGCTGATGACCAATAACCCTGCCAAGTACGGTGGCCTTGAAGGTTATGGGCTGGAGATCCTTGACCGTGTGCCACTTAGTACAATTCCTAATGAAGAAAATATCAGGTATCTAGAGACTAAAAAAGAACGACTAGGTCACCTATTAGAAGGTTCGTTCACTGAAGACGAAACTCAAAAAAGCGAGGGTTCATGAATGAATTAAATGTTGAACTCGATGGCAATGGTTTAAAGATTGGGATTGTAGCAGCTCGTTTTAACCAAATTATTGTTGATCAATTGTTAGCTGGAGCTCATGCGCGACTGCTTGGTTTGGGAGTTTCCGAGGAGAATATAACTTTAGGGTGGGTAGCTGGCGCCTTTGAGATACCTCTCACTGCGAAAGAAATGTTAAAGAAGCTTTCTTTAGACGCTGTTATTTGTTTGGGTTGTGTAATAAGAGGCGACACTCCCCATTTTGACTATGTGGCTGGTCAATCAGCTGAAGGAGTGCTACAGATAGGTCTTGAGACAGGCGTACCTGCGATTTACGGCATTTTGACCACTGAAACAGTTGAACAGGCCATTGAGAGAGCATCTGTGCATGCAGAGAACAAAGGTTCTGAATTTGCTGATTCTGCGGTAGAGATGGCCCAATTGTTAAGAATCATTAACTCGTAAGCAATATTAAAATCTTGTGGATCTTCCTAATCTCGCCGATAGTTTTAATAGAGCTAGTTTTCTAAATTAAATTCGACATTAGAGGAATCGACATTAGAGGAATATATGTCAAGTAGTACGCCTGTTAAATCTGAAACAATTTCTGAGCATCGGTTACACGAAAGTGATACCGGTTCTCCTGAAGTTCAGATTGCTTTAATTAGTGGAAGAATCAACCACCTTACCGAACATTTGAAAGTCCATAAAAAGGACCATCACAGCAGGAGAGGTTTGTTGATGCTTGTAGGTCGTAGACGAAGAATGCTTGACTATTTAGAAAAAAATGACGTTGAGCGTTACAGGTCAATTATCGCAAAATTAGGTTTACGCCACTAGGGCGTTGGCTCAAAAAGTTCCTAAACTTAGTTAATTAAGGAACAGATATAAAAAGACCCTACGAAGTGAGCAGTTTAAAATTGTGCTTTCATCGCTTGGTGTCGCCCTGATCGAAAATGTTTCGACCAGGTAAAGAAGAGAAAAAAGAGAAATAAGAATGAATAAACCAATTTCCGTGTCCCACACATTTTCAGGGACAGAAAAAACAATCAGTTTTGAGACTGGACGTCTGGCTGGATTAGCAGGAGGGGCAGTTCTGTCTCAACTGGGACAATCAACGGTCTTGATGACAGCAACGGGTGCAAAATCAGCTCGATCAGGTGCCGATTTTTTCCCATTAACTGTTGATATTGAAGAAAGAATGTACGCTGCAGGCAAGATCCCAGGATCTTTCTTTCGTCGTGAAGGTCGTGCACCAGAGTCGGCAATTTTAACATGCCGACTAATTGACAGGCCACTAAGACCTATGTTCCCAGAGGGTTTCCGTAATGAGGTGCACATAGTTGGAACAGTAATGGGAGCTGACATGGAGAACCCTCATGATGTTTTAGCTTTAAATGGAGCTTCAGCAGCACTCATGATCTCCGG
>DBNM01000058.1 GCA_002299135.1 Candidatus Neomicrothrix sp. UBA672 | reverse complement strand
CAGCGGTTGCTAAAGGATTTGCTGTCGGTTCCGCTGCTTTAACAGCACTTGCTCTTTTCAAAAGCTTCGAATTTGCAGTAATTGAGGCAGGTGGGTCCCTTTCATTAGATATCGGCCAAGTTGAAGTATTCATTGGTCTTTTCTTAGGGGCTATGTTGCCCTTCCTTTTTGCCGCATTAACAATTGATGCCGTTGGTCGCGCTGCACAAAAAATGATCGAAGAAGTCCGTAGACAATTCCGCGAGATACCAGGACTCAGAGAAGGGGCTGAGGGTGTTATCCCTGATTCTGCGAGGTGTGTAGCAATTTCAACATCCGCCTCCCTGAGAGAAATGCTTGCACCAGGCATTCTTGCAGTTGTAGTTCCGTTGATATTGGGTTTCGTGAGTATCGATTCTTTAGGTGGTTTTTTAGCTGGAGCTTTAGTAGCAGGTTTTTGTCTTGCAATATTCATGGCTAATGCAGGTGGCGCTTGGGATAATGCTAAGAAATATATTGAAAGTGGCGAACTAGGCGGTAAAGGTTCGGAACCTCATAAGGCCGCTGTAGTCGGCGATACTGTCGGCGATCCGTTTAAAGACACCTCCGGACCGGCAATGAATATCCTCATAAAAGTAATGACTATTGTTTCACTTGTTTTTGCTTCAGCTTTCGTTGGCTAAGTCTTTTCCTCTTCAAAAACAAATGTATATATTTTTGGAAATTGTTTAAGGATCACAGGAATACGGTTATACACCCATACGACTATCAAGAACGCAGGCATGGATATTAGAACTCCCCCGATCACGTCGCCTGGCCAGTGATGTAATCCGCTTATTCTTGTCCAAAGATTTAATAAAATAAGTAGAAACATTAAATACCTAACTACATTTCCAGCCTGTGACTTTGAGTGTTTTTCTGATAAGTAAGCGATCATCCCAAAGATCATTACGGCGTACACAATATGCCCGCTGGGATATCCGCCATCACCATAGATAAAACTTGAATGATAGAAAACAAAATTTTCATTAGGTCCAGATCTTTCGACAATGTCAGAAATTCTGGTTAAACCGGTCATAGATCCGGCTAGAACTAAGCCTATTGTTGCATAACGGCCCCAACGCCAATAAACCAAAATCGTGATCGCTAAAAAAAGCAAAGGCGCTCCTATATCAGTGATGGGAGCATCTATAACGTTTCCTAAAATGTCGACAAATCCTGGGGTGTTTTCATACATCCATCGACTCACACCTATTTCTCCCCACAGTATTCCTTTATCTGAAACTGCGATGGAAAATAAAACTGCACAAGTAGCAGAAACTGCGGTTATTGAGTAGCCGATCCAGGATTTCAAATTGTTGCTAGTTTTCATGAATTTTTATAACACTTCGGATTCCAATTGAGTTTCTTAAATCAGCTATTCCTGAATTTATGTCACCCAATGGGTATGTTTGACTAATCATGTTTTCTAAGTCCAGTAGACCTTTTTGCCAGTAATCGATTAGAAGAGGTATATCTTCTTGAGCATTGCATGACCCTAGGAGGGAGCCCAATAAGCGTTTTTCAGTCATCATTAGATGCAATGCGGATGAAAATTTTAACTCCTCATCGGGAGGTGGGGCTCCTACTATCACAGTGCTTCCACCTGCTCTGCTGACAGTTAGACCAAGCGCAATTAATTCTGAGTTTCCCACGGCATCAAAAGCATAATCAACTCCTTTTCCTAGCGTTAATTCCATGACAGCATTGATCAAATCATCATCATTAGGGTCAATGACCTCCGTGGCTCCTAATTGCAGAGCTTTGTCTCTTCTTTCTTTCACGGGATCCGAAGCGATGATTTTTTCAGCTTTCGCGATACGCGCACCTTGCACGACGGACAGCCCTACACCGCCTAAACCCATAACAAGAACAGTTGAATCTGGAGTTACTTTTGCAGTATTTAGAACAGATCCAACACCCGTTTGCACTCCACACCCTATTAAACAAACCGTTTCTAAAGGGATTCCTTTTTCAACGCGGATGACATTTCTTTCCTCTAAAACGGTGTATTCGGCAAAACCGCCGACTCCTAGACCCTGATACACAGGAGAGCCACCTCTTCGGAAAGGTGTGCTTCCATCCGGAAGGGTTCCGAAAACAAATGTTTGGCCTCTTTCGCAAAGTGTGTGTCTTTGGAGGTAGCACATCTCACAAGTACCGCACGGTCCTATAGGGGTCATTAGCACATAGTCGCCTTTACTGACGGATGTGACCCCGTCGCCTATTTCTTCTACGACACCGGCAGCTTCGTGCCCTAAAATCATGGGGGTTAGATCCAATGAGTCCAAAACACTTACATCTGAATGACAGATTCCGCAGTATTCGGTTTTGATTAAGACCTCACCTTCTTTCGGTCCGACTAGTTCGACATCATTGACAAGAGTTAGTTCTTTTCCGATTCCTGTGTGCAAAGCGGCTTTCATGTGACTATTTCCATCCGGAGGTTGCCCCTCGTGTCATGCCAAAAGGTCCCGAAGGCCAACGAAAACAGTCTGTCATTAGTTGATCGATTTGATCGCGATCAGCGATACCTTCATTAACTACAGAGGTGGCTTCTTTAAGCATTGCAAAATAGACACGGTTCGTCACATAGCCCCAATTAGTATCAGAGTCAGTAATAACGACTGGACTTTTACCCGCTGATTCTGCAAGAGAAACAACTGTGTCTACTGTTTCTTGTGAAGTTTCTCTCCCTTTTACTATCTCAGCTAACTTCATAACCGGTGCTGGTGACGCCCAGTGCCATCCAATAAATCTGTCAGGTCTTTCAGTTGCAGCTGCAAGTGCAGAAATCGGAAAACCACTTGAATTTGAAGCAAAAATTGTTCTGTCGGATGTTGTTTTATCAAGTTCCTTCCAAAATGACACCTTCAGGTCAAATCGTTCAGGGATAGCTTCTATGATTAAATCTAAATCATTTAAGTTGTTTAAATCTGTCGTGAAATGGAGCCTTGCCAGGGCATTGTTTGCCTCTTCATCGGTTAACTTCCCACGCTCAACAGCACTTTTTACTCCAAAACGTCCAGAATCTACACTTATTGCAGCTGCAGTTAAGATCTCTTCATTTAGGTCACGACACACAACTTCACAACCAGAAAGTGCCATCACCTGAGCAATTCCTGATCCCATTACGCCCGCTCCGGCTACACCAATTTTACAATTTTTGTTAATCATTTCTTCCTTTAGTTTTTAGGTAACACAATCATCGGATCTTTCGCTTCACCCCCTGTACGAACTTCAAAATGAAGATGATTGCCTGTCGAACGACCAGTAGTTCCACACTTTCCAATTAAGTCCCCTGTCGCAACTTCCATACCGGTAGAAACTAAAAGTTCATTTAAATGCGCATAAAGCGTCAAAACTGGCCCTTCATGCTCAAGAATTACTGTTTTACCGTAATAACCTTTAGTTCCAGTGAAGACAACTTTCGCCTTTTTAGCCGCCCAAATCGGTTGATCCCTCACACAACCAAAATCAACTCCGTTATGCATACGTTTCACACCTAAAATAGGGTGGGTTCTCATTCCGAATTGAGAAGTTATTTTACTACTCTTATCAATTGGCAAAATAAAACCCTGACCCGACTCTTTCGTTAAATCTGGAGCTGATTTTCGCAGCTCTTCAGCTATTAAATTGTCGATGAGTATCGCCATTAAATACTGCTCTCGTTTCCACTCCGCTATCTCGGCTTCAGCTAATTCAATACGATCTTGAACCTCATCTCGTGCTGTCTCTCTTTCCACGATTCGACTATCTAGTACCAGTAGACCGGCTTCGATCTCGAGTTGATTTCTTTCTGCATCACGGATGGCCTGGTCAGCGGAGCGTGCGATCTCTTCTTTATCTGCTTCTAAAGCTCTGAGTTGATCAACTAAATCCCCTTGGTCACCCGAGACAGCGCTGAGGATGGCTGATCTCCTAACAGCACTTGACATATCATCAGATTCAAAGAATGAACTTGGATTCATACTGGAAACGTACACGTCAACCGCCAGATTGCGTAAACGTCTCCTCAGGTCTTCAATCCCTTTCACAACCTGATCAGTTTCAACCCAACGGAGCGTAGCTTCCGCCTCTGCGGCCTCTATAGCCTGTCTCGCCGCTTCAATCTTTGCTTGCTCCATAGCAACGGCAGCATCTAGGTCGTTTAAAGCATTTACAACTGCCTCATCATCAGCTTCTGCCAATTTCAATACAGCCGCAGCGTCAGCGCGTCGATTTGATGCATCTTGTTTCTTTTCACGAGCTTCTCGAATCGATTCTGTTTCCCCTACTGCTCTTTCACCTGTTGAAACGATAAGGAACAATATGGTTATCAAAAAAAGAAAATAGCGAATTCGTTTATTCACTCTCGCACTTTAGCCCGAATGATGCCTTCTATATAGTCAGAAAGGGCACAGATCCACATCGACATCTTCAAAAATAGCAATTACTATCGATGTGATGGAGGATACTTTTAGTGGCGAATTTTCACCTTTAGAGGGTTTGCGTGTTCTTGATTTATCTGATGAAAAAGGTGAATTGTGTGGCCGCTTACTCGGTGATTTGGGTGCTGATGTTTTGAAAATTGAACCTTCAGCTGGTGCAGTGTCACGGACCTTAGGACCATTTACTCAAGATGGAACTTCTTTGTACTTTGCATACCGGAACCTAAACAAGCGTTCATCCGTAATCGATTTTCGGACCGAAAAAGGTCTTGATGACCTTTTATCCTTAATTAAGCAAAGCGATATCTTAATCGAAACTTTCTTACCTGGTACCCTCGCCGAACTGGGGATATCACCCGAACTTTTGATGTCTGAAAATCCTTCTCTCATAATCGTTTCTCTCACTGATTTTGGGCAAACAGGACCCGATTCTTCTTTTGAGAGCACAGACGATGTTGTTTTTGCGCGTTCCGGTTGGTTGTCAGTTTCTGGTGTGATTGACAAACCTCCTTTATTAGCACCAGGATCAATTTCTTATGACACACTCGGAATAGTCGGTGCTTACGCCACTCTTCTAGGTATTTTGCACAGAGACCGTAATGGAGTTGGACAACATATCGATGTTTCTGCGGTTGAAGCTCTATCTCAAATGAATACGTGGGGTATTCCAAATGCTTCCGCTAGTGAGGTTTCTGGGGGTCCTGCCACACTTATTAGATCTGGTGATAGCCCTCTTTACCCTCATATTCCTTGCGCTGATGGTTTCGTTAGGCAAGTAATTTTAGCTCCAAGGCAGTGGAAGTCGCTGTGGGAATGGATGGGCTCTCCAGAAAGTTTCTCTGACGAATACTGGGAAAGCACTATTAATCGATACTTAAATCTTGATGTTATTAACCCGCTTTTCTGGGAGCACTGGAAAAACAAACCGATGATAGAAGGGTGCATTGAGGCACAAAAGCGTGGTGTTATAGCCACTCCTATGCTTAAACCATCCGATGTTTTAGTTAATACGCACTATAAATCGCGCGGTACTTTTAAAAATTTAGAAATCGCAAAGGGTCTAACCGCACCAGTTATGTCAGGTTTTGCTGAAGTTGATGGTAAACGTGTTGGATACAGATTCCCAGCTCCAAGCCTAAATCAAGATACCCCACAATTCAGTCGCCCCGCATTCCAAGGTCCCACCAAATCTCTCACGCCTTCCGATCTGCCTCTTGAAGGCCTGAAAGTAGTTGACTTTGGACACGGTGGAGTCGGGGTCGAATGCGGACGTATGCTTGCCGAATACGGAGCTGATGTAATAAAAGTAGAAAGTTGGGAGTATCCAGATTTCATTCGTATTGTACTTGGCGGGACCATGACAGCTTCTTTCGCTTCATCGAATAGAACCAAGCGTGCGTTCGGAGCAAACCTTAAGAACAAAAAAGCTCGGGAAGTAGTGCTTGAACTTATCAAAAACTCTCATGTCGTAATTGAAAACAATTCAACTGGAACCATGGATGCATTAGGGCTCGGTTATGAGACGATTAATCAAATCAATCCCAACGCGGTGATGATTAGCAGCCAGTTGATGGGAAGTAAAGGGGATTTTGCCAACTGGAATGGCTATGGCCCAACTATTCAAACCGTTAGTGGTTTATCCTGGCTTTGGGCATTTAAAGATGGAGAGCCCCCACCTGGAACTACAGCCATTCACCCAGATCACCTAGCCGGTCGACTTTCTGCAGTTTTCGCGCTTGCGGCAATTGTTAACACCAACCGTGGCTCTCTCGGTAATCACATTGAAGTCGCTCAAGTTGAGGTGCTCCTTGGAACCCTCGGTGACCTCTTTTGCAAGGAAGCCATTGAGCCGGATTCCATTACGCCGCAGGGGAATGACTCCGACAGAGGAGCACCTTGGGGGCCTTTCCCATGCAAGGATGAGGATACTTGGTGTGTCATCTGCGTCAGAAACGATGATGAGTGGGGGAAACTTTCCAGTTTAATGAAAGTTGACGCGTCGGTAACGGAAAAATATTCGAATAGCGCTTACAGAGTTGAGCACAGGGAAACTCTCGCTTCCATAGTTACTGCTTGGACTACCTCGTTATCTTCATTAGAAGTCGAAAAACTATGTCAAAGCGTTGGAGTTCCTGCTGGTCGAGTTTTGAATGCCGCTGAACAATTAAGTGATGAACACTTGCTTTTTCGTGATTTCTTGCCGAAAGTTGAACAGTTAGGCGGAGTCGGTGAAATTATTCTTGACGGAGCATGCATAAGGGGGTCAATAATGGCATCTCCTATCATTACCCGTGCTCCTCTTATAGGAGAGCACACTGAAGAAATCTGCATTGAAGATCTTTCAATGGGAAGAGAGGAATTCAAATCACTTCTAGAAAGCGGAGCATTGGAAGTAATAAAAGCAGATTCTTAAGAATTACTCCATACCCAGTTCAGAACGCATAGCTAGAAAAGATTCCTCAAATGTATTGCCCCTCTCCGGCAAATGAACAACTACTTGATTGATCACACCTTCGAAAGCGAAGGGAGCGTTGTATTCTTCGGAGACAGGTGAAAGCGAATCTCTTCCGATATCCATACCTGTACTACCCAAAATTCTGATCACAAAAGGAATCTCCATTTTTCCCACTTGTTCTCCATCTATTAAAAGAGTTGCCTCACCTCCAGGATCCTCACGTTCAAGGTAAACCCCTACTTTTACTTCGCCTTTAGGGACAGTTATTTCACTTTCGAGAATTTTATGATCGTAAAAAATGTTGTAATCAAACATAAGTCGGTCGTCTTTAATGAAAAGTGACAACCCTACATTCGATCCTCCAATTGAAAGAAGGACTCCGTTTTCATTTTTATTTCGTTCAATGTCAGCTTCGATAACAAACGATCTGTTTCCCATATTCGCGGCGACTCCTGCAGGCATGTGAGAAATTGGATGGCGGTAAATATACGTTCTTTTAGCGTGTGGTGAACCCTTTCCTGTTGATGAACGAAACAGTTCAAGAGTCCTATCATCTAAGGGTAAAACACCATATTTTTCTGCTTCCTCCCACCACATCTGAATCATTTGTTTTAACCGCTCCGGTTCAGATTTAGAAAGATTGTTGGTCTCTGAGATATCTCGGTCAAGGTGAAATAATTCCCATTCTTCTTTATCGTAATCTTGCCTAAACTCGTGACGTGATACCGCTTTCCATCCATCACTCCAGATCGCTCGGTTCCCAAACATTTCAAAATACTGAATCTTTTTTCGCGTTGGTTCAGATTTAGAATCAAATAAATAAGCGAAACTCGTTCCAGCAACTTCAAGTTGTTCAATACCATTGAAAACCTTAGGGGGTTCTAAACCTAGTATCTCTAAAATTGACGGCATCACGTCTGTTATATGGTGAAACTGATCCCTCTTCCCGCCTTTATCTTTTATCACCTTGGGCCAACGGATAATGAACGGATCTCTAACACCACCGCCATGAGTGGTCTGTTTATACCAGCGCATAGGGCAATTCCCTGCTTGTGCCCACCCCCAAGGATAATTTGTGTGCGATTTTGGTCCTCCAATGTCATCCAACTTTTCGACTGCTTTATCCACATTTTCTGGAACCAGATTGAAATATTTCATCTCGTCCATCAAGCCTGTCGGGCCACCCTCTTGACTTGCCCCATTATCTGAAAGCAGCATGACAATCGTATTTTCTTTTAGACCCATGTCATCTAGGTATTCCAACAAACTTCCGATTTGTGCATCAGTATGGTCCAGCATGGCAGCAAAGGCTTCTTGCAACCTGCAAGCAAAAGCTTTCTCATTTGCGCTTAACGACTCCCACTCTTCAACCCCTGGGTTTCGATCAGCTAAAACAGTGTCCTCAGGAATTACGCCTAATTCTTTTTGCTTCAGAAACCATTCTGTGCGTATCTGATCCCACCCAGTATCAAATTTTCCACGGTATTTATCCAGAAATTCCTGTGGGGCTTGATGTGGTGCATGTGTAGCTCCAAATGTTAAGTAAAGAAAGAATGGTTGTTCTGGGTAAATCGATTTGGAGTCATTTATAAACTTGCAGGCATTCTCAACCAAATCTTGACTTAGATGGTAGTTCTCCTTTTCCATAGGTCTTTCAATATGATGGTTATCAAGTGTTAGTTCAGGATGAAATTGATCTGTTTCTCCTTGAAGAAAACCATAAAAACGGTCAAAACCACTTTGAGTAGGCCAATGATCAAAAGGACCTGCTCCTGAAGTTTCTTCCATTGGTGTCAAATGCCACTTGCCGACACAGTACGTTCCATAGCCTTCATCACGGAGTAATTCAGCTATGTTCGCCGCGTGTTTTGTAACTCGGCCACGCAAGTGCGGGAATCCACTTCGCATATTCGAAACGGCCCGCATTCCAACAGTATGGTGATTCCGACCTGTTAAAAGACAAGCACGAGTTGGAGAACATAAAGCGGTTGTATGAAAGTTGGTGAACTGTAGACCCTCTTCTGCCAATTTATCCATATTTGGCGTGTCTATTGAAGAGCCATAACACCCAAGATGGGCAAATCCCGTATCATCAAGAAGGATCACAACTATGTTTGGACTCCCGGGAGGTGGTTGTTTGATTTCCGGCCACCACGGAGTTGACTCTTCGTAAGTTTTACCAATTACACCTTCAAATTTTTCCATATTTTCCTTATTGGAATTAAAATACTCGATTAGAAAGCAGTGCGTTTCTATGCCGATAGTACAATGAGACTCTTGTGAATAGTAAAAAACCTATCATTTCGAGCATCTTCCAGGAAGGTGAATGGTCAGAAAATACAGACTTCGATTTTTCTGATATCACCTATCACCGTTCAAAAAAATACGGTACTGTCAGGATTGCGATCAACAGGCCGGAAGTGAGAAACGCATTTCGTCCGAAAACTGTAGACGAACTATATTCTGCTCTAGATCACGCACGGATGACTACAGATGTTGGTTCGATACTTCTCACTGGTAACGGTCCATCGTCAAAAGATGGCGAGTGGGCATTCTGTTCTGGCGGTGACCAACGTATTCGTGGAAAGAGTGGTTATGAATACGATGACGATGCACCCCCTTCAACAACTGGAAGACTTCACATACTCGAAGTCCAAAGATTGATCAGATTCATGCCAAAAATCGTTATTGCTGTTGTGCCTGGCTGGGCAGCTGGTGGTGGTCACAGCCTCCACGTAGTTTCAGACCTGACACTCGCTAGTCGAGAGCACGCAAAATTCAAACAAACAGATGCCGATGTAGCTAGCTTCGACGGTGGTTACGGGTCTGCTTATTTGGCCAGACAAGTGGGTCAAAAATTCGCTAGAGAAATTTTCTTTTTAGGCCGCACATATGATGCCGAAGAGGCTTTCCAGATGGGCATGGTGAATAAAGTAGTCGCGCATAATGACCTAGAAGTCGAAGCATTGGAATGGGCAGCGGAGATAAATTCTAAAAGCCCTACCGCAATACGTATGCTTAAATTCGCTTTCAATTTGATCGATGATGGATTAGTCGGTCAACAGCTTTTTGCTGGTGAGGCAACTAGGCTTGCTTACTCCACCGATGAAGCTTCTGAGGGTAGAGAGGCATTCTTAGAGAAACGCGATAGAGATTTCTCCTCTTTCCCTTACCACTATTGAAGACTACCTAGTAAAGCCCGTCTCGCTCTCGGCTCTCTCCACGCAGCGTTTCACTCCATCCATTATTTGATCTGTCACGTCACGTGGGGTCTCTCCGCCGACAACTCCTAAATATTCACACCGCAAAACAACCTTTTGCCTACTCCATGGTTTCATAAAAGGAAGGTACTTTCCTCGTGGCCAGAGAAGTTCACTACCACTAGCTCCTGCAGCCACAACTGGGAACCCTGTCTCTAAAGCAAGTTTTCCAACACCGATATGCCCTCTAGAAACACCCTCTTCCATCCATTCGGAGCGAGGCACCACTCTTCCTTCTGGCATTATTGCTACTGACCAACCCGCATATAAAGCTTCCGTGGCTTGTTCTATAGCTTCAAGTCCTTGTACCGGAATGCACTTCAAATAGCGAAGAAGCGGCCCTATAAACCGATGTTCAAAATATGAAGCTGCTACTAATGATCTGATGGGTTGACCCCAATGTAAAAAAGTAGGGCCAGCAATTAATAAATCCGAAAGGCTTCTATGATTGCAAGCATATATAGCCGGCCCGTCTATCTCAGTTGGTACGTCTTCTACCTCCACTTCCGCTAATTTCGATGTAAACATGGTGAGATTGCGAAATGATTTTTTCAAGCCTTGCCGATCATTATCATTTAGATGCATTGTGACAACCTATAAAAGTGTTATGCCTAGATAGTCCTTCATTCTTCAACCATAAACA
>DBNM01000093.1:2280-3419 GCA_002299135.1 Candidatus Neomicrothrix sp. UBA672 | reverse complement strand
CTAGCTTTTCCTTTAGGTGTTCTATTAGCACTTGCACGAACATCAAAGTTTCCGATTTTCCGAATGGTTTCAACTACTTTCATTGAATTCATCAGAGGAGTTCCCCTCATAACCATTCTCATCTTCTTTAGTGTCATGGTTCCGCTCTTTTTACCGGACGGTATGGATCTAACTGAAATAGCTGCCGTGACTATCGCATTCATAATTTTCGAAGCTGCATATTTAGCCGAAAATGTAAGAGGTGGGCTTCAGTCAGTCACACGCGGTCAACATGAAGCAGCTGAAGCAGTCGGAATGACGAACGCTCAAAAAACATTTTTTATAGTCCTACCACAAGCCCTCAGAGTTGCTATTCCGCCAATGGTGGGACAAATTATCGCAACTTTCAAAGAAACAGGTCTGTTAGCGATAATTGGCATATTCGATTTTCTATATATTGCTCGATCTGTAATCCCAGGGCAAACAGAATACATGGGTAGCACCAGAGAGAACTTGCTATTCGTATCCCTTGTGTACCTAGTGATCTGTTTTGCCATGTCAAAAGCTAGTCAACGAGTTGAGAAACGCGTTGGACTCGGCGAAAGGTAAAGTAACAAAATGACTGAGAACGAAACCGCATCTTCTATCAGAGGAGACCGTGACCTTGCAAACGCCCAAGACATAATCGTTTGTGAAGGAGTTTCAAAATGGTTCGGCGACTTCCAAGCTTTGAATAACGTCACTGCAACAATTAAAGAACAGGAAGTTGTAGTCGTTTTAGGACCTTCCGGTTCTGGAAAATCCACGTGGATTAGATGCATAAATAGATTAGAACAACACCAAGAAGGCCGAATAATGGTAGACGGCGTCGAGCTTTCAAACGATCTCCGCAACATAGAGAAAGTCAGATCAGAAGTCGGAATGGTTTTTCAAATGTTCAACCTTTTCCCCCACCTTACGGTCCGTGACAACATCAGTCTTGCCCCTATTTGGGTAAGAAAAAAGCCACGAGCCGAAGCGGAAGAACAGGCATCATCTTTGCTGGAAAGAGTTGGCATTCCAGAGCAGGCCGACAAATTTCCTGGGCAACTATCGGGTGGGCAGCAACAAAGAGTCGCCATTGCACGGGCATTAGCAATGGAACCAAAAATTATGCTTTT
>DBNM01000093.1:952-1947 GCA_002299135.1 Candidatus Neomicrothrix sp. UBA672 | reverse complement strand
TTTTTGATGAACCTACTTCAGCCTTGGATCCGGAAATGATTAAAGAAGTTCTCGACGTAATGAAAGAACTCGCATTGTCTGGCATGACGATGATGGTTGTTACCCACGAAATGGGATTCGCTAAAGAAGTGGCCGACAAAATAATGTTTATGGAAGGTGGACAAATAGTCGAAACTGGAACACCTGAACACTTCTTCACTAATCCAACCGAAGAACGAACAAAACTGTTCCTTTCCCAAATCCTTTAGAAAACTCGTGAAAAGTTCACTGAATGTTGAGCCGCTAACAGGGGTACTGGGAGCTCGAGTTTCAGAAATAGATATTAAAACCGATCTGGATAAAGAACTGCTTGCATCACTCAGGAATGCTATTTGTGAATTTGAAGTTGTCATAATACCCGATCAAAGTCTTACCCCTGAGCAACAAGTTGAATTCAGCCACCTACTTGGCCCTTACTCCCCTGTTCCTTTCGTGAAACCATTAGATGAACACCCTGAGGTTATTAAAGTTGTTAAGGAAAATACCGAACCAGAAGCTTTCAACTTTGGAGGTGTCTGGCATAGCGATTTTTCCTTCCTTCCTATACCACCGGCATTTACAATCCTGTATGCAGTCGACGTTCCATCTGTAGGTGGTGACACGGTTTGGGCTTCCACCACTGCGGCTTACCATCACTTAGACAACAACACTAAAACTCGTTTACATGAAATAACTGGAATACATTCTGCAAGTGCCTCTTACTCCCCTGATCAACAAGATCTTCATTCACAACTGTCGAACATGACTATCGAAACATCTGAAACAGCCAAGTCAACACAAGAACACCCACTGGTATGCAAGCATCCTGAAACTGGAAAACCGTCACTTTTTTTCAATCCGACTTATGTTCGAGGATTGAAAGGACCTGAATCAGAAACCGGAAAAGAAGAAGATTTAATGAAATGGCTAAATCAGTGGACTACTGGAATCCAGTTCACATTCCGACACAAGTGGTC
>DBNM01000093.1:0-615 GCA_002299135.1 Candidatus Neomicrothrix sp. UBA672 | reverse complement strand
GACCTTGTTATTTGGGATAACAGATCAACCCAGCACATAGCTTTAAACGACTACAAGGGAACAAGAAGAGAGTTGAATAGAACTACGGCAAGCGACTCAGTCCCACCTTCCCCATACTAAAACGTTGTCAGGTCAGGAAATATCTACTTTTCTGTTAGCAATTCTATAAGAGACGAAACATCCGATCTACTATGACCTTTTTCTTGCAACTCAGCAAAAAAACCGTCAACTAACGATGTGACCGGCAAATCAAAACCAATTCTTTCTGCCTCTTCAAAAACTATGCCAAAGTCCTTACGCATCCAATCAACCGCAAATCCATGGTCGAATTCCCCTGCAAGCATCGTTTCTGAACGATTACTTAGATACCAAGATGCAGACGCTCCTTGACTGATTGCTTCTAGAACTTTTTCAGTATCCAAGTTTGAGCGTTTCGCAAATTCCAATGCTTCTGACAAGCCTTGCAACAAACCTCCAATGCAAACCTGATTGACCATCTTTGTAAGTTGCCCATGACCTGAAGGGCCAACGAGAATAGAGATTTTTGAATAAACATCTATTACTGGTTCAATCTTTGCAAAAGCCTCTTGAGATCCTCCGCACATCACACTCAAC
>DBNM01000133.1:2722-5471 GCA_002299135.1 Candidatus Neomicrothrix sp. UBA672 | reverse complement strand
CCAAATCAACTCCTATTCCGAGCCGTGCAGGATACCTCGGTTTCTTTTAAAAAATGTGGATAATACTAAAAACAAACTTACTTAGGATTCAAATCGGGCAAGATGTGCAAAAAATCTAAAGCAAAGAGGCTTAAATTTACTATTAAATACTGGGAAGTTCGTCACCGCTAGCAATATCTATAATTTTAGAATCTAAACCTGAATCTTCTGGAAGCAAGGAAAGATCTTCAATAGCTTGCTGCATGTCGCCTAATGCTCTCAGAATTCTTTCACGGTGTGCAGAAAACTGGTCTTCGAACAAATCGACATTACTTTGAACTTCTTTTTGACGCTTTTCGATAGCAAACAGTTGATTTTTCAATTTTTCACGTTCCTCTGTGGCTAATAAATAAAGTTCCTTCTCAGTGGAAGCGCGAAGATTTTCTGCCTCTAAACGTGAATTTTCTATAATTTTAGTTGCCTTATCCTCTGCTTCGTTAATAAGTATTTCAACCTCTTTCTCTCTAACATCTAATCTTTTAACTTCTGAATCTAAATGTTCTTCTGCTACACGTAATTTTTCTTCTGAATTCTTCAAACCTTCCCGTAAAACTTTTATTGCTTCAGAAACTCGATCAAAGATCTCATCGACCTCTATCTGGTCATAACCGCGCATCTTTGTTTTCAACTCAACAGTTTCGAGATATTCAATAATGTCGTCAGTCATCACTTGTAATATTAACCCACTTAAGTCAGTAGAAATAGAACGTCTAGAAGATTGTTAGGCACAAATAAAATTTTGCAATAAAGCTATTCCAAAAAATGCAACAATCGGTGACAAATCCATGAATACAGAGCCAAAACGAACTGGGGGTAAAACTTTTCGTAGAGGGCGAAGAACAGGATCGGTTGCGAAAGACAAAAAACCAGAAACTACAGCAGCTGTTCCATCGGGCGAAACCGGAAACCAACTAAAGACAACTCTGACTAATATCAATAAAGAATAAATTTGCAACAAAAGACAAAGAACACTGCTCACTGAACTATTCCTACGAAGTACTCTTCAGTTCTTCTTTTATTTTTTCTCTCGTCTCTTGATCTACAGTTACGTCTTTAGGGATCAACAGGTACTCCTGATTTCCCATTCTTTCCATTTCGCCTTTTTCTGCGTAACATAAGCCACTAGCAAAATCGATAATCCTTCTTGCAACAGCGTGCTCGACGCCCCCCAATTTCACAAGAACGGCATTTCCAGAGGTGTATCTATCGGCGAAAGAAGTTACTTCATTAAAGCTTTTTGGTTCTTCCGTCTTAGGTTTGGTGGCACGTGCGGCACGCAAAGGTCTAACAGTTCCAGTCGACTCCATCGCTGAGGATTTTTCCTCGGTTAAATTTTCTTTTAATCTTGCTTTTATAGGAGACCTGCCTGGTTTTGAAGGAACAGTTTCTTCGCTGTTCTGTTCAGGAGGCCAACTACGAGGTTGGACACCATCAGACATTCCTTCATACATCTCATCTGGTCCTAAACCCAACCAGAGCATGGTCTTTTGCCAAAACGACATCAACGCCTCCGTACATCTAAGTTACAGCTAAAAGAATAGTAACTCTAGACTTGAACAAAAAAGTATCACCTTGAAGTGTAAATATACAGCTTTCTATTTTTTTGCTCTTTCGCCAAAAATACTTCGCCCGACGCGCAAGATAGTTGCGCCATAATCGATTGCTATTTCAAAATCATTAGACATACCCATGGAAATTTCTTTTAATCCCATCGTTTCCGATAATTTACCTAACTCTGCGAAAACATTTTTAGTTGCATCAATGTCTTGATCAACTCCAATCGTCATCAAACCTTCAACATTCATACCTTTATCAGAAGCAAATTCAATTAGATCCGGAACGTTTTCTGGAGAGCATCCTCCCTGTTGGTATCTATCATTCAGAGATACCTGAATTAAAATTTTTGAATTCTTTTTATACTTAGAAATCTCCGTTATTAACTCTTTTCGATCCACAGAATGCCAAAGATCGACAGTTTCAGATAATTTTCTTACCTTGTTTCGTTGCACTCTTCCTATCATGTGCCAGGCGATTCTATTGTCAGTGATCATTTTTCTTTTCTCAAGGATCTCCTGCGCGTAACTCTCTCCTATTTTAGTTAAACCTACTTCTAGCATTGCTTGCACTTCCCTCGCACCAAAACCTTTGGTAACTGGAAGCAAGATGGCATTCCCATCGCTTTTGGTCCTTACCAATTCAGACAACTGTTGAGCTCTCTCTTTAATCTCTTCGATATAAGAAAAGTTCATTTTTTAATAATCTCCTCGCCAATTTCTTCTTTCCATGCAATCATCACTTGACGCTTATCAGTACCCTCTGCCCTAAAAGACCAATGACGAGGATCACAATTTGTACAGAAAGCCTCGTCATGTTTGACTTCCACATCACAACTTCTCAATATTCCCCTAACACATTCCTTCATGTTCAATGAAAGAGTACCAGCGAGAGTTTCGCTGATTATTTTGGGACCATACTTCTCTAAAAGAGTATCCATTTCATTTTGACCGAATTCATAACAACACGAATTTATACATGGTCCAAGAACGGCACTTATCGGTTCTTTGCTCTTTGTTTCAATAAATTTAATCGTTTTTTCCAAAAGACCTTGTTCGATTCCACGCCAACCAAGATGGACAAGAACTAGAATCCCACCTTCCTCCATTAGCAATAAAGGCAAACAGTCAGCGACCGTTATGGCTAATACCTTTTG
>DBNM01000133.1:0-2346 GCA_002299135.1 Candidatus Neomicrothrix sp. UBA672 | reverse complement strand
CTCATCTAGCCAAATAATTTCAGTTCCATGTTCTTGAGAAAGCCAATTCCACTCACCATTAAGAAGTTTCGACTGGTTTTCTTTTAATGATCTATTTCGCGTTTGATTTGCTGAAAAATCACCATCATCAATCTCAGAAACTAGAGAAATGATCGTATTTCCGTCAGATAGAGTCTGTCGAAAAAGCTCTCTTGCCACTCAAAATTTTTACTTCAAAAAGTCAGGGACTTCCAAGCCGTCCTCATCATCGAAATCTTCACCAAACACATCAGTCAATAATCCTTCTTCTTTTTCATCAGTGTTTCTAAATAAAGATCTTGACGGTTTTCTCACACGGTCACTGTCCCACCGGTCAAAACCAGCCGCAATTACTGTTACGCGGACAGTGGTAGCCATTTCATCATCGATAACTGTTCCGAAAATGATATTTGCATCTGGGTGCGAGACGCCATGTATCTCGTCAGCCGCTTGGCTAACCTCAATTATTCCCAGTTCAGAAGAACCGGTGATATTCAATAAGATTCTCTGCGCTCCTTCAATAGAAGCTTCTAAAAGTGGGCTGGAAAGTGCTTTTCGTGCAGCATGCAATGCAGCACTGTCACCTGATGATTCACCTACACCCATTATGGCCGAACCAGCTTCATGCATGACCTGCTTGACATCAGCAAAATCCGTGTTTATAAGACCTGGTGTAGTTATCAGACTAGTTATCCCCTGAACACCATGAAGTAATATTTCATCAGCCATAGCGAAAGCATCTATCAAGGAAGTGTTTTCGTCAGAAACGGACAATAAGCGTTCATTTGGAATTACAATTTGTGCATCAACCACTTCTCTAAGTGCAGCGATGCCGGCATCAGCCTCTGTTGATCGCCTTCTCCCTTCAAAAGCGAACGGTCTGCTAACTACTCCAATCACTAGAGCTCCTAGTGATTTTGCCACTTCAGCCACAATTGGTGCAGCTCCAGTTCCGGTACCACCACCTTCACCAGCAGTGATGAACACCATGTCCGCACCTTCAAGACATTCTTCTATATCTCCACGACAATCTTCAGCTGCTTGTCTTCCAACTGACGAATCACTTCCAGCCCCTAATCCACGGGTCAATTCACGGCCTATATCGAGTTTTACATCTGCATCACTCATTAGTAAGGCCTGGGCATCGGTGTTTATAGCTATGAATTCAACACCTTTCAAACCCACATCTATCATGCGATTAACGGCATTCACGCCGCCGCCGCCTATTCCAACCACCTTTATTACTGCTAGATAATTCTGTGGTGTTGTCACAATCATTTCTCCATCCACTTAGTGACTGAAAGTCTTTTACTGTTCTAAACGGAAAGCCCAACCTTAAAGTATAACTTTAAGGTTCCTCCTGACTCCTCCTAGTGGTTATGAGACTACGTGGAGTGAACTATAATGTCAACCTCTTAGTGAAATTCCTTCAACACTTTGAGTTATCACGTTCTATTATTGGATTTTCACGAACACTAACATCAATACTTTGTATGCACATTAGTTCGACCTGACCTAGAACCGCCTTTAAGTCACTCATAGCGGCCGTAAAATCTTCTGAGGATCCGAGGTTCGCAACGACTGAACCTTGCAACTCCGCTCGAACACCCGAGGCAGTTGGGGATATAATTTTAATCCATTGTTGTAAATCTGGACTTATGGCTCTAGCCGCTCGAAGCAGCATTTCAATACCTTCAATTTTACTTCCAGGATTAGCTAACTTCTCAACAAGAAGACTCACGAAATCATTAGAAGGGTCCAATTTGAAAAGTCCTAAAACGATTCCGTTGGTATCAATAGTTGCAAATTGCCCATCAAGAGTAACTACATAGGCGAATGCCTCTCGCGAGCTCACCCAAATCGAAATACTGCTAGGCCATTCTTTATTTATTTCAACCTCATCCACCCATGGATTCATCAGAATTAAGGATTCAGCCTTATTGGAATCGACTGAAATCATCGACTGTGAAAGTGAAATTTCACTTAAAGCTACGATCTCATTGGAACTTATTTTGTCCCCCCCCGTTATGAGCACATCTATTTCGTCGACATCCAACAATTCGGATCGGGTGGCAGAATAGAGGCCGAGTAGAACAACGAGAATTACTGAAATACCTATAACTTTTCTAAAATTTTTATTTGTTATCTTCACGCATAATCACGATCAAAACCAACCATGACCGTTTCTGGTTCAAGACAAATAGAGTGAACCTCTTCAACTTTTTCAATGACTAAAGACATTAACTTTTTAACATCTTCTGCACTTCCGCCTTCGTCTACTTGTATAAAATTTGCATGTTTTTCAGAAATGCAGGCAGAACCTACTCT
>DBNM01000031.1 GCA_002299135.1 Candidatus Neomicrothrix sp. UBA672 | reverse complement strand
ATGCCGGCAGCACTTTCATATGGCATAGGTAACAAGTTTTACGACTGGAAGTATGAATCTGACCCCGAACCAGGACTTGAAGGTAGAAGAGTGTCTCATGCTAGGGGAAAGGTTTTGGGGGGTTCTTCAAGTATCAACGGCATGATTTTTCAACGTGGCAATCCTGCCGATTATGAACGCTGGGCTACAACACCAGGTTGCAAAGAGTGGAGTTATTCACACTGTTTGCCTTACTTCCAAAGAATGGAGACTTGTCTTCATGGGGTAGACCGGTACAGAGGGGGAAGTGGTCCACTCATGCTGGAAAGAGGACCTGCCACGAGCCCTTTGTACGGAGCTTTTTTTGATGCAGTGCAGGAAGCCGGTTACGAACTAACTGAAGATGTGAATGGATACCGCCAAGAAGGGTTTGCTTCTTTTGATCGAAATATTTATAGGGGTAGACGAAACTCTGCTTCAGTTGCTTATTTACACCCTGTTGCCTCAAGGTCGAATTTAGATGTCATAACAAGAGCTCATGTTACAAAAATAATTTTCGATGGAAATAAGGCGGTTGGAGTCGAGTTTAGAAAAGATAGGCGTAATAAGACCATCAGAGCAGGTGAAGTAATTTGTTGCGGAGGTGCTATAAACACTCCGCAATTACTGCAACTATCAGGAGTGGGTCCAGCTAGAACTCTCGAGGAAGCCGGTGTAGAGACATTGATTGACCTTCCCGGTGTGGGTGAAAATTTACAGGATCACTTAGAAGTTTATGTCCAGTACGCATGCAAAAAACCTGTTTCCATGTCACCCTACTTGAAGGTTTGGAGACGACCTTTGGTTTTTTTTCAGTGGTTATTGAGAAAAGGTCCAGGTGCAACTAACCATTTTGAAGCAGGGGGTTTCGTAAGAGGGAATGAAAAAGTTGAATGGCCAAATCTGATGTTCCACTTTTTACCTATTGCTATCAGATACGACGGAAGTACTCCGGTTTCAGGTCACGGTTACCAGTTTCATGTAGGGCCGATGTTTTCTAATAGCCGTGGAAGTATCAAAATAAAAACAAGTAATCCTTTTGAAAAACCATCGATTAGATTCAATTACCTTTCCAGTGAAGAAGATCAAAAAGAATGGGTTGAGGCTATTCGTGTTGCTCGGAAAATAATGGGTCAACCAGCTTTTGAGGAATTCAACGGGGGAGAGATATCACCTGGATCGAATGTCGAAAAAGATGACGAGATTTTGGATTGGATTAAAAAGGATTCAGAGACAGCACTTCACCCATCCTGTTCCGCTCGAATGGGAACAGATCACATGGCAGTTGTGGACCCTTCATCCATGAGGGTTCATGGAACGGATCGGCTAAGAGTGGTAGACGCCTCTGTTATGCCTAACATTACTAACGGAAATATTTATGCACCAGTTATGATGCTTGCCGAGAAGGCAGCAGACCTCATATTGGGCAATACTCCCTTAGCTGCAGATGACTCACCTGTTTATAAACACGAAGGAGATAAATAGAAATGACCAGCGAAATTGCTATCGGTTCAAGAGTCAGAAAATCACCTTATTACGAAGCTACGATTTCACACGGAGTTGAGCAATTTTCTATTTACAACCATATGTATATGCCGACTTCATACGGTAATCCAGCTGTTGAATATGAGGCATTAACCGAAAAGGTTTCTATTTGGGATGTAGGTTGTGAGCGTCAAGTCGAAATAGTGGGTCCTGATGCCCTTGAACTGGTCGAATATTTATCAACTAGGGGAATGAGGTCATGCAAAGAAGGCAGGTCCCGTTACACGCCAATTTGCGACCATCAAGGAATTCTTATTAACGATCCGATAACGCTTTGTTTAAGAGAGGATCGTTACTGGGTGTCAATTGCAGATGGTGACCTACTGCTATGGGCTCAAGCTGTAAGTTCTGAAAGAAATCTCAATTGCAGTGTTTTCGAACCAGAGGTTTCACCTTTGGCAGTTCAAGGACCGAAGGCTGATCAAACCATGGTTGATTTACTCGGAGATTGGGTTATGGATATACCTTTCTTCGGTTTTGTGGAAACACAATTGGACGATATCCCATTTATAATTTGCCGTTCAGGGTGGAGTGGGCAAGGAGGGTTTGAATTATTTCTAACTGATGACTTAAAAGGGTTGGATCTTTGGGAAAGAGTTTGGAATTCTGGTTTACGATACGGTATTCATCCAGGCACTCCAAATGCGGTCGAAAGGATAGAAAGCGGATTGCTTTCATATAGGACTGACTGTGGAGCTTCAGCGACTCCTTTGGAATTAGGTTTGGATCGTTTCATGAATTTGGAAAGAAAAGAGCATTTCATCGGGAAAGAAGCCTTACTCGCGGAAAAAAGTAAAGGTCCTGCAAGAAGATTGGTGAAGATTCTGTTATCGGGCGACCGTCTAGCTTCGCCCACTGAAGAACCATGGGTGGCATTTGATGAATCAGGAAATGAAATCGGGGAAATACGCGTAGCGGTATGGTCACCTGCCTTGGAAGGAAATTTGGGTCTGGCATTAATTTCAAGTAAAGATGCTGGTGGTGATTTCAACGCAGAGAGTAAAGAAGGTCAAAGTTATAGAGCAACGCACCTAAGTTACTTTGGCGAAAGAAACTAATTTTACAAATTATGAAAATTTCATAATCGAATTTTCCCAACTGTAAAGTCGGTAGGCCTATGGGCGAGAATGTTGGAATGGAAAGTCGAAGCCAGTTTCTTGAACTATCAGATGAAGATCCAGACACTATCTATGAATTATTTGAGAAACATGGTTGGGGGGATGGTCTGCCACTGGTGGCACCAACAGATAAACGTGTGAATGAAATGCTTAGCCACGTAGAGGTTCCACCAGAAGAAGTACTGACAGTTCTTCCACCACGAGGAGGTTCAGCAACTTTTAGATCTGTGGCAGTTAATGCCGTTTTAGCAGGTTGTAAAGCTGAATATTTTCCTGTTGTTGTTGCGGCGGTAAAGGCTTTAGGTGATCAGAGGATTAATTTGCGTGGAGTTAACACGACTACCCATCCTGTTGCTCCTTTATTGATAGTTCATGGCAAAGTGGTAGATGAACTTGGTTTTAACTCCGGTTTGGGGGTATTTGGACCCGGTAATAGAGCAAATGCAACTGTAGGGAGGGCGATACGACTTGTCTTGTTGCATATTGCTGGAGCGGTACCAGGTCCTGGTGATGCTTCTACACAAGGACAACCTTCGAAATATACATATTGCATTGCAGAGAACCAAAAGGAAAACCCCTGGGATTCGTATCCGGCAACGCTTGGAGTTGATTCAGAAAGCGCGCTTACTGTGCACTGTGGGGAAAACCCACACAATTTTCACGATATGGAATCAGAAAACATTGAGAGAATACTTGATAAGGCTGCTTCTGTTATGACAACTTTTGGAGTTAATAATGCTTGTATATCAGGTGGTGAATGGTTCGTTATCCTTTGCCCCGAACACGCGGCCGCTGCATCTAGTCAAGGTTGGGGTAGAGAAGATGTTTCCAATTACTTATTTGAGAAAGCAAGAATGCCAGCTGGCCGCTTTAGAGAACAGTTCAACTTGTTGGCGTGGGCAGATTGGATGCATTCACTTTCAGATAATGAGTTAGTCCCGATGACTCAACAGGTAGAAAACATCAAAGTTTTAGTAAGTGGAGGTGCCGGAAAGCATTCATGTGTGGTTCCCAGTTGGGGAATGACTCGAAGTGTGACAGTTCCAATATAAATGGAGTGGGGAGGTCTAATCTATGAATATGAAAATTTACAGTCCTGAAGGTGATTTAAAGGATGAAGTGGTTGAGTTGTGTTCGACCACACCATTATTCTCTGGTGGTAAAATAGGGGTTCTCGAAAACGGTAAACCAAATGCTGATTTGTTACTAACAAAGATTGCTGAAGGACTTGCAGGGAGAATTGATGCAAAGTTTTCGATGACTACCGGAAAAGGTGAAAGAGCTAATGCTGCTACAGCATGCAACCCTCAAGTAGTTGGAATGCTTGCAGAAGAAGTTCAATTGGTTTTAACCGGTTCAGCTGATTGAGGATCTTGTACTTCGTGGAGTGTCCACGATTTGATTGAAATTGAAAAAGCAGGAGTGCCAGCCGTTGTTTTCACTACAGAAAAGTTTGAAGAATTAACTCGTTCCGTGGCTAATAGCTTAGGAATGCCAAAGGCAAGAATTGTGGTAGTCCCGCACCCTCTAGGCGGCACGGAAGAAGAGGTTATCATTAGTTGGGTTGAGTCAGCTTTGGATGATTTGTTGAAAGTATTGGAGATCTAATTTGTCTATTGAAATCGACCATTCGGGAAAAAATGTTGTTGTAACGGGTGCTGGCGCAGGAATAGGGCGCTCTATAGCATCCCTGTTCGCCCAAGCTGGAGCAAATGTAGCCGTGTTGGACAAGAGGGTTGATAAGGCACAGGAAACTGTTGAAATGTTGACGGCTTTAAATCAAGGATCATCTTTTTCTGTTGTTGGTGATGCTCGCGAAGAGGGTCAGGTTGAAAGAATGTTTGATGAGGCTTCGGAAAAACTTGAGGGGATTGATATAGCAGTTAACAATATTGGAATGCTTGGACCAGAGGGGACTGCTCCATTATTGGAAATGGATGAGAAAAAATGGAGGGATGTAATTGAACAAAATCTTTTAGTGACAGCCTTATCTATGAAGTCAGCAGCAAAACATATGAGCGAGTCGGGAAGTGGGGTAATTATCAATGTGAGTTCAGGTGAAACTACAAGACCTAGTCCGTTCTTGGCAGGTTATGGTGCGGCTAAAGCAGGGATAAATCATTTAACCGAGACAGCGGCAGTGGAATTTGGCCCTATGGGTATAAGGGTTCTAGCAATCGCTCCAGGTACAACCTTGACTGAAACAGTTATAGATTTTTTTGACGATGATCGAATTTCGGCCATACAACAATCAAATCCTTTGAGAAAGATGAGTGATATTGAAGACTTGGGTTACTTATCCGTTTTTTTAGCTTCTGATTTTGCCCAAAATATTACTGGTCAGTTGTTTTTAGCCGATGCGGGTGCTTATTTGTCCCGTGAGAGACCACCGAGTGTCTAAGGGGTTTTTATGCGAGTCAACAATTCTATAAAAAAATATGAATAGTTTCCCATCTTCTGATCCAGTTAGGGCTATTACTCAGGCAGAGATCTCTTCTTTTGCTTTAGATGGTGTGGTCCACTTGCCTGAAATTGTGCACAAAGACTGGGTTGACCTACTTGATTCTGCTTTGAAACTTATGCTTAGAGAACCACAAATGTTTGCCGACCTTACAGCGCTCGGAAGCGATTTAAATGAAACCCAAGGTTTGAGCGTTTTAGCCGACAGTGATATTAAAGGCGGAAGATTTTTATCGGGAGTAGACCACTGGAAAGAGGATGAAAATTTTGCCGCATTTGCAAAAATTTCACCTCTCCCCTCGATTGTGGCGGAACTTATGAATTCAAAAAAGATTTATCTGTATGAAGATTCAGTTTTGATTAAAGAGCCCGGTACGGCAGAGAGAACCGCCTTTCATCAAGATTTGGGTTATTTCCATATAGAAGGGAACAGTATTTGTACAGTTTGGACTCCTCTCGATGACGTTAGCTTTGAAACAGGTGGAGTTGCTTATCTACGTTCCTCTCATAAGGATAAAAAAGTATTTAAACCGAATTGGTTTGTTGCCAATGAGCCTCTACCAGGCACAGAAGGAAATGATCTACCTAATATCGAAATAGGTGAAGAGAGGTTTGATTTGATTCAATTCGATACAAAACCTGGGGATTTGGTTGTCCATCATGCGTTAACACTTCATGGAGCGGGTGCGAACAACTCGACATCTAGACAACGGCGGGCTGTTTCAGTTCGTTACTGTGGAGATGGTTCCACCTATAAAATCCGTCCTGGGGCTCCTAAGAAACCGCATCATGAAAATATGCGAACAGGGGATCCTGTGGTCGATCATCCTGATTGTCCACAAGTTTGGGGTTAACCAAAGGAATTAGAAAAAATTAAACTACTTATGGGTGTGGGATAAGACAGCGCGTACAGCATCATTTGCTGTGGTTCTGTTCAGTACTCCCATAGCTTCATTTATTTGATCTATTGTGAAGACTTCTCCTAGCAGTGGGGCAGTCGGAAATTTCTTTGTATTAAGAATTTCTACTGCTTCTTTTAATGATTTGTTAGTGCCTCCTGCTCCACCATGGATAGTAATTCCCCGCATGACAGCATTGTCAGTTACGACTGGAACCGCTTCTCGGTTTTTAAGGCCCGCCCAAATCACGTCGCCTCCATATCTGACCAGATCGAGGCATAATCCTGGTACTAATGGTGCGCTACTGAGATCAACTACGAGATCAGCCATTATGCCACCAGTGATATCTGTGATTCTTTCGACTGGGTCTTCGTCAGATACATCTATAACGAAATCAGCTCCAACTTTTTCTGCTATGGAGAGTCTGTGATCATCTTCGCTGGTTCCTGTAACAATGACTTTGTCGGCTCCCATCTGCTTGGCCATAGCAGCAAAAGTCAAACCCATGTGTCCAGGTCCTTGTATCACCACTTTCATTTTTTGGCTCCAGTGGATCCGGCTTGTCCACGCAATGACATTGCTTAGGGGTTCAAAAATAGTCAACTCTTCAGCAGATATGTCATTAGTGAGGCGTTCAAGTTGGGTTTTTGGAAGAATGGACATGTATTCTCCGTAACCTCCCCAAAGTCCTTCAGCTTCATCCAGTCCAAAACTGTACCCATAGCAACTAATGCCAAATGGATTCGAATCTGAAGGTTCTGTAGGGACAACAATATTTACTGCTACACGATCTCCAATTTCAACTCCGAGTTCTGATTCAGGATCCAAGTCATAGACCCTTCCAACTATTTCGTGTCCAGGAACAGTTGGTGAAACTTCTCCAGGAACGTGTTTTTGACCGTTTAATTGAGCGACATCACTATGGCAGAGACCGACGGCTTCAACAGCAAGAACTGCTCCACCTTTCGGTGGTTTAGGTACATCAAAGTCGTCTTTTCTCTCCCAACTGCCATCTCCGTTGAAGATGACAGCGGAACAATTTTTCATTTTCGACATTGAAATTAATTCCAAAAATTATAAACGTTGCAGAAGCGTTCCGGTTCCCAGTCCACCGCCGCAGCACATTGTTACCAAAGCGTGTTCGGTATCAGTCCGGTGGAGTTCATGAACTGCCTTTGTTGTCAATATTGCACCTGTTCCACCAAGAGGATGACCTAAGGCTATTGCACCTCCATTTGGATTGACGCGCTCCATGTCAGGGTTGGTTTCTTTTTCCCATGCCAGAACTACAGACGCAAATGCTTCGTTAATTTCAACGAGGTCTATATCGTTTATTTTCATCCCATTGTCATTTAGGATTTTTTCAGTTGCGAATATTGGTCCTGTGAGCATGAATTCAGGATCTGAACCGACCAAGCAACTATCTACGATTTTAGCTAGAGGTTTTAATCCAAGATCTGATGCTTTTTGCGCTGTCATCATCAATACCGCTCCAGCGCCATCGGAGATTTGTGAGGAAGTTCCAGCGGTGTGGACACCATTTTCACGCCCTGATGGTTTCAGATTTGCAAGTGATTCCATAGTGGTTTCTCGAAGTCCTTCGTCGCGAGTCACTGTGACACTTTCGTCTGAAGTATTCCCTTCTTCGTCAGTGACGGGGACTTCGATTGGGGTTATCTGTGTGGCAAATCGATCTTCTGACCATGCTCTGGCGGCGCGATCTTGAGAAAGTTTTCCGAAAGTGTCGCAATCATCACGAGTAATTTCCCAATGGTCAGCAATTCTCTCTGACCCTTCGAATTGACTAGTCATTTCGAAATGTTCGAAGTAGTTGCGATTCACCGGACTTCCGGCATTGGGTTCTTTAGGAATTGTCGCCCCGAAGCCGACTTGGCTCATAAGTTCCACGCCACACCCAATAGCTGAATCGACAGTTCCTGAAGCTACTAGAGCGTATGCAAGATTTGTTGCCTGTTGAGAAGAACCGCATTGTGCATCGACTGTTGTAGCGGCTACTTCAATAGGCAAGCCTGCAGTAAGCCATGCTGTGCGAGTTACATTCATAGTTTGCATACCTACCTGCCCTACGCATCCGCCCACAACTTGTCCAACTTCTTTCGGATCCATCCCTGTTCTGGTGAATAATGCTGCTTGAACCGTTCCTAGCAGGTCTACAGAGTGCGAGTTGGAAAGACCACCACCTCTTTTACCTATTGGGCTTCTTACAGCGTCTACTATCACAACTTCTTCCATTTTCTTCTCCTTGTTTATTTCATTTAGTGGGTATTAATACTTTCAGATCGGTAGGTTTCCGGTAGCTGAAGAAGTCGAGCCGTTGTCCTTAAAGGCAGCTATTGTTCTTTGAGCTATACGCATCTGATGAATCTCATCAGCACCGTCCGCAAATCTGGACCATCTTGCATGTTGGTACATGTGGGCTAGAGGAGTGTCTGTTGAGTAACCGAGAGCACCGTGAACCTGTATGGCACGGTCTATTATCCGATTGAGGCTGTTTGCGACGAAGTGTTTTGCCATTGAAACTTCTGATTTGAAGTCATCTCCATTGTCAATTTTCGAAGCGGCATGTAGAACCATTAATTTGCATTGATAAAGCTCCATCGCAGAATCAGCGATCATCCACTGAATTCCTTGTTTTTCAGCCAAGATCGAACCATGACTGTATCTTTCTAGGGATCTTTCAACTGTCATGTCGAGTGCCATTTCTGCTTGCGCAATCCACCTCATGCAGTGTGCTAGTCGAGCTGGACCTAAACGGTATTGACCAAGTAAATGACCTTGACCTCTGCCACCTAACATCTGTGAGTCGTTAACTCTAAGGTCTTCAATAACTATTTCAGAATGACCTGTTGAGCCGTGCATTGTTTCAATTTCTCGTGCTTCAGTCCAACCATCGGATGGAAGATCGATGATAAAAGCTGTGTTTGCTGCTTGTGGTAGTTCAGGATCGTCTTCAGTTCTGGCGATAAGGATTGCAAAATTTGCCCGATGTGCGTTTGAAATGAACCATTTATGACCGTTGATAACCCATTCTTCACCATCTTGATAGGCATTTGTTTGAATAAGTGTTGGGTCTGATCCAGCTACTTCAGGCTCAGTCATAGCGAAACAAGAAGTAGCTGTTCCATTGCAAAGAGGCTTCAAGTATTTTTCCTTTTGCTCATCTGTAGCCCAATGCAACATGGTGTGCATGTTGCCCTCATCTGGGGCCTGACAATTGAGCACCCATGGGCCATAATAGGATTTAGCTGCTTCTGCCTGAACCATAGCCATAGCTACATGTCCTAGTTCCATTCCTCCCCATTCTTTTGGCATATGAGGTAGCCAGAGTCCTTCTTCGAAAGCCTCTTTTCGCATTTCAATTAGTTTGCCAATCCTGTCTTTAGGATTTAACGGTTCGGTTCCATTGGAGCCTTCTATTATTTCTTCTCCGGGTTTTACTACCCGTTCAATGAAGTCACGGACGTTATCCCGTATTTCTTCCAGCTCGGGCGAAAGTGTGAAATCAATTGCCATTAGATATCTTTGCTGGGCCTTCCGGGTCCTTCTGTTGGCATTCCACCCATATCAGGATTGAGTTGCGCATCCTTCATTAGTTCCTTGACAATGTCTGTTAGTCCTTCAGGATCATCTGTTTGTTTAGCAGATGGTCCTAGATGCCATTGTTCGGCTATTCCAAGTCTTTCTCCGACAACATCAAATACTCGTCCTGTCACGTTTTGAGCTGCTTCGCTACACAACCAAGCAGTGATTACAGAAATCCATCTTGGGCTCATTGCTTCTTCAGCGCCTTCTTCTGTACCGACTATGCCTGGGAGGTCAGCGGTCATACGTGTGAAAGCGGCGGGTGCAAGACAGTTTACTGTTACACCGTATTTGACGAGTTCCATTGCGGTTATAACAGAAAATGCTGCGATACCAGCTTTAGCTGCACCATAGTTTGCTTGACCAACATTGCCATAAATACCGGAAGGAGAAGAAGTGTTGATGATTCTTCCAAAAGCTTCGCCTCCAGCTTTAACTGTTTCTCGCCAGAAGACTGATGCGTGGTGAACGGTCGAGAATGTTCCTTTAAGGTGAACATTTATCACAGCATCGAAGTCATCTTCAGACATTGAAAAAATCATTCGGTCACGCAAAATCCCCGCGTTATTGATCAAAATATCCAATCTTCCCCAGGTGTCAATTGCTTGTTGAACCATTTCACCAGCAGCTGCAAAGTCGGCTACGTTGGCACCATTTACGATTGCTTCGCCGCCCATTTCAACGATTTCGTTTACTACTTCTTGAGCGGGGCTTAGGTCACTGCCGGATCCATCCATATCGCCACCCAAATCGTTAACGATCACTTTTGCACCTTGGTTTGCAAGCATAAGTGCATGTTCGCGTCCAATGCCTCTTCCAGCTCCAGTAACGATAGCCACACGACCTTCACAGAGGTTGCCCATTATTTATCTCCTAAATTATTGTCCATAATGCAAATTCATTCATGATGAGTGATTTGCAACTATTAAAGCCTAAGGTCGATATTTGAAACTTAAAAGTAAAAAGGAGAAATAGATGCCAACATGTGCCTTTATAGGTTTGGGAGTGATGGGATATCCAATGGCTGGTTATCTGCAGAATGCCGGCTACCAGACCACGGTTTACAACCGGACCATTTCCAAAGCTGAAAAATGGGTGGAAGTTTATGGCGGCTCGTTAGGAGCTACACCTTGTGAGGCGGCTCAGGATGCTGATGTGGTAATGCTCTGTGTCGGAAATGACGATGATGTCAGGTCAGTTGTTTATGGGGAATCTGGTGTTTTAGAAGGAATGGCATCAGGATCTGTTTTGGTTGACCATACGACTGCGTCAGCATTTTTAGCTAATGAGTTAGAAGAAGCTTGCGCAGAAAAGGGTGTAGGTTTCGTTGATGCTCCCATCTCAGGAGGCCAGGCGGGAGCCGAGTCAGGTCAGTTGAGTGTGATGTGCGGAGGATC
>DBNM01000082.1:777-2804 GCA_002299135.1 Candidatus Neomicrothrix sp. UBA672 | reverse complement strand
TGTAAACTACGTACAATCCAGCCCCAGCAGTTAAAACAATCCCCAACCAGGATACTATATCAGGCCAATCTCCAAATATTGTAATACTCCAAAAAATAGAAAAAGGTATTGCCACGTATTCAAAAGGTGATATTACTACTACTTTGGAGATACGATAGGCGTTGCTCATGAAATAAGTTCCTAATCTACTTTAGTATGATCTCATGATATAACTTAGAAGATCTTTGGTCCTGCCTCTAAAATTTCTTCCTTGGAGCCTTCTTCAAATTGTTTGAAGTTTTCCTGGAACATCTTTGCCAGCTTTAAAGCAGCCTTGTCATAGGCATCCCTGTCAGACCATGTATTGCGTGGCTTCATAATTTCGCTAGGAACTTTTGGACATTCAGTTGGAATATCAAAACCAAACAACTCATCATGGAATGTCGGCACGTTTTTCAAGGTTTCATCCAGAATTGAGTCAATGATTAAACGAGTGTATTTAAGTGATATACGCTCTCCTACTCCATGACCACCGCCGCTCCAGCCGGTGTTCACTAGCCAAACTGAAGTTCCATTATGTTCAATACGTTTTGCTAACAGTTCTGCATATTTGCTAGGGTGCCATACCATGAAGGCTGCCCCAAAACATGCCGAAAAAGTCGCTTTTGGTTCAGTTATTCCCATTTCAGTGCCGGCAACTTTAGCAGTATAACCACTAATGAAATGATACATTGCCTGAGAAGTTGAAAGTTTACTGACTGGGGGAAGTACACCGAAAGCATCACAGGTCAGAAAAATAATATTCTTGGGATGTCTGCCCATGCATGGAATTTTCGCGTTTAAAATATAATCTATCGGATAGGATGCTCTTGTGTTTTCCGTCAAAGAAGTCCCGTCGTAATCAACAACGCGTGTTCCTCTATCAAAATCAACATTTTCCAGTACAGTACCAAAACGAATTGCCCTGTAAATGTCCGGTTCTTTTTCTTCAGATAGGTTTACACATTTTGCATAACAACCGCCCTCAATATTAAAAATTCCATCATTTGTCCAGCAATGTTCATCATCCCCGATAAGTTTCCTTTTAGGATCTGCTGAAAGAGTTGTTTTACCTGTTCCGGACAATCCAAAAAATACGGCAACATCGCCATCTTTGCCTTCATTTGCAGAACTGTGCATCGAAAGAACCCCCTGTTTCGGCATGATGTAGTTCATAATAGTAAAAATACCTTTCTTCATTTCACCGGCATACTCTGTACCTAGAATTACAAGCTCTTTACGCTCAAAACTTAGTTCCACACTTGTTCTTGATGTCATGTATTTAGTTAGTGGATTCGCCGGAAATTGACCGGCATTAAAAATCACGTAATCCGGCTCACCAAAGTCTGTTAACTCCTCTGCATTTGCACTGATCAACATATTATGCATAAACAAAGCATGATATGGACGTGTAGCAACTACACGGACTTTTATTCGATATTTGGGGTCCCACCCGGCGAATCCATCAACAACGTAAATCCGATGTTGAGTATTTAAATAGTCAATAGCACGACCCCTGGAAATCATGAAAGTTTCTTCATCCATTCCAATGTTAATATCGCCCCACCAAACATCATCAGCAATGTTGGAATTATTGACTATACGTTTGTCCTTAGGGCTACGACCTGTTTTTTCATAAGAAGAAACTATGAGTGCTCCTGTTGAGGAAATAGAGCTGTCAGAATCATACTTAAGTGCCTCTTCATATAATTCTGGAGCGGTGGCGTTTCGTATGATTTTTCGAGGACGAATTTCGTACTGCTTCAATGTGAAAGGATTATTACTCATGATCGTTTCTTTGATTAATGAGTTGATTTATTATACGATAAGCTGAAAAAAAGATTTACAGTCATGCCCCATTAGATCTTAATTAAAGGCAAAATGGTGAATTCCTTGTGTCCCCAGTAAAAGAGAAGGAGTTATTTCTGCTCCATTTTTCATCGCTTATTCATCTATTTCAAAAAGGATTTAATACACCTCAAAAAGTTAGGAAGCCTGAAATCCACTAA
>DBNM01000082.1:0-357 GCA_002299135.1 Candidatus Neomicrothrix sp. UBA672 | reverse complement strand
GTGAAGGTGCATTTACGACATTGATAATGTTTTTGTTTTCCTGAATCAAAAAATCATCAACTAGCATACCGTTCGGTAGAACAGCCTGAGCGCGAATTCCAGCTGGAGCTTCTACAAGATCTTCTTGGGTTATTTCTGGAATCAGTCGCTGCAATGCATTAACAAATGCTACTTTAGAGAATGAGCGCCACATCTCTCCCGCACCTGCCCGCCAGTATTTTAACGCTAATTTTATAAATCCGGAATAACTCAAAATTTCTGCAAGTTCCAGAAGATTAATCTTACTTTTAGTGTATCCTTCACGAGCAAAAGCCAAAACAGCGTTTGGTCCACACTCCAATGAACCGTCAATCATGC
>DBNM01000177.1:46560-46684 GCA_002299135.1 Candidatus Neomicrothrix sp. UBA672 | reverse complement strand
TAATCTGCATGTGCAGGTTCTGAACCATGTCCCCCATCGATAAATAACAACGCCAAAGGTGTGGCCCAATTTTTTGCAATTGTTGGCGAATCGCCTACGACTGCCACAACATTGGCTTCCAAAC
>DBNM01000177.1:41080-46187 GCA_002299135.1 Candidatus Neomicrothrix sp. UBA672 | reverse complement strand
TCTATTAATCCGGTTTCTTGATCGACTATTTCAGGGTCATGCCATTCCCATCCTGGTTGATTTTCCTCCGAACCTCTGTGGTGATCAACGGAAAAAAGAAGTCTTGCAGTTTCCTTTGCCGCGAAACCTAAATAAATACCTGATTTACCGCAATAACTTCCAACTTCGAGAAATGGGCCTTCAACATCTAATGAGGTTCCATGTCGATTTAGTGCTAGTCCTTCATCGGCTGGCATAAAACCTTTTACTGATTCAGCTAGTTCAAACAATAACTTTTCGTGTTTATCCAAAGTTAAACCGTAAGTTTTTCATCGCTTTGTGGTTCTTCTGGGTCACTATCAACTGAATCTCCCCAGAGAAGATGCTCTATAACTAAGAATCTCACAATCCATAAGGTTCCATAAGCAGAAGCATTTGCGATTTGAACTGACCATGTGCCACCAAAAATTCCATCTACTACACCTACAACTGCTGTTGAAAGGGCTAGTCCAGCAAAGGCCAGCATCCAGAATGGTGCTATCTCTCCTCCAACTGAGTGATCACCTTTTGGTTGTTCCCATACGTAATTCCGACTCAGTAAATAAGCAGGGATCGTACTGATAGCTACTGCACATGCATTAGCGATCATTCCTGGCAATCCAATTACTGCGTGAAATATGAACAGTACCGACTGACCGACAATCGTATTAATGACAGTCACTCCCATATAACGGAAGAGCCGCTGAGCATAGCCTTGTAACAGGCGTCCAACTATTGAACGTAGTTTTGAATTCAAGGTTCAGATCTTAACGTCATGGGAGTTGTCTCTAGTCGATTTAACGCAATTCATCTTTTTTTAGGAGATTTTTTGCTATTTTACGTGCTACTGCACCCGGAGAAGAGCTCTTTTCCTCTTCTAAATTTTCTATGGATTCTTTTGCTACTTCTGAAAGTAAGTAATCTAGGCGTGATCTGACTTCAGCCTTCCAGCGTTTAGAACGCCTTATAGAAATCTGTTCTCCTTCAAACAAAAGTTCCTTATGTTCAAAAATAGCCTTCTTAAATTCATCCAACCCTTCACCTTCAGTAGCTGTGGTCATAACGATTTCTGGCCTTCTAACCGCTTGACCAGTTAACTGCGACAAGTCAATCATTAGTTCTAGGTCTCTTCTCGCATCACTTGCTCCAGGACGATCCGCCTTATTTACAACGAAAAGATCAGCAATCTCGAGCAGGCCGGCTTTATTAGCTTGCACGGCATCTCCCCATCCTGATGTGACGACCACCACCACTGTGTCTGCTGCTGAGGCAACATCGACTTCAACCTGACCCACTCCTACAGTTTCAATAATTATTGGATTGAATCCGAAAGCGTCGAATACCCGCACCATCCCGGGAACTGCAAGTGCTAAGCCGCCGGCATGTCCTCTTGTTGCCATTGAACGGATAAAAGCTCCTGCTTCTGATGCTTCTTCCATCCGAACTCGATCACCAAGAATCGCTCCTCCCGTCAAAGGCGATGATGGGTCAACTGCTAACACTGCAGGTTTATATTCAGACACCGCTAAATCTCTTGCCAAGCAAGCTGTAAGAGTCGACTTTCCGGCTCCAGGAGCTCCTGTGATACCTATGATATGTGATTTACCGGAAAGTGTATGAGTTGCTTCTGCAACCTGTTCGGCAGAATCACCTCCCCTTTCTACAAGTGTTAAAAGCCGACCAACAGAACGTCGGTCACCTTCACTGGCCTTTTCTACGAGCGAAATTAATTTTGAGTCTTCACTCGCCACGGGCGGCCACTGCCTCACGAACACACGTAGCTACATCTTCAGCAGAGGAACCAGGACCTAAAACTCCAGCTACTCCTGCTTCAGACATAGCCTCTAGATCACTTTCAGGCACTATCCCTCCAACAACAACTGGAACGTCAAGGCCGGCGTCCTCTAAAGCTTTAACTATCCGAGGTGCCAGTGTTAGGTGTCCTGCATTATGCATAGATATGCCCACCGCATCTGCATCTTCTTGCTCGACTGCTGTCACAACCATCTCGGTTGTCTGCCTCAAACCTAAATAGACAACTTCCATACCAGCGTCTCTCAACATTCTCGCTACAACTTTTAAACCCCTGTCATGCCCGTCTAAACCTAATTTTGCAAGAACTATTCGTATCGGTGCGTCTTCTTTTTTATTCATACGAATGCCTTTTCTACATAAGTTCCAAATACTGATTCAAGTGCTTGCACAATCTCACCTTCTGTTGCTCTGACTTTTACCGCTTCAATTATTGCTGGCATAAGGTTTATTTCTGGATCAGCTGCTTCCACGGAAAGCCTGTTTAATGCTTTTTCAACTAAGTCACTGTCTCTTGACTGCTTTATTTCTGTCAACCTCTTAAGTTGAGTTTCTTCGGTTCCAGGATCAATACTTAATAGGTCGATCTCTTCATCTCCACCCTCAGTAAAAGAATTTACACCTACTATTAAACGCTCACCACTGTTAACTTCGCGTTCAAACCGGTATGCAGCATCTGCAATTTCTCCGACAAACCAACCATTTTCTATTCCGACATACACACCTTCGAGGATTGAACCATCCCCTAATTCTTCCAAGTGGTCAAAAATTTCTTCGGCTTGTCTCTCCATTTCATCTGTCATCCACTCGACATAGTCAGACCCTCCTAAAGGGTCAGCAACACTGGTTGCACCTGTTTCGTGAGCAACAATCTGTTGTGTTCGTAAAGCAATTCTTGCTGCATCTTCGGTTGGTAAAGCTAGAGCTTCGTCGTAGCTATCTGTATGCAGGCTCTGGGTCCCACCGATGACACCTGCTAAAGCTTGTATAGCAACACGTGCAATATTTATTTCAGGTTGTTGAGCTGTTAGTGACACTCCGGCAGTTTGTGTGTGAAAACGAAGTTTGTGACTACGTTCATCTTGAGCTCCATAGCGATCACGTAACCATCTAGCCCAGATTCGTCTTGCTGCACGGAATTTTCCTATCTCTTCAAAGAAGTCTGAATGGCTGTTGAAAAAGAAACTTAGCCGAGGTGCGAAGTCATCCACATTCAAACCAGCCGCCTGAGCTGCTTCAACATATGCAAATCCGTTGGCCAAAGTGAAAGCAAGCTCCTGTGCAGCCGTGGAACCAGCCTCTCTAATGTGGTAACCAGATATGGAAATCGGATTCCACCGTGGCATCTCATGGGTTGTGAAGCTAACCACATCACTTACTAAACGGACAGATGGTCGTGGTGGAAAAATATATTCTTTTTGAGCCTGATACTCCTTAAGTATGTCATTCTGAAGTGTTCCATTAAGTTTCGATCTCTCTACTCCACCTTGTTCGGCAACTGCCACATACATTGCGAGAAGAATTGCTGCGGGTCCGTTAATTGTCATTGAAGTAGATACTTGACCTAGATCAATATCAGCAAAAAGGTCAATCATGTCGTCAAGAGTGTCGATTGCCACGCCAGCACGACCGACTTCACCTATTGACCATTCATCATCAGAATCACGACCCATAAGAGTTGGCATATCGAAAGCTGTTGAGAGTCCTGTGCCTCCAGCTCGTAGAAGATCTTTAAAACGGACATTTGTATCTTCTGCTGTTCCAAAACCAGCGAACATTCGCATCGTCCACAATCGGTCTCTGTACATGCCTGAATGTATCCCGCGTGTATACGGGAACTCACCAGGTAATGGTCCATCTCCGTAAACAGGAGCAACTGGAACTCCTGACATAGTCCGGAATTCTTTTTTCTCATCCATATATGTCAACTCCCAATAGTTGGACTTCCTAATGGATTTCTACCCTAACAAAAGTCAAAGACGGCTTAACCGCGTTGAGACATAAAGCTAATTATTTCTGCCAATCTGAACTTATTCCGAAGTGTTAATTTCCTCGGAAATAGCCTCCCATTGCTCTTCTTCTTTATTCCAACGGCCTAAAATCAGCGAGTCTCTCGCGTCAAACTTATCGGAACCAAGTGAAACATATTTATAACCCGGTAAAGAAAAGGTGCCCATAGCAGCCGCTGCTTGTGTGAAAGTTTCATTAGTCAAATCCGGACCAGCAGCGGTTGCCACTGTTTCAAATAAAGACAAAAACTGACATGATCCTGCTGTGCCTGGCCAGTAATTTGTGTCTTCTGGTTCGAGTTGATCTGGAGGTCTCACTTCAATTTCAAGTGCCGTTTCAACAAGATCCATGCAGTGTGCGAAAGAAGGATCTTCTCGCCTATCAAAAGCTTTGTTAGTAAGAATTAATCCAGAATTTTCAATTTCTGGAGGCGGCTCTTGAGACCACATATTCAGAGAGTCACCATTATGCAACAACAAATTAAATTCATCTCCTAAACCAAAAAGGTATTCCATCGCGTAAATAGCTTCCCCTACGAACCAAATTGTCGAAACATCTTCGGTTCTTGCCTTCTCGAGGACTACCTCTAAGAAAGCTATTGTTGCTGTTTCATCTCCAGTGTTTTCATTCGATGTGACAATTGGAACCGAAACACCTTCTGCTTCAAGTAATTCTTTTACTTCAGCCATTACAGGTTCAGATTCTGGATCTGCACCCCAGATCATTATTCGTCCAAGCTCTTCAAGACTGCCTGTTTGTCTTAAAAGACTCACAAAAGCTTCTCCTCTTCTACTGAGATTCATATCACTAGTTATCCAAGATGCTCGTGCACGGTCTAATTGTTCAATTGTGGGTTTTGCTCCTACAAGAATGGTTTCATAGGTATCTGTGAAACATTCATTGACACCCTCAGCCCCAGGACCAGCGAATCCGTTCAGTACAGCGAAAACCTCTTCATCTTCTGTTAATTCAACGCATGCAACTTCCGCTGTTAAAGGTCCGACTGGCAAAAATAAACGATGGATTATCTCTACTTTCCTTCCTAAAATGCCGCCTCTTGCATTTAGGTCTTCCACCAAAACATCCACCATTGGTGGGTAGTTAGCATAAGTTAGATTTAGACCAGGAAATTGTTCGTTAAATAGCTCAAAATCGATTGACGTAAAACCAACTTTTATCGTTTCAGCTGTTACTCCTCTAAACGAATCAGTCAAAATAATCGGTGCTGCTGTTGTAGTCGGGGCAGCAGTCGTAGTCGGAGCAGCAG
>DBNM01000177.1:33507-40673 GCA_002299135.1 Candidatus Neomicrothrix sp. UBA672 | reverse complement strand
AGATAAAGAACTAGTTTCTTCCTCACCCCCGCAAGCAGAGAAAAGCAACATCAGACTGCAACAAGCTGCAAATAATGAACTTTTCACAATAACCCCCTTGGTGAACTTTAGCTTGATGGTATGGACCTACCGCAAGGCGGAATCAAAGCCCTAAAATCTTCTGGACTGCCAAATTTCGGCTTCTTATAATCTCACTTCTTTCATTTACACTGACCCTTTGAGTATTTTCAGGAAGATGTCTGTCGATTTCCTCAAAAGGTAAAACTTTGATTGTCGGTTGTGGAAAATCTCGGGCGTGCAACCAACGACCCATTATTGTCAACTGTGAGTAGCCCGCAGTGTCAAGCCAGTTATGAACTCCTGGATCTCTGGCTGAAATGATGCAACGGAAAACACCATCAGAATCACACTTTGCCTGAAAACCATTCAATGAGGACTGTCTTCTCCACCAGTCCATTGACTCCCAGTAGATACTTCCAAGCTGAAAACCCCAAAAATGGCAATCTGGGGGTTTTACTTCTAGGAGTGCTGCTTCATTTTGACCGATTTCTATCGAACCCATTCCATATGAAAGACCTCCATGACCGCCCCAGTCACTTTCCTTCGGGCTTAAAAATGTGACTGTATTTGGTTCATTCATAAATGTACGAATAACTTCATCCCAAAATGTTCCAGCTTCATCAAGCCATTTAATTAAAAGCTCTGCTTTATCAACTATGACTTCGGGTTTTTCAGGCGGAGGTGGATATTGGGCATCAACTCTTTCAATTAACAGTTCTGCTTTATGTTCATTTTCCCAGTCATAAAAAAACTGCCTTATGCAAATCGACTCGGCATCAGGTGTGAGCTGTATCCAGTTGTGTTTATTGTCATCTGGAGGTGGTTCCGGACTGAGAATTATTTCCACGCTTCCATCTGGTTCAGTCTTTATGTCAGCAAATCCTAAATTCCCGGTTCTTGTATAATTTGGGGCGTTTGCGAAATGTGGAGAATGGACCTCAATGTCAAATTGGTGTGCTGTACCTCGATTCCCGAAAATACGGTAGGTCGAATCTCCTCTAATGCACGCGAACGAATACAAGCCGTCTGGGGAATCGATTCCCCAGGAATATGACCGATCTGCCCAACGATCAAAATATGGGTAATCAGGATCATTTAATTCCATTGCTAGTGTGGCCCCTGCTGTCAGGTAACGGGTCATGTACAGCAAACCTGTGGCTCTTTCTAATGATTGGGGATCCGTTGCTGTGTCGTTGTAGACAAGCCGACCTAACCTTTTCCACGCATTAATTAGGTCTTCAAAAATGTCTCCGTTTCTTAAGCGTTCTAATTTATTTTCCATTTTCATTTACCTCAAGGAGTGTTGGCTTCGGTAGCAATTAATGGATTCAGATATTCTTTAACTCCACAAATTTTGCCTTCACGGAACCTCCACAAACCTATGTAAGTATTTTGATAAGGCTTGTTGGTGATAGTGGATCTACCTTCGCTTACATATTCTGCTATTAGCAAATTCGGATCAAGGCACTCAAAGATTTCTGTGAGTGTGAGAGTAAATTCGAGTTTGCCCATTTGTGGTTTCAAATAAGTGAGGATTTCATTTATCCCTGTCAGAACTTTGGGTGGTTCACTATATGGAAGTTCAAGAACCCAGTCCTCTGTGTAAAGATTTGAAAATACTTCACTGTTTCCAGTTCCAATAGAGGAAATTGCAGTTTTTAAAACTTCCATGTTCTGTTCTCGAACTTTTTTTTCATTCAATGATCTCACCGCTTTCCAACCAAACTCTTTCACTTTCAGAAAGTTTTATTTCTGCAGAAGCGGCGTTATGTAAAGCTTCGGTCTTACTACGTGAAGCACATAGTGCGTGTGTTGGGAAATCCGCATTCAAGACCCAAGAAACTGCTATCTGTTCAAGTGTGCAGTCTTTCTTTGCGGCTAATTCAATTGCACGTTCACGTCTTAACCAATTTGCCTCTGAGTGGTAACACCGAGATGCCTCGGCCTGCAATCGAGTGTTTGGCGTCTGCATAGTTTCAAATTCTATTGAAGAGGTTAAATAGCCACCGGCCAAAGTTGACCATGCCAAAACTGGAATCTGGTTTTCTTTTAACCATTCCCTGTCATCTTGTGCCCTGTCTCCTGCAATGCTCGTTACTGCTTCCCATGGAGGTTGTTCTTGAGTAACTAAAGACAAGTGTGGACTGAAAGCTTCTGGTTTAACCCAAGAATTTTTCTTTGATGCTTCTAAAGCATTTGATAGCCGTTCAATACTCCAGTTGGAAACTCCCCATGTGTGTATCAAACCGGCAGAAACTTGTTTGTCAACTGCATCTACGAGTTCATCAAGTGGCACTTCTTCATTATCACGATGAAAGAGCCAGAGGTCTAAATAGTCAGTTCCCATACGATCCAAAGTCTTTTCTATGTCCACTCCGACACATTCTGGTAGGACACGGGACTCTTCCCAATTAGGAGGTCCAGGATGGCAACCCTTGCCAATAACAATGACTTTGTTACGAACATTTCGCTCATTAATCCATCTTCCTAGCCGTTCATCACAAGTACCGTCCTGATCTGCATACACAAGTCCTGTATCGAAAGCATTTATGCCTGCATCTATTACATCATCAAGCAAATTTTCCCAATGAGAAACAGCTTCATCTCCGAAAAGAGTTGTTGCTCCTTGAATGACTTGCGACAGGGGAATTCGAATTCCTGAAATTTCTCTATATTCCATCATGCTCCTCGTCGTCTGCCGGATAACTAACACCTATTTCAGATCGAATACTGTCCATCAACTGAATCATTGAAAGAGAGCACTCCCAGGAAACTTTTGGGCTCTGTGTTAACCCTTCTGATAAGCATCTATCCACTTCACGGATTTGATATTCGAATCCATTTATCTCATGAGGTCTAACGGTCTCTCTTTTCTCCGAACCTTTTGTAGTAAAAGCTTTCTGCGCACACCAAAAATAAGGTATTTCAATCGACCCTGATTCTCCAAGAATACTTGCTCCGTTGGGTAAGGAAAGATTAATGGCTGACCCAAGTGTCGCTAAAGCCGAATTTTGATACTGCAATGTAATAGCAATATGTGCATCTACACCATCTGGCGAAAGTTCAGCCAATGAAAAAACGTTCTCCGGTGTAGTCTCATATATCAAATCTGCAAGTGTTAACGGATAAATACCAACGTCTAATAGGCTTCCTCCTGCAAGTTTGGGATCCCATAGCCGCGATTCGGGGTCATAGGGCGAATCGAAACCAAGAGACGCATCAACGAGTTTTGGTTCGCCAATTAGACCTTTTTTAATCCAATCGATGACTTCTTCATAAATTGGCAAATGCCTGGTCCACATTGCTTCCATCAGGAAAGTGTTACTTTCTTTTGCTGCATTAACCATCTTTTCGACTTGTCTATGATTTACAGCCAAAGGTTTCTCACAGAGAACAGGCACTCCCTTTTCTAAAAGAGTTGTAGCTCCATTGCAATGTTCACTGTGGGGTGTTGCTATATAAGCAGCGTCCACTCCTTCTGAAAGAAAAAGTAAATCTTCTCCTGATTTATCTATTCCATTTTTATTTGCAAATGTTGAAGCTCTTTCAGAATTTCGTCCTGCAACAGCGACGATCTCATGACCTGTTCCACGCGCGGCTTCAATGAAATTCGCAGTTATTTTTCCATGACCAACTATTAACCAACGCACTTGATTTGATTACTACAGTATGACCACGGAACGAAGAACCTCTCCACGTTCCATTTTGTGAAAGGCTTCTTCTACTTCATCTAAGCTAATTGTTTCTGAAACAAAACGGTCAAGCTCAAGACGTCCTTGCAGATAGAGATCGATAAGCATGGGGAAATCACGTGAAGGTAAGCAGTCTCCATACCAGGAAGATTTCAAGGTTCCGCCTCTGCCGAAAATTTCAATCATTGGTAGTTCGATTTTCATTTCAGGATTTGGAACTCCAACTAGTACAACTGTTCCTGCAAGGTCACGAGAATAAAAAGCTTGTTCATAAGTAATTGGAAGACCTATAGCTTCTATTGCTACATCAACCCCATTGCCATCTGTTATTTCTCTAATAGCTTCCACCGGATCAACTTTTGATGAATCAATAGTGTGGGTGGCTCCGAACTCTTTGGCCCATTCAAGTTTTGTTGGATCTATATCAACAGCGATTATGGTATGCGCTCCTGCTAAGCGCGAACCTTCAATTGCCGCATCACCTACACCTCCGCAACCAAACACTGCAACTGAATCTCCACGGCTGACTTGCCCAGTGTTCATTGCGGCCCCTAAGCCAGCCATTACTCCACAACCTATAAGTCCCGCGACTTCCGGTTTGGCTTCAGGGTTTACTTTTGTAGCTTGTCCTGCTGCAACAAGAGTTTTCTCAGCAAACGCTCCGATACCTAAAGCCGGAGAGAGTTCCTTGCCATCGAGTTTCATTTTCTGTGTTGCGTTATGAGTAGAAAAACAATTCCATGGTCGTCCTCTTCGGCAAGATCTGCAATGTCCACATACAGCTCGCCAATTTAGGATTACAAAGTCACCCACAGTTAGGCCAGTGACACCTTCACCTACTTCTTCTACAAGGCCGGCGGCTTCATGACCCAGCAGGAATGGGAACTCGTCGTTGATAGCTCCTTCTCTGTAATGCAAATCCGTGTGGCAGACTCCACATGCTTTCACATCAATCAGGACCTCGCCTGGGCCAGGATTCGGAACTTCAATCGTTTCGATTGCAACAGGGTCTCCTTTACTTTTGGCAATAACCCCTTTTACTTGATGTGCCATTACACAACTCCTTAATAGTTCCTTTCACAAAAACTACACCCACTGGTGTGGAGCTTCCCAAATCAGCTAATTGAAAAATCTTTCCGATTTGGTTTATATTTCGAACCTGTAAATATTTGTATTTCGTTGGACAAAACCCAAACGACTGTAAAGACGATTTGCAGCTTCACGCGATGGTCGTGAAGTTAAATCCACAGTTTTAGCCCCAAGTCGTTTAGCAATATTTATCGCCTCTTGATTTAAGGCTTCTCCAATACCTTTATTTCGACATTTTTCATCAACGACAACATCTTCAATCCAGGCTCTTTTACCAGTTGGGATACTAAAAATAATCAAAGTTAATGAGCCGACTATTGCTCCATCAATAAAAGCAGCAATAAGAATTGAAGAGTCAGAAGCAACTATTTCTTCCAAAGTCGAACGATCTGGTGGTGGATTAGAATCTGACAACTGTGGAATCAAGCGGGTCATAGCTGAGACCAGTTCGTCATCAACTTTTTCTATTTCGTGAATTTCAATATTTTTTTCAGTCATCTAATACAAGCTTAGATTACAAATGTTAGGTCGCGCGCGAGCTCATATCCGATAGCCTCCGATTCAATGGCTTCAAAATTTATCCAATGGAATAATAAGGAACTTCTGGAAGATCTCGATGATCCCGTAGTAATAGCTGCTTTCGAGGGTTGGAATGATGCAGGTGAAGCCGCAACAAGTGCAGTGAAATACTTCTTAGACCGTTTCAATGCAATAAAAATCGGGACTATTGAATCAGAAGAATTTTTCGACTTCACAATTTCTCGTCCTGTAATTGAAATTCCTGATAAGCAACGCGAAATAATCTGGCCTGCGACAGAGATACACGTAGCTAAAATGTCTGACTCTAAACACGACTTGGTAATTATTGTCGGACATGAACCGCAACTTCGTTGGCGAACATTCACAGATCAAATAATAGAAATTGCTTCAATAAGCAAAAGTCACATGGTGACAACTGTCGGTTCACTTCTAACTGATATACCCCATAGTAGGCCTGTAAAAGTTTTTGGATCCTCCGACGATTCTGATTTAGCACAGAGACTAAATCTTCCTCCTTCAACATATGAGGGGCCGACAGGAATAGTAGGAGTTGTAAACAGTGTTCTACGTGAAAAAGGAATGCCTACTATGTCGCTATGGGCTGGTGTCCCTTCCTACGTTTCAGGAGCTAACTCCCCTAAGGCAGCTCTTGCACTGGTTGAAAGATTGGCAGAGGTCCTTCAAATAGGAATTGCCTGCACCGATTTGGAGATAGCTTCTGCAGCTTACGAAAGACAAATAAATGAACTAGTTGCAGAGGACATGGATACGGCTGAGTATGTGAATCAGCTTGAAGAGGATTTCGACAATAAATCAGAAGTTGAAGAACAAGATGGTAATCCTGAATTGCTGGTCAGCGAAGTTGAAGACTTTCTCAGAAATCAGACTGGGCAAACATAAAATTCTTAGAATCTAGATAAGACATAAAGAGTTCTTTTTAATCATTCTCGTCTAACCAAACTGGGTCACGGGGCTCATCGAACATTACTTCTACATTTTCACCTCTGATGGCTGCAAATGCATGCGAAGCCCAGCGTTGTGGTGAAACTGTTCCTTCAGGTAACGAATCTTCACTGAAAAACCCAACATCACGACACTCTAAAGGGTGAGGTTTCAAAGTTCCTCCAGTCTTTCGACAGAGAAAAACAAGAGAATAAAGAGGTATTCCGGTGAAACCCAGTCTCATACCGTCGAGAATCGAAATAGGTTTAATGACTTCACATTCGATACCAGTCTCTTCTGCAACCTCCTTAACCACCACTTCCGAAGCTGAATAACCAACGTCAGCCCAGCCAGTTGGATAAAGCCATCTTCCTGAATCTGCTCTTTGAATAAGCAGAATCTCCCCGTTCTCATTCCCAACAACAGCGCCAACAGTCACTTTTGGTGTCACATAACCTGGTGTTCCTTCAATTACTGAATCAATCCAACTTTCATATAATTCATCAGAAGTTAAACCGTTGCCTTCAGCATGCTGTTTAATGTCTGCGGCTACTTTTAGAATCTCTTCATACCTTTCACGTTCATATAAAACTTCGGTGAATCCAAGTCCTGTTCGGGCGATACCTGCAATGGTTTCCGCCCATCTCAATAGATCCTGTTTGCTCGCTGCTTCTGAAGGTGTTTCAGACATACAACCAAGGTAGGGCAATAAGAACGATTAGTCACATTAAAATCTATAAATCAGCTCAGGAATAACACCCAAACTGAAAACGCGATCCCTGCTAATGCCAGAACAATCATGGTAGCGATTCCAGACCTCGGCAACCGACCGTCGCTGTCGCT
>DBNM01000177.1:3337-33113 GCA_002299135.1 Candidatus Neomicrothrix sp. UBA672 | reverse complement strand
GACCGATAGCGACAACCAACAGACCGGGCCCAGGTAGCGGCACCAAAATGACGCCAAGAACTGTTATCAACGATCCTAAAGCGATGCGGAAGAGACGGGTGACAGCACCACGGCGAGCTTCTTCCCGAGTTTCTTCGCGGTATCCGGTCTCGAATTCTGCCTCAATCGCCGCTTCTTCGAAACGGTTCTCTTCTTCACTCACCCAGGTGTCCCTTTCCCTTAAGGATCGTCCATCTCAATAAATCCTGTTTGGTCGCTACTTCTGAAGGTCTTTCATACATGCAACCAAGGTATGGCAATAAGGATAATTAGCCACATAAAAATTTATAAATCAGTCGTTAACCAGCGCAAAACTGCCAATTCAATTTCTTCCAGATGATCGAGGTCTTGGATTTTTCTCCCCTTCGCATCAAGTACATAAAATGCGTCAACAACATCTGAACCAAGAGTTTGTACTCGAGCCCTAACAATGTTCAGATCAAGTTCAGCGAAAGCTCTTGTAATACGATAAAGAACCCCAACACCATCAGGGCAACTCACCTCTAGAACTGTCGCAAAGTCAGAAGTCAAGTTATCTACTTCAACTTTCGGTTCGAAGGGTTTTGCACTAGTAGAAGCCGAAGTATAAATCCGCGAACGTTCACCAAGCCGAACTGCTAGATCCAGTCGGCCATCTAATGCAAGTTGCACCTGTTGGGAAATCTCTTCCCATTTCGGAAGATCATAAGATTTTTCAGCAACTGAGAAAACCGATAGAGCTCTCCCATCTTCTGAAAATGCGTCCGCGCCTATTACGTCATGCCCGTTGAGTGCCAGGACACCTGCAATTTTTGAAAATACACCAGGCCTATCATTGATTATTACAGTTAATTCAAATTGGTCACCCGAGAAAACTTCCTCTCCAGTGAGCATTACGTCAAGTTGTTTTTGACTAGGGAAACCAACTTCAACAACATCATCAATGTCGCCACCAGATAAGACATGCTGTACACGCGTTACTAATTCCCTGACAAGACCAGCTTTCCAAGTGCTCCAAGCGGAGGATCCTGTAGCAATAGAATCAGCTTCGGTGAGTGCATCTAAAAGAGAAAGAAGAGAAAGAGTTTTTACCGCACTTGCAACAGATTTAATTGTCCCATCGTCATCAAGATCGCGCCTTGTGGCTACATCTGGCAAAAGAAGATGATGTTCAATCATGCCAACCAACAATTCAACATCATTATTTTCATAGCCCATTCTTTTAGCAATATTCTCAACTAACTCCATTCCTACTTCCGTATGGTCGCCTGGGTAACCTTTACCGATGTCATGGAGCAGAGCGCCTAGGACTAAAAGGTCCGGCTTAGATACAGTTTCTGTTAATCCCGCCGCTATTGAAACTGTTTCTAATAGGTGACGGTCAACTGTAAATCGGTGATAGGCGTTTCGCTGGGGTTTTGAACGGCAAGATTCCCACTCTGGAATAAGGTGTGCGAATAATCCGTACTGGTCTAAATCTTCAATTATTGGAACTGCATCAGGACCGGACATTAAAAGTTCAATTAATAACTCTCTTGCTTCTTCGGGCCAAGTCTGCGGAATTTCTGTTTTGCTTTCTGCCAGCTTTTCCAAAGAGACTCTCTCCAAATAGGCGCCACATTTTGTTGCAGTAACAGCCGCTCGTAAAGGCAAAAATGGATCCGTCATATCAGCTTTTTGTGTCAGTCCTAATCGACCGGTATCTAAATCAAGATCTGGGGCAATCCCTCTGTTGCGTAACTTACTTAGAGATTTCCTTATAGGTCTTGACTGTCTAATCCGTTCAATGCGTCTTGCCGCACCGTCTCCTGTCCATGTGATTACTCTTGCTGCATTTGCAACAGCACCCATCAATTCGTCAGCATTTTTATATTTCAATTGTTCAGCTACCTCGTCCTGAAGCTCTAACAAAAGTCGATCTGATCGTTTTCCAGTTACTCTGTGTAGTTCCACACGCACTGATAAGAGCGTTTCCACGGCATCGAGAAGGACTGTTGATTCAGAGGTAATCAAAATTGGTTCTGCAATCTCCATCCATTGCAAAATATGCGCGTCTCTTAATCCTCCCCTTCCTTGCTTCAATTCAGGTTCCAAAAGGAAAGCAACTTCGCCGTACTGCTTGTAACGGTCTTCGACTGTTGATCCAAGCTCTTTCAAATATTTACGGAATCTTTCAATCCATTGCTCTTGAGCTTTTTCAGCTAATAAATCAACAATCTCATTGTCTCCAGCGATAGATCGCGATGAAAGTAAACTCGTTGCTGTTTCAAGGCTTGATTCCGCGAGACTAAGAATCTCTTCTTGTGTGCCTACTTGATGTCCAAGTTTTAATCCTGCATCCCACAATGGGTACCAGATTTTCTCGGCTATGGGTAAAACGTCAACTGATTGATCATGTATTAATAAGACATCAATATCGCTGCCTGGGCATAGTTCTTTTCTTCCATACCCTCCTATCGCACAAACAGCTATCTCAGGTGGAGAACCCGCCGCTTCAAAAATCTCTTCTATGAATTGATCGACCCGTTTTGTTAGTTCTGCGCAAAAAACTGAGCCTGTAGTGGAACCTTCCAAAAGCAGGTCATCAATAAAGAGACCTTTCATTTACTGAAAGTTCTAATCGTTATAAGCCGATTCTGCATGTAAAGCTCGATCCAAACCAGTTTGCTCAATCTCACTTTCAACTCTAAGCCCAATTGTGGCATCAATGATTTTTACTATTACCAAAGTGGCAATAAAAGATAAACCGATCACTGACAACATTGCCACCATCTGGTCAAGGAGCAGCTCTATGCCTCCACCAAAGAACAGTCCGTCATCAAAATCCCCTCCGGAAATTGCACTCGAATCAGCGAAAAGTCCGAGCAAGAGTCCTCCTGTTAGTCCCCCTACGCCATGTATACCAACTACATCGAGACTGTCATCGTAGCCAAAGCGGTTTTTCAACGAGATGGCGAAATAACAGACTGCCCCTGCGACAAGACCAAATACTATACTCGCCAATCCGCCGACGAATCCCGCAGCTGGTGTAATAGCCACAAGTCCGGCCACGATTCCTGAAGCCATACCTAAAGAAGTAGCATGTCCACCTTTTAATTTTTCTACTATAAGCCAGCCGATCAATCCCGATGATGCAGCAACAAACGTATTTACAAGAGCTTGAACAGCTTGGCCATTTGCAGCTCCTGCAGAACCTGCATTGAATCCGAACCATCCGAACCAAAGAATTGCTGTTCCAATTAAAACCATTGGCATGTTGTGTGGAGGAGATACTTCTTTAGGCCAACCTCTTCTCTTTCCTAAAACCAATACGAAGGCTAAAGCCGCTACTCCAGAATTTAAATGAATAGCTGTACCTCCAGCGAAATCAAGTGCTCCGTTGCCATCATGCCAACCGCTGTAAACCCAATAAGTCGCAGGGCAGTATACGAGTAGCAACCAAATCGGTACGAAAACCACCCAAGCTGAGAACTTCAAACGGTCAGCTACTGCTCCAGATATCAAAGCTGGTGTTATTGCAGCGAATGTCATTAGAAAAGCAACAAAAATGAGACTTTCTGCATCTCCATTGAGCCCCTTCAAACCAATGGAATCGAAATTACCTATCCACTCTCCTCCAAAGAAGCCACTCCCATCAGGACTATTTCCTATTGAGTAACCAAGAAGCACCCAGACGATAGGGACTATACCTACACAGTACATGTTCATCATGAACATGTTCAGAACGTTTTTACTCCTTGTCATACCTCCATAAAAAAGTGCTAAACCAGGGATCATGAAAACGACTAGGGCGGTTGATATCAGCATCCATGCGTAATCTCCGGAATCCATTTGCGACCTCCTTTTTAAACAAAAAACACAAAGTTGCAAAAAGAATACTTTGAACTTCTCAGCCAAATCGCAAGAAAAAGTGTTTTAATACGCTGTTAGTTGAGTTTTAATACGCCGTTAACAAGAGACTGGAAATCGTGAAAAAACTTCGATCTTGGTAAAACTTTTTCGCAACCGGCTTTTTCAGCTGTAGCAATAATTTCTTTATCAACATGAGAAGCAAAGCCTAAAATTTTAGAATCGATTTTATGTAAAACCTCTAAAACTTCTGATTTAGACAAGTCGACCACTGCAAGGTCAACTTCTATATCAATAAGTTCAGAGACTTCTTTGACGAAACAAATGTCTGGCATCGCCAAACGTAATTTTGATTGGTCCATTAAATCAGGGACAAACGCTACAACTGAGACGGGGTTAAGTGCTATTTCGTCAAAATCGCATTCAGTAATGTGGTCTTCACCCATTCGCCAAATGATCCAAAGCGTCGTCAATGTCAGAAACCATCCCCGTGTAAAAGGGGCCAAAATCTGCGTAAACAGCTGAGGCTTCATCGAATCGCATCGTGTACACGACTTCTTTGAGGTCATCTGGGTTTTCTGCAAATAATGTCACCCCCCACTCGTAGTCATCAACCCCAGTGGATCCGGTCACTACCTGCAGAACACGGCCAGCAAAATTTCTACCTGAACGTCCATGCTCGTGCATTTGAGCTGACCGCTGTTCATAAGGAAGCGTGTACCAATTAGCCTCAGGATCACGTCGTTTAGACATCGGATAGAAACACCAAGCTGTTTTGTTTTCAGGGGGAAGCTTTGGGTAAAGACGGGCTTGTTTCATTTCTTCTGGAACGCCTGCTGCATACTCAGAGATTTCTGTTAATGAAAAATAGCTATCTACGACTTTTAGGCCAGCAGAGTCTACTGAGCTTTGGAAATCACGTAGATCCCAAAGATCTTCACCTAAGACCATCAATGCCAGATCTGCTTTATGACCCAGGATCATGGCAACAACAACTTGTAGACCTTTGTCAAGAGCTTCTGAAACCGTTTTTTTAACTTCTTCTGAATCTACTGAACTTTGATACTTGCAGAAAAGATGCAGTACTCCTAGTCCTTCTGATGGTTTCAATGATAAATCCATTCTTTGAGTCTACGGAAGCTAGTCGTATCTAACTCTAAGAATAAAGATTGATCCGGTTCTCACGAGCGAAACCACCTAGTTGCAATCCTGCTGCCTTTGCGGTGTCCACCGCAAGTGCTGACGGTCCACTAACAGCAATCAAACAAGCGAAACCTCCAGCCCAAGCTTTCTGAACCATCTCAAAAGAAGCTCTACCACTCACCCAAAGACCCAAGTCGTTTGCTGGTAGGGAATCCTCCAAATAAAGGTGTCCTACGATCTTGTCAACGGCATTATGTCGACCTATATCCTCACGAATAACAATGCTTCTACCAGATCGGTCAAAAGCCATTGCGGCATGAACAGCGCCAGTCGCGCCAAAAAGATCTTGTTCTTTTTGGATGTTATCCGCGACAGAAGTAAGAGTATCTATATCAAAAGCTTCTGAAACTAAAGGCTCTAAAGACTTCAAAAGATTTTCAATAGCTTCGACTCCACAAATTCCACATGACGACGAAGCCGGTCCAAGTCTTGAAACTGGCTTCGGAGCAAGACCATCTGTATCTACGGTTACGTCATTAAATTCCGCTTCTAACGCAGTTGACTGCCCGCAATATCGAATCGATTTAATCTTTGCTTCATGAAGTAGTCCTTCAGTAAGACAAAACCCTGCTGCAAGTTCAAAATCATTTCCCGGAGTCCGCATAGTGGTACCTATGAGTTCTCCATCAAGTCGAATAGAGATCGGCTCTTCAACGATCACTTCATCTGGAACCCGCTGACTCTTTCCAGATTCTATTTTTTCGGTAAAAACTTTGACTGTTCTACCACGAGCGGTCACGATTTTCCTCCAAATAGATAGCAATGTTTAAATAAACACTATTGTCAAAAGACACATAAAATTACTTTTTTATATGTCTTTAACAAACAAATACCAGCGTTTCGAAGCTATTCTCTAGCAAATTGCTCATATTCCGTTTTTAGCCTAAGAGTATTAAAGCAGAGGGGGAAAATGAATAGAAATGTAATAATCACGTGTGCAATAACTGGTGCGGGTGACACAACCAACAAGAGTGAACACGTGCCGGTGACTCCTGAACAAATCGCAGATTCTGCGATTGAAGCCGCAAAAGCAGGTGCCACAATTGTCCATTGCCATGTCAGGGATCCAGAAACTGGAAAAGGGTCAAGAAATCCGGACTACTACGAAGAGGTAGTTAACAGAATAAGGGAAAAAGATAATCAAGTAATCATAAATTTAACCGCCGGTATGGGTGGAGATTTGGTTATAGGTCCTGACAACGACCCAATGGATTTTGGAGAAGGAACAGATCTTGTGGGAGCGCAAGAAAGACTACAGCATGTAGAAAGAATACGCCCTGAGATTTGTTCACTGGACTGCGGCTCACTCAACTTTGGTGACACTAATGAGGTCTATATTTCAACTCCAGAAATGCTTAGAGAAATGACCCAAAAAGTTAGGAGTCTGGGTGTACGTCCTGAACTAGAAATTTTTGATACCGGAAATCTTTGGTTTGCTGAAACAATGATCGCTGAAGGTCTACTTGATCCCCCTTTCTGGATCCAACTGTGTCTCTCCATCCCATATGGGACACCCATGGATATTGGAATCCTTCATGCAATGGTCAATCGGCTACCAGAAGGAGCAGAATTTACTTCTTTTGGTTTAGGAGCTATGCAAATGCCAATGGTCGCACAATCAGTGATACTTGGAGGTCATGTAAGAGTCGGACTTGAAGACAATTTGTACCTCGAAAAAGGTGTGCTGGCTACAAACGCCGATTTGGTTAAAAAAGCTGTAAATATAATCGAACTAATGGGAGCTTCAATCCAATCACCAAACGAAGCTCGAGAAACACTGAACCTAAAATGATAACGTTATCATTTTTAAAAATTTAAGATGAGTCAATCAATCGCCTGTATCGGCATGGGCGTAATAGGTTGTGGTTGGGCTTCACATTTTTCTGGCCAAGGCATCGAAGTTCATGCTTGGGATCCTGATTCAAAATCAGAAGATCTATTTAAAAGAACAATTGAACAAGCCTGGCCATCAATGGAAAAACTAGGTCTAGCAAATGGAGCTTCTCCAGATCTTGTAGTTTTCCACAAAAAAATTGAAGAAGCTGTTGAGAACTGTTCACTGATTCAAGAAAGCTCTCCTGAAAGACTTGAATTGAAACAAGAACTTCTTTCCACTATCGATAAGTCTTGTGATACTGATTGCGTAATAGCGTCATCAACCTCAGGTTATTTAGTCACTGATCTAGCTTCACATTGTTCGGTCGCACCGGAACGTATCGTGGTTGGGCACCCATTCAACCCTGTTTATCTACTGCCGCTCGTGGAACTTGTGGCAGGACCTCAAACATCAGTAGCGGCGATGGATAAAGCTGAAAATATTTATTCGAATTCTGGAAAAACAGTATTACGTCTCGAAAAAGAAGTTGACGGTTTTATAGCAGATCGACTTCAAGAAGCCATGTGGCGTGAAGCCCTTCATATGATCGCTAACGGAGAAGCAACAGTAGAGCAATTAGATCTGTCCATCACTGCCGGACCCGGTCTGAGATGGGCTCTAATGGGGCCGATGCTCACGTTTCATCTAGCGGGAGGTGAAGGCGGCATGGCTCATATGCTTGACCATTTCGGACCTTCACTTCAATCACCTTGGACAAGATTAAAAGCTCCAGAATTAACTGAACATCTTAGAAATGCAGTTGTAGATGGTTGCTCAGAAGAAGCAGCTGGCAGATCAGTAGCTGACTTAGTGGTTGAACGTGATAAGGGACTTACGGCGATTATCCAAACAATTAATGACTTGAATATTGAAACTTCAGAGAAAGATACTAATGATGAAGGAAGTGATTGAAACAGGAGATTTCGATTTCTATCCGGTGGAATACCACATTACTGATTCTTCTACCGATGGGAAAAAAGTCGAAATAAAATGGAGTGACGGTCATCTAAGTAAATTCCACTTTCTTTGGTTAAGAGACAACTGTCCATGCTGTGTTCACCCCGATACGCGAGAACCTATTTTTAACATAGTTTCGATGCCCGATGACCTACGAATTTCCTCAGTATCTACAACTCAGGAAAGTTTCTTAGAAGTTGTCTGGTCTGGAGAACCACACACAAGTTATTTTCACCCAGGTTGGCTTCGATCCCACTGTCTAGATTTATCGAAGAAAAATTTTCCTGAACCTATTACATGGGATTCCAAAAACAAGAAGGAACCAGATCGGTTCGACTGGAACGAAATTATTTCCGATCCAAAAACAGAGAGAGAATGGCTTTATTCCCTTGTTGAAACTGGCTGTTCTATCACACAAAATGTTGAACCATCTAAAAACGGTCTAATACAAATTGCAAAACGAATAGGTGTAGTTAGAGAAACTAATTTTGGTCTTTTCTTTGACGTAGAAGCAAAAATTGGACCCGACACAGCCGCCTATACAGAGATTGAACTTCCTCCACACACTGATCTACCTACCCGCGAATATCAACCTGGACTTCAACTGCTTCATTGCTTAAAAAATTCTGTAAAAGGAGGAGAATCAATTTTGGTTGATGGTTTTCGTGTAGCAGAAGAGATCCGCTCAAAAGAACCTAAAACCTTTGATTTACTAACTTCGGTTCCATGGGACTTCGGTAACCGCAGCACTATTACTGACTATCGTTGGAAAACACCAATGATTAAATTAGGTAATGATGGAAAAATTGAAGAAGTTAGAGTCGGTAACTTCTTACGTGTTCCTCTACAAATTGATTTTGATCTAATAGAACCTATGTACAAGGCGTATAAGTTATTTGAAACACTTAATCATGACGACCGTTTTAAATTGCGTTTCCGACTAGAGCAAGGTGAGTGTCTCATTATTGATAACCGACGAGTCTTGCATGCTAGAGACTCGTTTGATTCTTCTACTGGTGAAAGACACCTTTATGGCTGTTACATAGAACGTGATGAGCTTTGGTCTTCTATCCGCATGATTGACCGGAGAAATAGACAAAAAAGAATCAATTCTTCTTTGAATGAGTAATACTAACATTAGATTAATTTGATCCAGATGGGGAAAATATGACTGAACGCCTTACCGTGCCAATGCTTAAAGAAAATGGAAATCTTCGTGAAGCTACTTGGGAAGAAGCACTTAACAAAGTTGCAGAAGGTTTTAAATCCGTTGTTGATTTACATGGACCTAAAGCATTTGGAATGTTCAGTTGTTCTAAAACAACAAATGAAGTCAATTACGCAGCACAGAAATTTGCAAGAAAAGTAATCGGTTCTAACAACATAGACAGCTGTAATCGAACTTGACATGCACCTAGTGTCGTCGGTCTGGCGACAGTATTTGGAGTAGGAGGGGGAACTTCTTCTTATAAAGAGATTGAAGAAACAGATGTCATTATTCTTTGGGGTTCAAATGCTCGAACCGCTCACCCGATATTCTTCCATCATCTTTTAAAAGGACTGTCAAACGGTGCTCGAATGTGGACTGTGGATCCCAGAAGAACAGACTCAGCAAAATTTGCTGACGTGTGGTTAGGGATCAACGTCGGTAGTGATATCGCTCTAGCTAACGGTGTAGCTAATGAAATAATTAAAGCCGGCTTAGAAAATAAAGAATTCATTAATAATGCAACTACAGGTTTTGAAGAATTTGTAACTCATGTTGAACCATGGACATTAGAAAGAACTGCTGAAGTAACTGGGGTGCCTGTTGACGCAATACGTGATTTAGCTCATGGCTATGCAAATGCCGAAAAAGCTCAGATTACGTGGACTTTAGGTATAACAGAGCATCACACGGCAGTTGATAATGTCCTTGCGCTTTGCAATCTGTCTCTTCTAACTGGACACGTAGGTCGTTGGGGTTCTGGGTTAGTACCACTAAGAGGTCAAAATAATGTTCAAGGCGGTGGTGATATGGGAGCTCTGCCTAACAAGCTCGCTGGATTTCAGGATTTAGATGACGAGGAAACAAGAATCAAGTTCGAAACTGTCTGGAATTCTAAAATACCGCCTGAACCAGGTTGGCACCTCACTGACATGTTTAACGCAATGGAAAGAAGAGAACTCCGAGCCTTGTATGTTATCGGTGAGAATCCAGCAGATTCTGAAGCTGATGTGAACCATTCTCGTAAAGCATTGGAAAGCCTTGACATCCTTGTGGTTCAAGACGTTTTTATGACTCGCACAGCTGAAATGGCTGATGTCGTACTGCCTGCTGCACTTGGTTGGGCGGAATCCGATGGAACTGTAACTAACAGTGAACGCCGAGTTCAACGCACTCGTGCAGCTATAAAACCACCAGGTTCTGCACATCAAGAGATTGAAATAATCTCAGACTTGGCTAGACATATGGGCGATAACACTTGGGGGCAACCAACTGCCGAAGAACTTTGGGAAGAGTTACGAACTCTCTCACCGATGCATGCTGGTATGTCTTGGGAAAGAATTGAAAACGAAGGCGGCATTCAATGGCCTTGCCCTGATGAAAACCATCCTGGAAGCACCTTTCTTCACGATCGACTTTGGAAGCAACCAGCCGAAGGACGGCTTGCTCCGTTTTCTTGTGTAGATGATCGACCCCCGATTGAATCATTAGATGATCAATACCCCTTGCGCCTAACTACCGGAAGAACTCTGGATTCATATAACACTGGCGTTCAAACCAGTAAATATAACTCTCCAATTAGAACTGGGGAAGCTTTAGAACTTTCTAGTGCAGATGCTGAAAAACTCGGCATCTTGGAGGGTGAAAGAGTCAGGGTTTCATCACGTCGTGGAAGTATTGAGATGACAGTCAAAGTCGATCCCGATCTTCCTTTAGGTCTTGCCTTTACAACCTTTCATTTCCCAGAGTTGGTTGATGTGAACCAATTAACAAATAGCGCTTACGATCCGAAATCAGGCACCTCTGAGTTCAAGGCCACTGCGATTCGAGTGGAGAAAATGATCAATGCCTGACTTGAAATTTAGTAATTCACTCCCCACTAATAGTGAGAAAAAGGCTGTCGATGAGACAATTGAGTTGCATGGGCCAGTAACCCTAGAGATAACAGAGCGGCTTGTTTACAGTGGTTGGCAACGAACACAAGAACGTCGACACCTTTTATTACCAACCCTTCATGCACTACAGCGTGCTTCCGGTTGGATTAGCCCAGGTGGTCTAGATTATGCCTGTCGTGTTCTAGAAGTTCCACCAGCTGAAGCTTATAGTGTGGCCACTTTCTATCACCTCTTCTCATCTCAACCGCCGAGTGGTGATCAGATACTCCATGTATGTGACGACATTGCATGCAGCCTCAATGGAGCTAATGACCTTATAGATAATCTAAGAAAAGAAGGCTATGAAACTAAACCAAGTCCATGTTTAGGCCAATGTGAACGAGGACCAGCTGTATTTGTTCAAGGAGTTGCCTCTGATGACAATGTTGTATTTGATACTGATCTGAAACAACTCCAAAAATCTTTAACTGAAAGTTCAGAAAAAGAATCGATCAAGTTGCCTCAAGCTGGATCTGATCATTTGCGTCTTCTGTCTCGAGTTGGAATCGTAGATCCAAATAGTCTGGAAGATTATAAATCTCACGGAGGTTATGAGGCTCTAATAAAAGCTCTTGAGATAGGAGATGAGCAAATCATCGAAGAGGTTTCAACGTCGGGTTTGAGAGGTAGAGGAGGAGCCGCTTTCCCAACAGGAGTCAAATGGAAAGCCGTAGCTGATGAAAAAGGCAGGACGCATCATCTAGTTTGTAATGCTGATGAATCAGAACCAGGAACTTTTAAAGATCGAGTTCTAATGGAAAATGATCCTTTCGCTCTGATCGAATCTATGACTATCGTTGGTCTTGCCATAAATGCAGAAAAAGGATGGTTTTACATACGAGGTGAATATCCAATCGCTAAACAACGTTTGGCTGGAGCTATTGAAAAAGCTAGAAAGTCTGGTTTACTAGGCGACGATATTTTAGGCTCTGGAAGAAAATTTGATATTGAAATTAGAAGCGGTGCAGGCGCTTATATTTGCGGTGAGGAAACTGCATTATTCAACTCAATAGAGGGATTTAGGGGAGAGCCACGAAACAAACCACCTTTCCCCACTACTAATGGCCTATTCAATGAACCAACAGTGGTGAACAATGTTGAAACCTTGGCGAATATTCCTCGAATAATTTTGAATGGTGGTGAAGCTTTTGCTGCTGAAGGAACCGATCAGTCTTCAGGGACCAGACTTTTCTGCTTAAGCGGAAGAGTGGCTCTCCCTGGTCTCTACGAATTTGAATTTGGAGCGACTCTGGGCGAAATTTTGGATGCTGCAGGTGGTTTCTCGGGGCCTGGTAATCTCAAAGCAATCCTTCTTGGTGGAGCAGCAGGTAGTTTTGTCACTCCAGAATCAATCGATCTGCCTCTAACATTTGAAGATACTCGTGATGCTGGAGTCGCTTTGGGTTCAGGAGTAATAATGGCTTTTAGCGATGCGGATGAATTAACAAAAACTGTCCTACGTATTGCTGAATTTTTCCGTGATGAATCATGCGGTCAATGTGTGCCTTGCAGGGTTGGAACAGTCAGGCAGGAAGAATTACTAATCCGAGTTGCTGACAAGAATTCAGTTGAGACTGACATATCATTATTCGATGACTTGGCTTCCGTAATGTCTGATGCTTCGATTTGTGGTTTAGGTCATACTGCAGCATCAGCGATTCGGTCTGCTTTAAATCTAGGACTTTTGGAAACCCAATAATGAGCGAAACTACAGAAAAACCTTCTGAAACACTTGTCGAGATTACCCTCAATGACAAAAAAATTTCAGCCCCTGAAGGCTCAACAATTTTAGACGCCTGTAAGCAGGCCGATATAGACACCCCAACGCTTTGCTGGGCAGAAAATTTAACTCCGGTCAACGTATGCAGAGTTTGCGTAGTCGAAGTGGAAGGCTCTAGAGCACTGGTTCCATCATGTTCTCGGCCAATCGAAGAAGGAATGGTGATTTCAACCGACTCTGAAAGAGTAAATACCAGCAGGCGGATGGTTTTGGAATTGCTGGCTTCATCAGTTGAACTAGACAGAGCAGACAAAGAAATCCTTGAGTGGATCACTTATTACGGTTCGAACCCTGACCGTATGGGAAATTCAAGCGAAATTAAAACATCTAAACAACCAGTCAAAATTCAAGACGATCTTTACGTTCGAGACTATGAAAGATGCATTCTCTGTTACAAATGTGTTGAAGCATGTGGTGATGACGCTCAACACACTTTTGCAATAGCTACTGCAGGACGTGGTTTTGAAGCACACATCTCAACCGAATTTGATGTTGAGTTGCCAGATTCTGCTTGTGTTTACTGCGGTAATTGCATAGGGGTTTGTCCTACGGGTGCTCTGGTTTTTAAAACTGAACATGATATGCGGGAAGATAATTCTTGGGATCCTGATAATCAAGAAGTGACTGAGACTATTTGCGGTTTTTGTGGAGTTGGTTGCAACTTAGAATTACATACTCAAGATGAGAAGATTGTCAAAGTCACATCGCCATCAGATCACTCTGTTACAGAAGGTCACCTGTGTATTAAAGGTCGATTCGGTTGGCAACACGCTCAGCCAAAAAACTAAGAAATGTCTCTTTTATAAAGAAATAATGATTGCGCAACCCTCGCCATGTTTTTTTGAAAATTGACCAAAAAAACTAACCAGCATGTCTTGAATTCCGTACTTTTTGCGAATTGCTTTTTTAATTAGCATGTATTCTTTTTCGTCTCCATCAACTACTCTCGCTACGCCCACACAACCTTGTGAATCGTTATTAAGCACGCCTCTAGAATTGCAGGATTGAAGCTCAACGCTCGAGTTTCGAAGGATACGCTTGACTTTCCAAGTCTTTTTGCCAGTTGTGAAACCGACTTGACCATCACCTAATAAAGCGATCCAAACCGGTGTTCTTTTGCGATTTCCATCGTTTGTCCAAGTTGAAAGACTCACATAACGTTCGTCTGAGATCAATTTAGAAATCCATATCTGGCATACCTGCGCCAGCTCCGCCACTTTCTTCTGGGGCATCAGCAATTACTGCTTCTGTGGTAAGAAAAAGTGCAGCTATCGATGCGGCATTTTGTAGAGCTGAACGAGTTACTTTCGCAGCATCAATAATTCCTGCAGCTATAAGATCCTCGTATTCTCCTGTAGCCGCATTAAGCCCGTTCGGACCTTTTTGATCTTTAACTTTTTCAACTACTACTCCACCTTCCATACCAGCATTGACAGCAATCTGAGTTAAAGGTGCCGCCAAAGACCGGCCCACGATACTTGCTCCAGTTGCCTCATCATGTTCTAGTTTTAAAGCAGCTTTTTCTACAGCACTTTGTGCTCTTAGAAGAGTTACGCCTCCTCCAGCTACAACACCCTCTTCAATTGCTGCTTTTGTAGTGCTAACAGCATCTTCAATACGATGCTTCTTTTCTTTTAGCTCTACCTCTGTAGCGGCACCTACTTTGAGGACAGCCACACCGCCGGAAAGTTTCGCTAGTCTTTCTTGCAACTTTTCCCGATCATAATCAGAATCTGTATTTTCTATCTCAGCTTTAATTTGAGCAATACGTCCCGCAATGGCATCTTGATCACCTGCTCCTTCTACAAGAGTGGTTTCATCTTTTGTGACTACTAATTTTCTGGCGGAACCTAACATGTCAATTGTTACTGAATCTACCTTTAGTCCAACCTCTTCGGAAATGACCTGTCCTCCAGTAAGTATTGCTATATCTTGAAGCATTGCTTTTCTTCGATCGCCGAAACCAGGAGCTTTTACAGCAACTGAAGTGAAAGTTCCCCTGATCTTGTTAACGACTAAAGTTGCGAGTGCTTCACCATCTATATCTTCAGCGATGATCACCAAAGGTCTACCTGCCTGCATTACTTTTTCTAATGCAGGAACCAGATCTCTAACCGCAGAAATCTTTGAACCTACGAGCAGAAGATAAGGATCTTCTAAAACTGCTTCCATTCTTTCAGGATCAGTCACGAAGTAAGGCGAAATATATCCCTTGTCGAAGCGCATTCCTTCCACAAGGTCCATCTCTAAACCAAATGTTTGTCCTTCTTCGACTGTTATAACTCCATCTTTTCCTACTTTGTCTATGGCTTCTGAAATCATTTCACCTATTTCAGAATCTGCAGCTGAGATTGCTGCAACATTGGCAATCTGTTCTTTGTCGCTTGAAACATCTACCGATTCGGAAAGAATAGCTTCGACAGCTGCTTCAACGGCTGCTTCAATTCCTCGTTTCAGAGACATAGGGTTGGCTCCAGCAGCAACATTTCTTAGACCTTCACCGACCATGGCCCAAGCAAGCACTGTGGCTGTAGTAGTTCCGTCACCAGCGACATCATCAGTTTTCTTAGCCACTTCTTTAACTAACTCTGCTCCGATTCTTTCATACGGGTCTTCTAGGTCGATTTCTTTTGCTATTGATACACCGTCATTTGTAATCGTTGGGGCTCCCCATTTTTTGTCTAAAACGACATTTCTTCCTTTAGGTCCCAAGGTGACACGTACAGCGTCTGCCAACTGGTTCATACCTTTTTCAAGCCCTCTGCGAGCCTGTTCATCAAAAACAATATTCTTAGCCATTAAGCAAGCCTTTCATCAAAGAATTGAAGCAGATTTCATGTTATAAGTGCTCTGGCACTCTTCTGCTTAGACTGCTAATCCAATCATGCTAAGGAGAAAAAACCAACCTTTTTGACTCCAAAACACCTAGAAAACCAAGTTTTTGAACATTTTTCAAAGAAAGCTGTTATCGCGATAATGACTCTATGCGTTCAGTTACCAGTTTCTCAATACATAATTCTGTTTCTGAAAAAGCACGCTCTTCACCAAAAGTTTCTATTAGAGAAACACAGTCAACTTTTTCAGCTACTTCAGCACTAATTGCACCTGCAATTACAAAAACTGGAACTGAAGCTGCATCTGCATAACGACAGACACCTGAAACAACTTTCCCTTCAAAAGATGTCTTATCGAGATGACCCTCACCTGTAATCACTATGTCAGATTCAAGAATCATTTCATCAAGACCAATTTCTTGAGCAATAAAATCAAACCCGTCAACTAATTTGGCTCCAGCAACAAGTAGTCCTCCTGCAAGCCCTCCGGCCGCTCCACCTCCTGGTACTTCTTCAACAGAAACTTTATAATCTTCTTCATAAACCTGTACAAGCCGTTGCAAACGCCGATTAAGAAACTTTATCTGCGTAGGAGTGGCTCCTTTCTGAGCAGCGAAAGAGTCAGCTGAAGAAAGGAAGTCTGTTCGGACATCACAAGCTGCTATGAGTTCAATACCTTTATAGCGAGCAAGTGAACCCATAGCTTTTAAAGCTCCAAGTCCTCCATCTGTACTGGCGGAGCCACCAAGACCAACGATTATACGTTTAGCGCCTTGTTCCAAAGCACAGCGAATCAACTCGCCAGTACCTTTTGTTGTGGCTTCTAATGGATCATTATTTTCTGGTCCTCCTGCTAACGTCAGACCCGATACTCTAGCCACTTCAATTACTGCTGTTTTACCAGCTAATCTCCATTCTGCTTTCACCGGTCCACCTGAAGGTCCAGTGACAGTCGTTGTGCGATTAGGGCCTCCAAGAACTTCCAGAGTGCCTTCACCTCCATCTGCCATCGGAGCACCTGTAGGAATCCCGCCGGATCTATTTACTGCTTTGTTGATCGCACCAGCAACTTCTAGTGCGGTTAAAGAACCGCGAAACTTATCTGGAGCGGCTAAAACCCGCACCTTTACGAACCGTAAATCTCTTTATCAGATCCCAGAAATACGATTACATCTGCAGTTGAAACTCTGTCAATACTTCCTTCAGGTACAGACAGTCCATTAGTTGGAAAGGAAGTAAGTAAGTCAGGCATTATTTTGAGAATATCCGTTACACCTTTTGCATCAGGTGAGAATTCAGGTTTGTAGTAAACCCAAGACTTTTCGTCTTTGTTCCCATTAGCGGGTGACAAGGTTGTATATCCATGAGGTTTGAGAAGATTTGTAACTGCTCCTGCAGCTCCCCCTACACCAGAACCATTCAATACAAGCACCTTTACCGTACTTGGAGGTTTAGTCGGCAATGGTGGTTGGCTTGTTGTGGTTGTTGTTTCAACTACCGCAACAGTAGTTGTTGAAATTTCCGGAACATCCAAAGGTGGCAAATCGGCAGGTTGTTCCTCTGTCATCTGTGCCGTCTGGTCAGATGAGCCTGAAGCATTTGAAACGGCGTTCTGCGGGTTGTCATCTAAACCCTTCCACAAGATTACGAGACCGAGAACAACTGCTACAAAAATTAGTAGAAATGCTCTGGGAGCGGCAGATGCATTGCTGGGTGCTATACCCTTTCCCCCTAATGGTGATTGGATACTCATTGTCTGCCTTTTCCATCGATTGCATTCTGCTGCCGACTAGGACTTTTTATAATCACCATTCTCTTCTCTCTTGAATCTAAACCTATACCAAATCATCCTCCGATAAAGGATCATAATCAAGTACCCCCTGATAGTTTGCTATCTTAGCTCTAGATCAATTAATGCCCGAGTAGCTCAGTTGGCCAGAGCAGCCGCCTTGTAAGCGGCAGGTCATCGGTTCGAATCCGATCTCGGGCTCAAAAGTTAACGGTGTCGCGATACTTCAAAAGCAGCTATAGCTGCTGCTGTAGATACATTCAGTGAAGACAGAACCCCTTGAAGTGGTATGTGAACCAATTCGTCACAACGCTCTCTAGTTAATCTTGACAAACCGCGTCCTTCCGAACCCAAAATCAATGCAATTGGCTGATCTGCAATTTTTAGATCATAAAGGGGTGTAGAGCCTCCTGCATCCAGTCCTACTAACCAGATTCCTGACTCTCTTAAACGTCCAAGCGCAGCTGGTATACCGCTTGCTGTAGCAATTCTAAGATGCTCAATAGCTCCTGCCGCAGTCTTAGCTACAGCTGGAGTTACTCTGGCCGAACGATGTCTTGGAAGTATCACCCCTGTAATACCTGCGCATTCAGCCGAACGTAAAATAGCTCCTAAATTCCCAGGGTCAGTAACTCCATCCACAACAAGTAAAAAAGGTTTTGGGTCGCTTACTTTTGACTCAATCAATTCCTCTATTTCATAATTAGGCAAAGGTGCCGCTAAGGCAACAACACCTTGGGGAGACTCCGTCTTAGCCATTGATTCAAAACGCCCTCGAGGGATTTCTTTTATTGGCACTTTTGCCTCATCAGCTAAATCAATGATGTCATCCAATATTGGGGCATCATCAAGATCTCCAGCTAAAAAAACTTCGCGAGTTTTACGAGTCCCTGCAATTAGTAATTCTCGTACGGCTTGTCGACCTTCAACTTGATCCCCTGATAACACTTTTTGTTGAGACCTGTGATGCCGTATGGGCGTAGTCCCCCTCTGACCTTTATTGCTTCTTGAATTGCCTTTATAGTTACGTTTCTTATTCATGATTTGGATATAAGAGCAACTGCTAGACAAGCAGCACCTTCCCCTTTTCCTATGAAACCCAAACCTTCCGATCTTCGACCTTTAACTGTGACAGGAGCATTTAATATTTTCGACAGTCGGTCTTGAATACTATTTTTGTATGGCGACAATTTAGGAACTTCTAAAATTACATTGCAATCTACATTGCATATCTCCCAGCCTTCTCCATCTAACAGTTCGATAACATTTTTAAGCAACTCCACACTATTCGCATTTGAAAAAGAGGGATCTGTATCAGGGAACCGTTGACCTATATCACCCAGATCAGCAGCCCCTAATAATGCGTCAGCTATTGCATGAGTTAACAGGTCGGCATCACTGTGCCCGTCTAAGCCTGGACCAGGCAAGATTTCCCCTCCAATAATTAAAGGACGGTCAGGATCCTCGGAAAAAGGATGAACATCAAAACCTTGTCCTATTCTAAAAGTAGACATAACCATCCTATCTAATTGGATTTTCTGGCAATTAAAAACTGTTCAGCGATTAATAAATCTGAGCTAACTGTAATCTTTAAATTGCTTATATCTCCATCTACAAAATCAATTGTTCCACCTACTAATTCGACTAGTGAAGCATCGTCAGTAGCATCTTCGCCACTTAAATAGGCTTCACGTAATAAAGGTGCTTTGAATGCCTGTGGTGTCTGAACAGAAACCACTTCATCTCGATTTATCTGCTTGCCATTAACAGACCGCAATGAGTCAGCTATCGACACTACAGGCACTACGGCTTCCGCTCCATCTTTGATTTTTCCAACAACCGATTCAAATAGCTCTTGAGAAGCAAGAGGCCTCACACCATCATGCACTATCACCATCTCGCAATCATGCGGCACCCTCTCCAGTCCACATCTAACAGACTCGGATCTAGTTGCTCCCCCTTTTACTACTTCATGGACTTGATTAATGCTTTTAAGATAACTTTCCACTACTTCGATATCTTCCTCTGCAGTTACGACGACTATCCCATCAGATACAGAAGAAGCAGAAATAGTAGAATGAAGTAAAACTGGCATTCCTGCAAGCTCTGCTAGCTGTTTCCTGCTCCCAAACCGGAATCCTTCTCCTGCAGCTACTAAAATCGTCCAAGTTTTCATATACAGGCCCTTTATAGCTGAAATAAAATTTAAACAAGTTCCTTGCTTCGTCTAAATAGTTTCTACGTATTAGCATGACCTGTGAAATGATAGATCACACCCTTTTTGTTGAATCAATGCTTTTTGGCAAATTAACCGAAAAAGAACTTGAAGCAATAGTAAAAGCCTCAGAAAAAAGAAACTTGCTACGGGGAGATGTGTTATTTCATGAAAACGATAAACCAGATTCTCTTTTTCTTGTCGAATCCGGTCGAATAGCCATTGTGAATAAATCATTTATAGGCAAAGAATCGGTTGTAGCTCTTATGGAAAACGGCGATCTTTTCGGGGAAATGGGCTTATTTGACAACAGAGGAAGATCAGCGGAAGCTCGAGCATTGGAAGAGTCATGCGTGATCGAAGTCCCTTTTGAACCCATAAAAAAACTCTACGAAAAAGACCCATCCCAACTGTGGGAAGTAGTCACAATGCTTGTCGCCCGGTTAAGAAATATGGATGAAGTCTTAGCTGACTCTGTTTTTCTAGATGTGACTGGAAGAACAGCAAAAAGACTTCTTGAAATTTCTGATAATGAAGATGAATTTTCGTTACCAGTAACTCAAGAAGAACTGGCCGGAATGGTTGGGGCATCGAGAGAAAGGGTTAATAAAGCAATAGCTTCGTTCATTAAACTCGGGTGGATTGAGCAATTCGACCGCACATACAGAATTACCGATCGCGAACAACTTACGATACGTTCACGTTAGCTTTCGCCCAATATCCAGTCTTTCGCCTTCATCCATGCATCTGCAGCATCTAATGGACGATGGGCAGGTCTCGATGAGTCGTGTGCAAACCCGTGATCAGCTCCTTTGTAACTGACCACCGTAACTCCTGTTGAAGACAAAAGATCTACATCTTCTTTTGGTGTCCAATTATCCTCGCTTCCCACAATCGCTAAAACAGAATCAGCATCACCTTTCTGCAAACAAGAAATAGGCTCTGACTGACTTTCTGATTTCCAAGCTTCCGGCACTCTAACCATTCCATAAAAAGAACAATGTTTGGAAAACCTCTGAGAAGAAACAGTTTTCAATGTATACATGCCCCCCATGCAAAACCCCAAAATCGCAACCTGGTCGCTCTGGATTGCATCGGCTGCTTCTATTGCATCACCTATCACTCGGGTATCTTCCAGTCTGGAAGCCGCTCCAAGTCTTTCTTCTACATTTAAATGCTCTAACTCGGGATAAAGCTCAAAAGAACAAACGGTTATATTCCACTCTGCAGCTAAACGCTTAACCATGTCGTAAAACAAAGGACGCAGGCCCATGACGTCTGGGATAACAACAAGACCCAGTTCTCTTCTATTTGAAACAGATTTTTCGATTACTGCATTTGTGCCTGAAGGGAGTGTTATTTGCATCTATTAATCTTATTAGCAGGGAAAAGAATTAGTTTTATTGCCCAAACAGTTCGGCAAAACCTTCAATCTTTGGATGTGTGAAACCGCTTGGGACCGGCACCTGACTTTGCATCAAAACTGTTGACATTCCAAGACCTCGAGCCGCCTCTAAAGTTGCTATATCAGAATCCACAAGAAGCATGTTTGAAAAAGAAACACCTGTTAGACGCCTTAGAGCTTCAAATATAGAGTTGCTCGGTTTTCTGACACCGTATTCTCCACTAACAACCCAGTGTTGAATCTGATCTTCAACGCCCAGCCGTTCACGCAATTGCTGAGACCACGATAAAACAGAATTAGTGATACAAGCGACTGGAATTCCACGCTGTTTCATTTGATCTAAAAATGGTACTGCGTCAGGTCTAAGGCGAACAAGATTTAAATACTGAGCATCAATGTCATCTGGGTTGCCTTCGAGCCCAACACTTTCCCAAAACTCTTCAGAACTTAATTGGCCTAAACTCGCTGACCTATAGCGATCAGCGATTTCATCTGCATCAACTAATCCACCATTTTCTCTTACGAAAGGAACTAGTAATCCTTCTGGGTCAGCTCCTCCATCCCAGATAACCCCTTTCCCTCCAACTACAACAAGTTTGATGCTCATATCAGTTTCTTGATTCTGTTTTGTCGGAACATTTTCAATAATCTCTGAAGTTTTATTACGTTTCTTTGGATTTTCAGAATTTCTTCCAATTCGAGAAATCGAAGTGAAATTCCTGAAACCTCTAAAGATTAAAAACAATAAAGCAGCACCAAAAAAAACGTATGCAACTGTTCTCCACGCCTTTGGTTTTGGATAGTCAACCGTAGAGAAACTTGAAAAAGGTGTTGAAGTTGGATCACCTAAAGGGACTGTCCATACGTCATTATTCAACTCGCTTTCTTTAGTGCCGGGTAATGAAACTGAAAAATTCATTAAAAATGAACCAGCGGGATCACAAATCTCATCACAGCCAGATAAAAAAGAAAGGTCCTCTATGCTTCTTCCAAAAAGATTCCCTCCCAATACTTCATCTAAAGCAGGATCAGAGAATAAAGCAAGCCCCTCTGAAAGATCGATCTTTCCGTCGATTGTCCATAGTTTCTTAGCAAATGATTTTTCACTCGAAAGACTTATTTCAGAAAAAACTGACGGTCCTGCAATCTCTTCTAAAACGTTGACCAAAGAAGCTGCATCTGTAAAATTTTTTGCTGCTGAAACAACTACATTAGATTTCTCTTCAAAGTTCTCAGGTAAGGAAACTTCCCAACCAGAAGAATCTAGATCTTCTGTTCGAAGCTGTTTTTCTATATCTCCTATTAGACGACTTGCCTCATCGTCAAGTTCAACCAAAACCTCCACACTGCCTGTGCCGTCATCTTCAACATTTACAGATACTGAGCTTTCAACTTTGCACGCTGCAATTAGAAATATGAAGGTAAACAGAAATAAAAAATTTTTCATATCAAATTTCAGACACTTTGCTAATTCTAAACATTAGCAAATCAGCTAAATATAACTCCTTGATGAAGTTAAAATAGCTGGCAAATTTCTATTCAACTCCCTCAGCTACCATCTCCATGGTAGGTGGTTCAAATCCTGCAGTTGAACGGAAAACTACTTTCTTACCGTCATGGGTGGAATCATCAGCATTCTCCTCTGGAACATCTTCTACGTCCACGATTACAATCTCACCTGCTTTAAATTCTTTATGTAGAAGGAGTTCTGAAAGTGGATCTTCTATGAGTCTTTGAATAGCTCGTCTTAAAGGTCTGGCTCCTAATGTCGGATCATAGCCATGTTCGGCTAGATGATGTTTAACCGCATCAGTCAACTCCAAGCCCATTCCTTGACCAGCTAATTGATTGGATAAGCGGTTGATCATCAAATCAACAATTCTCGTTACTTCTTCCATGGTTAATTCATGGAAAACAATCGTTTCATCAATTCGATTAAGAAACTCTGGGCGGAAATGAAGTTTTAAAGCATCTTGAACTTTTTCTTTCATCCGCTCATAGCTAACAGCTTCATCAGCTTTAGTGAAACCTAAATTAGCTTTACGTAAATCTGCGGTCCCTAAATTAGATGTCATAATTAATACAGTGTTTCGGAAATCAACTGATCGTCCTTGAGAATCTGTAAGTCTGCCTTCTTCAAGTATCTGTAATAGCGTGTTGAAAACATCTGGGTGGGCTTTTTCAACTTCATCAAAAAGAACTACAGAAAATGGTTTCCTTCTTACCGCTTCAGTAAGTTGACCTCCCTCGTCATACCCTACGTAGCCTGGAGGTGAACCTAAGAGTCTGCTCACTGTGTGCTTTTCCATATATTCAGACATGTCAAGAGATATCAAGGCCTGTTCATCACCAAAAAGAAACTCTGCCAACGTTTTAGCCAATTCGGTTTTACCGACTCCTGAAGGGCCTAGAAAAACAAACGAACCTGATGGCCGTTTCGGGTCTTTTAGACCTGCCCTAGTTCTTCTAATTGCTTGGCTAACTGCATGGATAGCGTCTTCTTGACCAATTACTCGCTTATGAAGATCATCTTCCATATGAAGAAGTTTTTGAGTTTCTTCCTCAGTGAGTTTGTAAACAGGTATACCCGTCCATACAGATAGAACTTCCGCTATGCACTCTTCATCTACTTCATCAAAGAGGTCTACACCCGATGATTTAATCTCTTCTTCTCGTTCTGACTTACTCGAGATTAGTTCTTTTTCACGGTCACGCAGATTTCCTGCTTCTTCAAAATCTTGGGATTCGACAGCTGCTTTTTTACGCTGAACAACTTCAGCTAATTCAACTTCAAGCTCTCTTAAATCATCTGGAGTGTTCATACGTCTAAGACGAAGACGAGAACCCGCCTCATCAATTAGATCAATTGCTTTATCTGGAAGATGGCGGTCAGAAATGTAACGATCAGCCAAATTAGCCGCTGCTATAAGAGCTTGGTCGGTGATTGTGACTCGGTGATGTGATTCATACCGCTCTCTTAAACCCTTGAGTATCTCAATAGTGTGAGCAACATCGGGCTCATCAACAGTTATTGGTTGAAAACGTCGTTCTAAAGCAGCATCTTTTTCTATATGTTTTCTATATTCTTCCATAGTGGTAGCACCGATTGTCTGTAGCTCACCTCTAGCTAGCATGGGCTTTAAAATCGACGCTGCATCTATTGCTCCTTCTGCGGCACCGGCTCCAACCAAAGTATGAATTTCATCAATAAACAAAACAATGTCGCCTCTTGTTTTTATTTCTTTTAAGACTTTTTTGAGTCGTTCTTCAAAATCACCTCTATAGCGGCTTCCTGCCACTAGGGCACCCAAATCCAGAGTATAGATTTGCTTCCCTTGAATTGTCTCTGGGACATCGCCTCCGGCAACCATTTGAGCAAGGCCTTCAACAATAGCTGTCTTACCTACACCTGGTTCTCCTACGAGTACAGGATTATTTTTTGTGCGACGTGAAAGAACCTGCATTACACGTTCCAATTCACGCTTTCTACCAATTACTGGATCTAACTTTTTTTCTGTTGCGGCTTGGGTTAGATTTCTTCCGAATTGATCTAGAACAAGCGAACCTGACTGTGATTCCGTTCCCCTACCCCCAGTAGTAGCACCAGCTTTCTCGGAGGCCGCCCCCATTGGACCTCCTGATCCGGCATAGCCCGAAAGGAGTTGGATAACTTGTTGCCGAACTCTAGACAAATCTGCACCCAACTTAACCAATACTTGAGCAGCCACTCCTTCTCCTTCGCGGATCAAGCCCAAAAGTATATGCTCGGTGCCTATGTAGTTGTGACCTAATTGAAGCGCTTCTCTTAAGGACAATTCTAGAACTTTCTTTGCACGAGGCGTGAAAGGTATATGGCCACTTGGAGAACTTCCACCTTGTCCAATTAGTTCCTCTACCTGACCACGCACTCCTTCAAGTGAAATTCCTAAGGATTCAAGTGCCTTAGCAGCCACTCCTTCTCCTTCATGGATAAGCCCAAGTAAAATATGCTCGGTGCCAATGTAATTATGATTTAATAGACGCGCTTCTTCTTGCGCTAACACCACCACACGACGAGCTCTGTCTGTGAACCGTTCAAACAACTGGTAATCTCCCGAAAATTAAACTAATTAATATTAATTGTACCTATCTCTGTAATGTACCAGCGATAAAGAAAACAGCTATTTTAAAGAACCTTTCTTTGACAGTTTCGAGATGGGGTAAAAATGTCGTATCCTCGGCACGTGGATGATGACTCCTACACGCTCCTCACTTTGCCAGGTATTAAAAGTGCCTTGGAAAGAGTGGAAGAAGAACTAAGAATCGCTGTTAAAGCTGAAGAGCCTCTTCTTACAAAACTTTCGCGCCATTTAATCGATGCGGGAGGTAAACGAATCAGACCAAGTCTTGCTATTGCATCTTCTCAGATACTTGAAGACAAACCAGTTGCTCCAAGTCGAGAAGTAATTCTTGGTGGCGTAGCAGTCGAGCTGGTTCATCAAGGTTCTCTTTATCACGATGATGTAATGGATGGTGCTAAAACTCGCAGGAACGTTAAAAGTGTGAATGAGGAATGGGGTAACCACGAAGCGATTCTTGGAGGCGACTACTTATTAGCAAGAGCCTCTGAAATAGCTGCTGGACTTGGAGCCGAAGTCGCGGGTTTGCTCGCCTCAACTATTGCCGCACTTTGTGAAGGTCAAATTCGGGAAGTTAATTCTGCATATGACATCACAAGAACTGAAGACGCATACATGTCTTCAATCTCAGGTAAAACCGGTGCGCTTCTTTCAGCTTCAGCAAAAGTTGGAGCAATTGTTTCTGAATATCCAGAAGAAGTGGTTAAAGCAGTAACAAAATTCGGGAATCTCTATGGAATTGCTTTTCAAATTGTTGATGACCTCTTGGATGTAATGGCAAGTGAAAAAGAGCTTGGTAAACCTTCAGGAAACGACATGCTAGAAGGTGTCTACACTCTCCCAGTTATTAGAGCACTTAAAGGCCCGAATGGTGAAGCTTTAAAAGACCTCTTAAGTAACCCCATAAGTAGTGATAAAAGAGATGAAGCCTTAATTCTTGTTAGGTCAGATGAAGCCATAATCTCCACGATAGAAACCGCTCTGGGTTTCACACATGAAGCTCAACAATCTTTAAAAAACCTTCCGAATAATCCAACGGCAGAAATCCTGAAATCTACCTGCACCATTCTCGCAAACCAGGTCAATCATTTTAAAAAATAATTAATCCTGCTCGGGTCTTAACGTGGGGAAAAGAATTACATCTCTAATTGCCTGAGTGTCGGTAAGGATCATGATTAGGCGATCTATTCCTATACCCAGACCACCTGTTGGCGGTAACCCATATTCCAAAGCTCTTAAATAATCCTCATCAACTACCATCGCTTCTTCATCTCCAGCATCTCTACTCTTCTCCTGAGCAGCAAAGCGTGATCTCTGGTCATCCGGATCAACAACTTCAGAAAATGCATTGCATAACTCTCGACCAGCGACAATAGCTTCGAACCGTTCAACCAAGTCTGGATTGCTTCTGTGAGCTCTTGAAAGAGGTGATACTTCTTGTGGATAGTCAGTTACAAATATTGGGCCCCATAGTTCTGGCTCAGTCGTCTTCTCGTATAGTTCAAGAATCAACTTTCCAGGTCCATAATGATCCTTAAATGGAACTGACAGATCTTCACAAAGCTTTCTTAATTCTTCTATTGGAGTCTGTAAATTAATATCGGTTTGAATTTTTCCATTTAGAAGATCCAACATGCTGGATCTTTCCCACGGAGTTGAAAGATCTAATTCACGGCCGTCATATTGAATTACTGTTGAGCCGCAAATTTCCAAAGCGAGTTCGGAAACCAAGTCTTCCACCAGTCTCATAATGTCTTCGTAATCTGCATAAGCTTCATAGAGCTCAAGCATTGTAAATTCTGGGTTGTGACGTGTGGAAATTCCTTCGTTTCTGAAGACACGGGCCATTTCAAAAACTTTTTCGAATCCTCCTACGACCAGCCTCTTTAAATACAACTCAGGTGCAATTCGTAAAAATAAATCAATATCGAGAGCATTGTGGTGAGTTTCAAAAGGACGAGCTGCAGCTCCCCCTGGAATTGGATGAAAGACCGGAGTTTCTACTTCCATAAAATCTCGGTTCTCAAGCCAATTTCGAATTAACGAGATGATTCGACTTCTAGTTCTGAATGTCTCACGAGATTCTTCTGTAACCCAAAGATCCACATATCTTTGTCTGTAACGAATATCGGTATCAGATATGCCATGCCATTTGTCAGGAAAAGAACGCTTTGCTTCAGCTAAAAGGACCCATGAATCAACACGAACGGAAACTTCACCTCTTTTTGTTTTAATTACTTCCCCAGTTACCCCCAGCCAGTCACCCAAATGCAAATTAGAAAAAATTTCAAAATCAGGAGTATTTTTTTCGGAAGCAAACAGCTGGATACGTTCAGTTGAGTCTTGCAAAACGCCAAAAACTATTTTTCCTTGATCTCGGCGCAACATCAATCTACCGGCGACTGAAACCGTTATTCCGCTACTATCCCCTTCAGCCAAATCTGAATGTTCGGATAGGAGTTGAGAAGCTGAATTTGTGACTTCGAACCGAAAAGGAATTTCTCTATCCATCATCACCCCTATTTAGATCGTATACAAGTCTCAGCCCATGCAAAGTTAAAAACGGTTCAACATGGTCAATTGATGTAGCTACTGGAGCAATCAGATGTGCTAAGCCGCCAGTAGCAATCACTGTGCAATCATTTAATTCCTCTCTAAATCGCTCAACCATCCCATCTACTTGAGAAGCAAAACCATAAATAGCTCCTGATTGAAGGGATTCGACTGTGCTTTTACCAATAACGCTTCGTGGTTCAGTTAACTCGATAGCTCTCAAAGCAGCGGCTCGTTCGAAAAGAGCATCCAGACTTATCTCAATACCAGGAGCTATAGCACCGCCAAGAAATTCCCCCTCTGAAGAGATAACATCGAAATTATTTCCGGTTCCAAAATCAACAACTACAGATGGACCACCGTATAAGTCGAAAGCCGCAACAGCATTTGCAATACGATCTGCACCGACCTCGCGAGGATTGTCATAAAGTATGGGCATTCCAGTACGAACTCCAGGTTCAATAACTATTGGTTCTAATTCCATATATCTACCAACCATCTCACGAAGACTTGCTAATACACGTGGAACACCTGAACAAATTGCGATTCCGTCAAACTCATCTTTATAACCAGAAGACCTAACCAGATCTCTAATAATTACTGCATGTTCGTCAGAAGTTCGATCATCGTCGGTAGCAATTCGCCAAAAATCCAAAAGGCCTGCATCAGCCTCACTAGCTGATGCAGAACTCTCGTAAAGCCCTATAACCGTCTGAGTATTCCCTACATCAATGGTTAAAAGCATTCTTTTCCTCTCACAAATCGCTTTTCCAGTAGAAATTTAGTCTCACACAAAGATAAGACAAACCAATCAGGTAACACTCACTTTAAAAACTATTAGTCCTAATGAAGTAAAAGAACTACCTGTTTTAAGGGTAGTGCCTCAAGTGGGTTCTAGCAGTCGACTTTTAACTTTAAGGAATAACAACACCAATATTGTCTATTAAACGAGCAGTTCCGAAATCGCATGCGATTAATATTCGGATCTGCTTCCCAGAATCGTTCAATGAATCAAGTGGAGTAAAAGTTTCAGAATCGACAATTCCTACGTAATCCAAGTCACCTTTTGATTCGTTTACTACTATGTCACTTATCAATTTTTTCAAATTTTCGGATTTTTTTTCTCCATCGGAAATTAACTCTGCTCCTGCAGTCAAAGCGCGGTAAAGCACAGGGGCATCTACACGTTGCTCTTCTGTTAAATAAACATTTCGGCTTGAAAGAGCTAACCCATCGATTTGACGGATAGTTGGACATGCAACAATTTCAATGGGAAATCTATGGCGTTTAACAAGGTCATTTACAACCATCATCTGTTGAAAATCTTTTTCCCCAAAATACGCACAAGCTTTACCAACGATTTCGAATAATCGTGCAACAACTGTTACAACGCCGGGAAAATGAGAAGGTCTACTCTTTCCTTCAAGGATTTTTGCAATTTCACCGATCTCTGCTGGTTCCGGCATCCCTTTTGGATAAATCTCTTTTCGCGTCGGGCAGAAAAGAAGATCAACTTTATGCTTTAAACAAGTCTCCTCATCTTTTTCTAAACTTGAAGGATAATCATCTAAATCTTCTTCATCGGAAAACTGAAGTGGATTTATAAAGATTGAGACAACGGTAGTTTTCTTCTGCTTGACTGAAGTGTCAATCAGTGAAGTGTGCCCTTCATGGAGAGCACCCATCGTAGGGACGAAACCTATTTCCTCTCCTAGATTTCGTCTTTCATTTAGAAGATTTTGGAAATCCTTAACTGAAGTAACTATCTCCATAAGAACTATGAATTACTTTGACTTTCAATCTCTATAAGTTCGACTATCTCGCGACCATCGCTTCCGATTTGCTTTTCAAAAAGCTGTTCAACAACTTCAATTGCGCGTGGTCCTGTAGGAACTAATTCACGCCACAAAAGGTACGCTGCAATCAGACCACAAATTTGGTCGCCCAGCTCTTCGCGATGCAACAACACTCTTGGATTGTCATCAAGTAGAGAATTCAGCCGAGTGAATAAAGCCGTCAATCTTGTAAGGCCCTCCTC
>DBNM01000177.1:0-2940 GCA_002299135.1 Candidatus Neomicrothrix sp. UBA672 | reverse complement strand
ACAACAACATCAAAGTCGTTTTGCCTAATCCAAATAACTTCTTCTTGTCGCCGAACACTTCTATGACTTTCCCCAAAACCCCCTGGCCTTTCGCAGATAGCTAAAGAGTCTTTAATCACCCAACAAAATTTCCTTGGCTCTATTCCCTGAGCCCATTTACCTCTCATCAACAAACCTCAAGTTAATAGAAAATAGATTTTGAAATTGTATTAAAAAAAGTAACTGCATCAGATCGGAGGTTACTGGAGTAAAAACTATAGAACGCGAGTTAATCCACTTTAATTTCTTCAAATTATTAGCTCTCTGAACTAGCTACCCAAATATCAGGCAAATTTCTATAACGTTCAGCTACGTCTAATCCATAACCAACTAACCAGTCAGCTGGCACTTGAAAACCTGCGTATTTTATTGTGTCTTCTTCAAATTGAAAATCTTCCCTGACAAGAAGTGCACAAATCTCTAAACTCTCGGGGTTTCTAGCAAGAAGATTCTTTCGTAAAAAATTAAGAGTTAAGCCACTATCAACTATGTCTTCAACTAGAAGAACATGTCTACCAGCTAAATCGAGATCAAGATCTTTAACGATTCGCACCACTCCCGACGAGGTGGTCGAATGACCGTATGAGGAAACAGCCATAAAGTCAAACTCTATTGGTAAATCAATAGACCTCGATAGGTCACTCATAAAAACAAACGCCCCTTTTAGAACACCTACCAAAAGAGGCGCTTCTTTGGAATAGTCTTGACTGATTTGCTTCCCTAATTCATCAACCTTCTCTGCGACTTGCTCTGCTGTTATCAAAACATGTTGGGGAGTTGGAATATTCTCTGTTTGTTCTTCGCTCATCAATAATGACCCTATCTTCTAAACAATTAGATAAAAATTAGTCTGTTTCTTGAGAAATTTTTGTATTAACTGAAAATCTAACTTTTCCTTGAGACCGATCCACTCGAAAACCACCAGGAATTTCTGTTCCTTTAATTTCTCCTCGTACAATCTGTAAAACTCTGTTAACTGAAGAATAATCTGCTGGCAAACCAAGATTGTCTGTTAACCAGTCTTGAATCGCAAATCTAACCACTGGGTCAGGAACATCAGCTACTGACCGGACATCCGTTATATCGAAATCTTTTATCAAATTAGCTAAAATTCCGGATGCTTCTCCAGCCAAATTTGCATGTCTAGCTAACAGTGGGACGGGATCTCGTCCGGCTACTTCAGCCAACAACGGAATCACCTCGTTACGTATCCTGTTACGTGTAAATCTAGGATCCGAATTCATAGGATCGTTTACTGGATCTAATTGCTCTGAAAGGCAAAGCTCCCTTGTCTCACGGCGACGTAAATCTAATATCGGTCTTCTATGAGGATCTCCGATCCCTGCAGTTCCTTGCACGCCGGAACCTCTAAGCAAATTCAAAATTACAGTTTCAGCCTGATCATCTGCTGTGTGACCTGTAAGAATTTGTGGGGGTAAAACATCTCTTCTAGCATCACGAGCTCGAGCTTCCAAATTTGGGCCATCTTCTATAAATGCTTTTAGACAATTAGCTTGTACACCCAAATCGCTGGCCACTTCAAATACCATTTCTCCTTCATCGCTTGAAGTTTCTCTAAGTCCATGGTCTACATGCCACGCAGTTACTTTTAAACCAGCGTTTACAGCTAGTAAAAGTAAAGCCAACGAATCCGCTCCACCTGAAACAGCGCAATCAACTTCAGTTCCACTTGCTGGGAAAATGCAACGATCTTGAAGCTCAGAAAGCAAATCACTACTCATTTTTAAGCTTCTTAATTCGAGAGATCCAAAGATTTGGATTTTTTATCTCCTCCAATTTTGGCAAGTTGTTTGGGTGTTCCCAAACTATGTTCAAAAAATCGATCCCTTCGGATTCCTCAATAGCGCAAATAAATTCTTCACCTTCTTCGTATTGTGCCAATTTTGCTTCAATGCCAATAAGTTTCTGAAAAATCCTCGTGACTCCAGTCGCAGATTTTCTTCTTTGAGTAACTACTTTTTCAAATCTTTCTTGGTTTCTTACATGACCTTTCCCCGCTCGACTCATAATGACATCACCATGACCTTCAAGAAGAGTCATAAGAGCAGCTATGTCATTAATTGAGTCCTTCTGATCTATTGATGTAAAAAAATTGGATATTTTAAACTCAGATAATCGAGAAGATTCGGTATTTTTTGAAAGTTTCATTTGTGAATTATTTTTCTTTGTCGATTCATTCGTATCAAGTTGAACTTCTTGAAGAAGATTTTTTACCAATGACAAATAGTGTTCTCTCATCCACGGGACACCCGTGAATTGTGCTCTATGGGTTAACTCATGAATAGCCAGCCATAAACGGAAACCGTCTGGGTCAAAAGCATAACGACGTTCTATCGCACAGATATTAGGTCCGACGTAATAAACCAAATCTTGATCGTTCAAATCTTCATTATCTAAAACTAATAAATCGTATTGCCCTAAAACTCGTGTTGACATCCAACCTAAAACTGCACCTATTTCTAAAGCTGCTATACGTGAAGAAATCGAAGATCTATTTTTTTCATGATTTTCTGCCAAAACAGGTTTCAATAAACGTTTTAGAGAAGAAAAGTTCGCTCGAATCCAACCACTTCTATCAACAACTTTTGCCTTTGCTTCACCCGAAAAAGATTTCAAACCTGTTGAAGTTTCTACTAATTTTTCAGCACTTGAAGTAAAACCGCTAAAAGACTCATTCAGTCCTTTTAGATAACTTGCATCATTAAAAGGAGCCCTGTTAGCTATTTGGTTAGCTACCTTTTCAGCTAGACCCCAATCGACTGTCATGCCATCTACAGAGCTAGCTTGATAACTCTCCACAGGAATCCCTGGAAATTAGCGCTTGGGATAACGCGTAGAAGAGACTTTCCCTAAATAGCCAATCAAAGCAGCGATCAAAGA
>DBNM01000092.1 GCA_002299135.1 Candidatus Neomicrothrix sp. UBA672 | reverse complement strand
CTAGGGAGACAACGACCTATTGATTCAATGAATCCCTAAGAGAGGTTTTAGCAACTACGGTCTTTGTGTGGATACTGATTTCGTGTTGCGAAGAGTGGATAGAACTTTTGCTTTTATAGACCTTTCAGGTTTCACCGCTTTTAATGAAAGAGCGGGAGATGAGCAGGCAGTTGACGTATTGGTTGATTTTCGTAACGCTGTTCGCAACATTGCAAGCAAAAGAGGTGTGAGAATAGCTAAATGGCTTGGTGATGGTGTGATGCTTGTTGGGGTAGAACCTGAAGAGACAGTTGATTCGGTACTTGAAATTAATTCGTTAATTAATGATTCAGATTTTGAATTGCCGGTAAGGGCTGGAATTGCGCGTGGTTGGGTTCTTTTAATCGAAGGTGATGATCATGTAGGACGAGAGGTAATTTTGGCTTCTCGGCTATGTGATAGTGCCGGACCTGGTCAAGTTTTAGCACCAAAGGAGTTGGTTTCACCATTGATGAATCTCACTCAAATTGAGTTGGGAGAGGTAATGGTTGATGGATTCGCTAAGCCATTTCAGTTGGTTCAACTGGAACAAGCTGAGTGAGTGCTTTAGAGGGTAAAAATAGTTTCAGCACGATCAAAAATTTTTGTCATAGTTTGACTGCAGGGGTAAGGAAACGATGAGCGTCGGATTTTCTGAATTAGGAATAGAAAAAGACTTAGTTGAAGAATTGAACCGTTTAGGCATCATTGAACCGTTTGAAATACAGAAAATAACTATCCCAGATATTTTGAAGGGAAGAGATGTCTGCGGGAAGGCAAAAACAGGATCAGGTAAAACAATTGCTTTTGGTTTGCCGCTGTTGCAGCTTTTACCAGCTTCAAAACCAGGAGAACCTACCGGTTTAGCCCTTGTCCCAACACGCGAATTGGCTATTCAAGTATGTAATGAGCTTGAGCCTTTAGCTTTGAAGAGAGGTCTAAGAGTAAGAGCTATTTATGGAGGCTCCCCGATAGAAAAGCAGATTGAGGCACTAAAGAAAGGTGTCGATTTTGTAGTTGCCACACCAGGACGTTTGATTGACCTATTGGAAAGAGGTGATATTTCAGTAGCTAGTGTTGAGAAAATTGTCATTGACGAAGCTGATCGAATGGCAGATATGGGGTTTATGCCACAAGTCGAATGGATCTTGCGACAAGTGGAACTAGATCATCAAACTTTACTGTTTTCAGCAACTCTAGATGGCATGGTAAGTGGTTTGATAAGCCGATATCAACAAGAACCTGCAATGCATGAAGTTGAATCTCGTGAAGTGACAGTTGCAGAGATGCAGCATCGTTTTATCGCCGTTCATGAAATGGATCAAGTGAAGGTAGCTGCCACAATAATAAATTCTTCGAACAAAACAATAGTTTTCACTAAAACGCGATGGGGGGCAGATAAGTTAGCGTCCAAACTTTTACAAGAAAATGTTACTGCAGCGGCCATACATGGGGATCTTAGGCAGTCGCAGCGTGAAAAAGCTTTAAAGGACTTCACTAAAGGGAAAATAAGAACATTGGTTGCGACTGACGTGGCAGCAAGAGGAATCCATGTGGATGATGTAGAGGCAGTGATCCACTACGATCCACCTTCTGATGCCAAAACTTATTTGCATCGGTCTGGTAGGACTGCAAGAGCAGGTGAGAGCGGTGTAGTGGTAAGTTTGATCTGCTGGGATGAGGAGCTTGAAATCAGAAAACTGATGCGGCGACTTGGTCTTAAACAGCCAATAGTTGAGATGTTTTCTAATGATGAGAGATTAAAAAATTTAATCTCATGGAACCCTGATTTGGAGGCAAATTAGTTCGGATAAAGTGCAAAATTTCTAAGACTATGCATGATGTTTTCATGCGCCTCTTAGAATGGTATTACATCAAGAGAGGCTCAAATTTGAGTCCGGCAACCTGGGATGGACACCCAAGGTGCTCGTTCGCCTAGTAGGTGAGGATGCGGTTTCGGAAGAGACAATGAAGTGTCCGGCGGGTGGTTATTTTTCCCTGCCGGCTCCGATTGGAGTCTGTTTGCGGAGGAAAAATGAGGATAAAAAGATTTATTAACGGCAGACGTAAGTCTGTGCGTTTGCCTTTTCATCCACGATCCTACAGCGATGATATCCCCGCTTCAGGAGCATGGTCTATAGAGCAAGGTGTAGGCAATCGTAATTTTGTTGAAGTGGTAGATGGACAGGCATTTGTTTTAGAGAGCGGAGAAACTCTTGACTATATAAGCATGGCTTATGAGACGTGGGGAGAGCTGTCTCCAGAAGGAGATAATGCAATATTGGTTTGTCATGCTCTAACAGGTGATTCGCATGCTTATGGCGATGTTGAGACAAGCCATTCTACGCCAGGATGGTGGAATGGACTTATTGGTCCAGGTTGTGCATTGGATACAGAAAAGAATTTCATAGTCTGCATAAATGTTTTAGGAGGATGTCAGGGATCGACGGGGCCTGCGAGCATCAATCCAAAGACCGGCAAACCATTTGGACCTGATTTTCCTGTCGTAACAATTCGCGACATCGTCAGATGTCAAAGGCGTGTTGCAGATCATTTAGGTATAGAAAAATGGAGTTGTGTAGTCGGTGGTTCAATGGGTGGCATGCAAGTGCTCGAATGGGGGGTTATGTTTCCTGATCGAGTCTCATCTTTAGCACCTTTGGCTACTACGTTAAGAGCCAGTGCACAGCAGATTGCTTGGAGTGCAATAGGCAGGACAGCTCTTTCCTTGGATCCTAGATTCAGAGGTGGTAATTATTATGGGGCTGAACCAGGAGATGGTCCCACA
>DBNM01000162.1:8568-10236 GCA_002299135.1 Candidatus Neomicrothrix sp. UBA672 | reverse complement strand
CTTTTGATGCTTCGATGCTTTCTTGGAAACCTGGAGAAAAACCTGAAGATGGTGTTTGGGCCAGACACTGGTACAAAAACACTCACGAATCATCTGGTTTTTCGAACAAAGAACCCAACAGAGAGCCACTACCTGAAAAATTTTTACCTATTCTCGAAGAAGCTACTGTCTTATACGACAATCTAAAAAAATATGCATGCAAAGGAATTAAATGATGAAGGATCCGGCTTGGATAGAGACCGTTCCGCAAGCAGATTGGAACAAGGATAGTTCTCTAAATGATTTGCTTGAGAACGTAAAAGATCAAGAAAATGGTCGTGTGGATCACATCATGGCGGTTCATTCGATCAATCCCAGAAGCATGTACGCACATAATGCCGTGTACTCGTCCGCCATGTCCGGAACTGCTTCTTTACGAAAAGTTGAAAGAGAGCTAATAGCATTCGTGGTTAGTTTGGAAAACCATTGCCACTATTGAGTGTTTCATCATAAGCGCGGTCTGCGCAACCTGCTAAAAGATGACAACCTACTAGAACAAATTGAAGAAGATTGGACAACCTCCCAATTGTCAGATTCTCGTAAAACTATGTTGAATTTCGCAGTGAAGCTTACGAATGAACCTAAAAACATGGAAATAGAAGATGTTAATAAACTTCGTGAAGTGAATTTTAGTGACCGAGATGTTCTCGACATTGTTGAAGTTACGGCCTACTACGCTTACGCAAACAGACTTGCTGATGGGTTGGGAGTCGCTATAGAAGATTGGGTTTCTGAAGACGAATCAACTTAAAGTGATTCCATCTTCGGAGATCACCACCTGATCTCCTGTTGAATATGTTTCATATTCACTTTTCTCAACAACAATCACTGGCATAGCTTTTCCATAAATTTCGTCAGCAACAATTGAACCCAGGGCAATTATTTCATCAGCTTCCATCATTATTATTCCTGCGGGACCGGAACCTGAACGAATTCCTTCGGCTATGACTGAACTTCCACTACTCGACCCTCTTCCGAAAGGCATCATTAAAACTTTTCCTTTTACTGACATTCCACCTTGTGGGTGCCTCAAATCAATGATCTCACCTGTTTCAGGGTCAACTCCCCCCCAAAAACTAAGTGGCTCATCCAGTTTTAAGACTTCTCCATTCGCTTTTCCTCGAACTAAAAAAATCATGGTCAACCATCAACCCAAATTTTACTGTCAACAGATAAGTCCCCTGAAATGCCTGAAGCTACGCAGTCTTCAACAGCCCCGAAAATAACTTCAACCCCTAAATTACCGGGAGCGTAATACGCCCATTTAGCTGAATCAGTCATCACCGGTAGAGTCACAGCTTCCATAATGGGTGTTATGTAGGTGCACGTATCTGTAACGAAAATAACCCCTGCATCTTCCAAAGGTTTTACGAAACCTCGTAAAGAAGCTTCCGCTAGAACATCTCTACCTGTAGAGACATAAAAGTTGACTTCAGGATTAACAGACTCACTGTCAAAAAGTTCGAACAGTTTCTTAATTTCCTGAACTGAGTAATGAGGAGTCCCAAGACTCACGGCCCCTATTCTGGAATCTGATGCAGTGCTCAACTCGTCTCGTGCTGCGATTATTTTTTCGGGTGTCACATCTATCACATCAGTTGGGTCCGATCCTGAAAATGCTTCTTCAGT
>DBNM01000162.1:7217-8189 GCA_002299135.1 Candidatus Neomicrothrix sp. UBA672 | reverse complement strand
GATGACGCAGCTGCAGCTCCCAATGCTTTCAAACGGTCTTCACTCACCCCATCGGGTAAACCTTGAATAACAGGAATACCATTACCTGAATTCTTGCCAACCAGATGTCCTAAAACCGGATAAAAAACATCACGATCCAGTAATGAGTCGTTCAATCCATCGACTCGGAACAAAATGTCGCCTTTACGGTTCTCGTCCAAATGAAGTCCCGCTGCTGGAGCTCTGCCACAAATTGCCGCACAAATATCAATAAAATCTCCATATCTGTGTGTGCGGGCACCTAAAACAGAATTCGCAAAAACTATTGCATTCGACTCAGCCCAAGCCACTTGTTCTCCAAACTTGGGTCGCTCTTCTAGTTGGTAAGGGGCGCATGTCCAAGTCGGTTTACACCCCATTCGTTCGTAACAGTCCATCAATAGCCTTGCTTGAACACCCCAATCTTCATCCCCGCGATATAAGTCTGGATGTATCAGGTCAAGTGAAGAAACATTCAAAGTTGTAGGAATTGTTACTTTGGCTCCTTGATCTTCTAACCACTTCGCAAAATCCAAAACTGCCGGGCCGTGATAAAGACATGAATCAATATGTGCTGAAGTCACATCTAGAAGCTCTGTGGCTTTCATAGCTTCGGCTAAACGCACTATTACTCTCATTGCCGAAGTCGCAGCAGGACCTTCTTGTCCATCCAAACAACTCTGATCAAACTCAGAAAGATTAACAGTCACCTAATAAACTTAGAGGTTTAATAGATGGGAGGCTTACTTTTCAATTAACAAACTGAGTCTTCTTCTTGAGGCTCAGGAGAAGCTTCACCACTTATTGTCAACTTTTGCCCCACGAAAAGAAGATTAGGGTCGCTGATGTTATTCAGGGACATAATTTCATCAACCGTAACACCCTCTCGCTTTGCTATTTTTGACAGCGAATCCCCTGATTCGACCACGACAGTTCTAAGCGATTCTTCTACTG
>DBNM01000162.1:5957-6798 GCA_002299135.1 Candidatus Neomicrothrix sp. UBA672 | reverse complement strand
GCAAGTTTTTCAGCTGTAGTTCCATTAGCTTTTGCAATCTCCGATAAAGAATCTCCGGCAGCCACCGTTACTGATTCAACTAGTTCAGGTTCTGTTTCCTCCATCTCAATCACTACCGTTGTTGTCGTAGTTTCGATGACAACTGGCACAATAGTTGCTGGCGTAGCATAAGAAGTCGTTGTCATAGGGACCGTGGTCGACAGATCCACAAGAGTCGTAGTCGGAGCCATGGTAGCTGGCACCAGAACAGGCTCTTCGTCTCCGCCTCCACACGCGCTAATGATGAGCAAGGAAAATCCGCCGAGCAGAAACTTGACCATATTTGACCTCATGACTAAAGCATAGGTTCATGGGTGTGACAGTTTCGCGCACCCCCCCACAAATTTTATTTTCAGATGACTCTGTCACTTCCGCCATCAGTGGGAACAGAAGCACCAGTTGTTGTAGAAAAATCATCTGTGCAAAGTGAAATCGCTGAACGTGCTACTGCTTTTGACGTGACTTCAACGGAAAGAAGGTTCCTTTTCTTGTATTCTTCAGGGCTTATTCCATAATTTGAAGCCCTTTCCGTAATAAGCTCTTCACTCCATAGGCCTGTGTCAAAAACCGCATCCGGATGAACTAGATTTACCCGTGTTTTATTAGGTGCCCATTCCAAAGCTGCCACTCTGCATAATTGTTGCAAGGCGGCTTTCGAGGCTGAATATGCAGCTGCTCCTTTGCCTGGAGCTGGAACATTTTTAGAACCTATTACCACGACTCTTCCTCCTACAGGTGAAAGAGCCAAAAGAGGACCTATATGACCGAATAGTGATTGAACTGAGTCAACATTTACCGACAT
>DBNM01000162.1:2470-5558 GCA_002299135.1 Candidatus Neomicrothrix sp. UBA672 | reverse complement strand
ATATCCAGACCGCCAAATCTTTCAACTCCTGTCTTTATTGCAGATGCAACTTCTTCAGTTTTTGTAACGTCAGCTTCTATTCCAATCCAGTTGTCACCGGAGAAAACCTTTTCAATCTCAGGACTAAGATCGAGTCCAATAACAGCACTTCCTCGACCTTTTAATTCTTCTGCGCATGCCTTGCCGATTCCAGATGCAGCACCTGTAACAAGCGCCACTGTTCCATTAAGTTCAGGGGGGGTTCCAGTTTTGCGCAACTTTGCCTGTTCTAAATCCCAGTATTCGACATCGAATAACTCTTCAGCCGAGAGCGCTTTATAACCACCAAGGTGATCTTCAGCTCTAGTAAGAACAGGGATTGTGTGATGGTAGATATCAGCTGCAATTTGCGCATCAGTTGCAGTAAAACCTGCTGTGAGCATTCCAATTTCAGGATCCAATACTATGCGCGGAGCTGGATCTATCTCGGTGAACTCAGTCCTAATCCTATGTCGGAATTCTTCAACGTAAGACTTATATTCCTCTACATATTGATCTAGTGAATCCTCATTACTGCCCATCATCGGCAAACGTTTTGTGCGGATTATGTGATCGGGTGTCAAAGGTCCTCTGCGAGCAAGATCCTTACAGTCTTCTCGTTGTAAAAATCCTGCAACAGAATCATCTGTGTGCCTTCTGACGATCATCGGTTTCCCAGCAACATTCGACATCTGATAACGCAATCGTGCTAAATCAGTTAGGAGAATTTCCGCTGGCAATGAATTTTCTTTTTGAGAGTCGACAGGTGCTTCTTTTTCCAACCAAGTTTCGGCTTTTTTGATCAATTGCATGTGCATTTCATAAGCAGTTTGCGAATCATTTCCGAAAGTAAAAAGACCATGATTCAAAAGAACCATGCCTTGTGTCCCATCATGAAATTGTGATGTCCAGTTTTCTCTGACTTCTTGAGCCAAATCAAACCCCGGCATTACATATGGAATAACAATTACTTCATCACCAAATATGTCTCTTACAACTTCATCAGGAGTGTTCATGCCCGCCAAATTTGTGAGGGTAACAATTACATCAGCGTGTGAATGTTGTACAGCTCTAAAAGGAATAAATGCATGAAGTAAGGTCTCTACAGAAGGGTTTGGGGACCCTGGATCTAGTTTCGCTGCAGACAACTCACGCATCATGTCTACATCACTCAACTCTCCAAGCTCTAGAAGTTGCGTAAGTCTAGGAAGATCTAAAGGAGTAAGACCGGGCACTTCAAGGCTTCCCATATCCCATCCCGATCCTTTTACAAATATGGCTTCACGATCTTCACCTGTAATGTCGGGACGCACAGCCTTAACTGATGAATTACCGCCGCCATGCAAAACCAAGTTTGAATCAGCACCAATTAGCCTGCTGAAATGGGCACATGCTTCGACTGGATCAGCTGGACTATTAGAAGTATTTTTCTTTTCTGCTTTTCCCATCGTTTTACCCTACAAAGATGCTTTCGATAGTAAGTCTTCTATCGATTTGGAATAATCGCTTCTCAGGACCCCGTATTCGGTGATTATCCCAGTGATCAGTTCCGCTGGTGTTACGTCAAAGGCCGGATTCCATATCTCAACACCTTTAGTTGGTACATTTGACTTTTCAACTCCTCGAATTTCATCAGGATCCCGCTGTTCAATTTTTATGTCTTGACCGTTTGATGTTTCTGGATCAAAAGTGGTTGTAGGGGCAGCGACATAAAAAGGGATTCCCGCGTTATGAGCCGAAACAGCATGTGTGAAGGTGCCAATCTTGTTTGCTGCGTCTCCATTTGTAGCTATACGGTCGGCTCCTACAACTACAGCGTCGACACGGCCTGATGTCATAAGAGAACATGCCGAGGAATCTGGAATAACAGTTACAGCTATTCCAGCGTTAGACAGCTCCCATGCAGTGAGCCGTGCTCCTTGGAGTAAAGGTCTGGTCTCAGAAGCAAAAACTTCCACCGGTTGTCCCGCTAACGCCTTGCCGTAAATGACGCCCAGAGCTGTGCCTATACCTGTTGTAGCAAGTCGACCTGCATTGCAGTGAGTCATCAGATTTGTATAAGCGGACAATTCTTCAGCTCCGTACTGACCAATTGAATCGCAAGCATCACGATCTTCAGCAAAAATTTTATTTGCTTCGTTCAGTGCAAGCTCACGGATTTCTTCTTTTGACTTTCCCTCTGAAGCGGTCTTTTGCACCCTCTCAACTGCATAGGAAAGATTCACGGCTGTAGGCCTCGTTTCTCCTATTGTTACAGCGGCTTCGTTCATCTTAGAAATGACCTCATAAACTTCGTCAGCTGCAATTCGATCAATTGCTACAACAACTCCATATGCTCCACATGCGCCGATAGCTGGTGCCCCTCGGATAGCCAACCTTTTAATAGCGTCGACTACTTGATCGACTGTTTTGAGTCGTATTACTTTCAACTCGTCTGGCAACAATGTCTGATCAATTATCTCTATTTCTTCACCCGTCCAAGCAATTGTTGGTGGGTTGTCAATCGAAATGGTCATGCAATCACTCCTAGAAATTAAATTCTATGCCTTCCGCTAGCAGTATGTGTCACCTATCACCTATCGTCATACTTAATATGGATTCTAAAGAAAGACCATCAATAAACGTAATTGATGCCCTAAGAGCCAACCATAATGACTTGCAAGAGTTCGTTGATTCTCTCGTGGAAGATGAATGGCAAATGGCAAGCGCATGCGAAGGATGGCGGGTTCAGGATGTCTTCGCTCACGTAACAAGCAATCTGAAACAATTCGCTGATCCTGACCCACCAAGTGATGGACAAGATCAACTTGGAGCTGAAGAAGTTATGGAAGCACTCGTTTCCCCGCGGAAAGACTGGTCTTCAGATGAACTGATCGAAGAGTATTACAAATATTTGGAACCCGCTTTAAATGTTTTTTCTAACCTGATAGAAGAACCGACTGCTTCCATAGAACAACAAATGTCCGATCTGGGCACATACCAACTCAGGTGGTTGCCATATGCTTTTTGTTTCGATCATTACTGTCACCTACGGCACGATATGGCGTCTCCTGGCGGTCCGGTTAAGCGA
>DBNM01000162.1:0-2064 GCA_002299135.1 Candidatus Neomicrothrix sp. UBA672 | reverse complement strand
CCTCAGATGTGCTCTAAAGATTTAACTTCGCTGAAAAAACCAATACTTCTTAGGTTGACTGGACCTGGCGGAGGGGAATGGGTTTTACATAACTCTGAAGAAAATGAACTGATCCAGATCGATAATTATTTAGAACAGGACGTATCTGCCAGTATCACTTCAACGAGTCATGAGTTTGTTTCATGGGCAACACATAGGTCTTCTTGGAAAGATCACTGTGCTCTCGATGGAGATCTAGAGTATGTTTCTTCTTTGATCGGGTCAATAAACATTATTTAATATGAAAAAATCTTCATTCACTCCCCCCGGACCCGATTGGTACGAGTTGGTTCAGGAGGAAGTTTTAGAGCCTGATTTTCCTATTGTTGATCCTCATCATCATCTGTGGGAGAGATCCGAGTTCGATTACCTGTTGGAGAATTTGCAAAATGATACTCAATCTGGTCATGACATTAGAAAAACTGTTTTCGTTGAATGCAGTGCCTCATATCGAGATACTGGTCCAGAGCATCTCAAACCTGTTGGTGAAACAGAGTTTGTAGCTGAAATAGCTGAAGGATCAAAAGAACAAGCTAAACCTTTAATTGCCGGAATAGTTGCCCATGCAGACCTAACAATGGGAACAAGTGTTGAAGAAGTTCTCGAAGCTCACGAAGCAGCAAGTCGAGGATTGTTTCGCGGCATCAGGCATGCTTTGGCGCATTCTAAGCATCCGGAGCATATGACTATTGTTGGGCGATCTCCAGCCAATCTTTATGAAAACGAAAATTTTCAAGAAGGCGTCCGTACTTTGGGACGTCTCGGTTACACCTACGAAAGCTGGCATTATCACTACCAGAATAAAGAATTTCGGGAAATAGCTGCTTCAGCCCCTGAAACGACAATAATTCTTGACCATTTCGGGACACCTCTCGGTGTGGGTCCTTATGAAAGCGAACGTGAAGAAATTTTTGAACAATGGTGCAAAGATATTGCTGAAATCTCAGCCCTACCTAATGTGTACGCCAAACTTGGTGGTTTAGCGATGCCAGATAACGGATTCAATTGGCACCTTGATGATCGACCTCCGACATCTGATCAGTTAGTGGATGCACAGAAACGCTATTACGAACACACTATTGAGTGTTTTGGACCTAACAGGTGCATGTTTGAGAGCAATTTTCCTGTTGACAGACTTTCTATCTCTTACCATGTTCTGTACAACGCTTTTAAGAAAATGGTTTCACACTTTTCAGACTCTGAAAAACTAGAGATGTTCTATGGAACAGCTTCTAGCGTTTATAGCCTCTGAAAGCTACAGGCAAGAATTTATAGCTGCGATCAGTGATGCTGTTCGAGGATCTCCCATGACTGATGTGCCCATTTGATTCATGACGTAACCAAAACCGACCTGATGATCTAAATCTCCAAATGCTAAAGATCCTCCTGCTCCTGAGTGGCCAAAAGATTCTTCCGTGAGCATCGGGCTGGCTTCCAAAGATCTCATGAATCCCATTCCCCAACCTGAATCGACCACTAGCACCAAATCGGGTCCTCGTGAACTTTCTTCTTTTGTTTTCATAACCGTTTCATCGTTGATAAGCCTTACGCCATCAACCTCTCCCACACAGGCCGCGTAAATACAAGCCAACGCGCGTGCTTCACTAATGCCACCTGCTGCTGGTATTTCAGCTGCGTGAACTTGTCTACTGTTGAAACTTTCAAGTGCGTTCGGGTTGAAAGGGTCGTATGAGTCTCCTCTAAGCATTGCTCCGTCCATAGTCAAAGCACGCCAGCCAAGAGTTCCAGTTCCAATTATTGAATCAACCAGTTCTTGAATCATCGGGTCGTCCACTGCAGAAGCCTCAACTATAGGTGCAACCCTATGTTCTTGTGATTCTGGTAGCCCTATAAAAGAATCAACACCCAAAGGTTTTACGACTTCCTCTTCAAAAAATTTACCGATAGGTCTGCCATCTATTCTCTTTATTATTTCACCTACGATCCAACCATAAGTAAGAGCGTGGTAACCGTTACTGCTACCAGGTTCCCATAGTGGCACCTGCTCTTCCAAAGCTCTTAGAA
>DBNM01000027.1:1866-6131 GCA_002299135.1 Candidatus Neomicrothrix sp. UBA672 | reverse complement strand
CCTGTCGATGACCCGACGATAAGATTTTTTGATTTTTGTGGTTTAAGTCGGTGCAGAACCTGCTCCAGGTCACTCGGAGAGAGTTTGCAGCCTCAACCAGCACCATGGCTGAATTGTGTCAGTCTCATGCAAACCTCCTTGATCTAAGTTCAGAGTAGGCGACTACTGGTAGATTTTCAGGCTTTTTTCAAATTAATGAAACTGCTTCCAACAATCGATCAACGTCTTTGTCATCAATGTAAATACAAACACCTGCTCGAACTGCCCCTTTTTCATCAAGCCCTAAAGGATTCATAGCTTCAACTGCGTAATTGTGCCCATCCCAAACCGCTACTTTAGCCTCTGCAACTTTTTGAGCTATTTCTTCTGGTTCTTTTCCATCTACAAGAAACATCAATGTGGGCGCTCGGTCTTTATTGTCATGAGGCCCCAACACCCGAACTTTTGGCATGTCTATGAGACCTGAAAGCAATCGCTCAAACCTTGCAGATTCGTGTTCAACTATCGAGTCGAAACCCACACTAAGCAAAAATTTTGCAGCTTCTTTTATCCCAGCCAGGGTTTCCCATGGAGGTGTTCCATATTGGAACCGTCCAGCTCCTTTTTCTGGAGATGGACGTACTTTGTATACAGGCAATTCGTTCAGTACTTCAGGCTCGATCCACATGATTCCAGCATGCGGTCCGTACCACTTATAAGAAGAAGTTGCATAAACATCGCAACCCATTTCATTAATGTTAACTTTTCTGTGCGGCGTTAAATGCACTCCGTCTACGGCTACTTTTGCACCTGCTTCATGTGCAGCTGTTGTTATAGAAATCACATCAGGAATCGAACCAATAACATTTGATGATCCGGTTACCGCAATCCATTTTGTCCGCTGATTTATCAAATCGATAACAGATTCTGCTTCGAGTCTCCCAGTATTGGGATCGAATTCCGCCATTCGGACTGTGGATCCCGAATCGCGAGCCGCCAACATCCAAGGTGCAACATTTGCATCATGGTCAAGAGTGGTGCAAATAATCTCATCTTCTGGTTTGAGATCGACCGCAACTGCTCTTGTCAACGCCATCATATTGGCAGTCGTACTTGGTCCAAAAGTCATTCCTGCAGGGTCCGCAGAAAGGAGTTCACCCATTGTCTCACTTGTCTCATCGACAAGGTCATCGCAAGCTTGCGCCGCTGGAAAAGCTCCATGACTATTTGCATTTCTTCCGCTGCGCTGCCAGTCACTCATAGCTTCAATCGCCGTATCAACTACTTGAGTGCCTGCAGGTCCATCAAAACGAGCCCAACCATCAGATAAAGCTGGAAATCGTGTCTGAATGTCGGTTAAATCGTTCATTGGAGGCACCCTAGATGTATGGAATTATGGCAATTAGAAGCTTATGCGGAAATTCGTGATCTCATATCCGCTTATAACTCTTTCGGCGATCGTGGTCGTTTTGATGAGTTATTGGAACTTTTTGCTGAGACAGCCGTGATGGATATTGATGACGGCCGACTATACGAAGGCACAGATCAGATAAAGGCAATATTTACAGACACTAAAGATTCTTTATCAAAAGGTGACTCGCCTTCATACATCCAACACCACACTGCATCCACTCATATCGAATTCGAAGGAGCCAAGAAAGCAAACTCCAAAAGCTATTTCTCAGTCTTTCTTTCACATGGCATAGATCACTGGGGACGCTACGAGGACAAATTCGAAAATATAAATGGTAAATGGATGTTTATCTACCGACGTGTGAAAACAGACGGTTGGCTTCCAGGGGGTTGGGCCGCCGAGCGTTTGGAAGGAAAAAATTGAGTTTCTTTTCCAAACTTAAAAACAGTTCTCTTGCTGTCAATGCAAAAAATGAAAATGATGTTGCGCTGGAGATGTCAGAAATAATCTTCTTTTCTTTCATTTCTTACATGGAATCCGTGCAAGAAATCTCTCAAAAAGCAGGTGAACACTTTGCTTCAAAACAGTGGTCCATGAATGAAGTCAATGCAAGCGAACGTCTAGGACTTCACCAGATAAAAGTTTTAGAGGTGGTTTCACAGATTCAGGATTTGTTGGATCAGGTAACTGACAAACGTGGAGAATGGCGAAACTCTCGTGACATATACCAGCAGCTTGTAGCCAGACGACCGGATCAGGGGCTCGCTGAAACGTTTTTCAACTCAGTAGCTAGACGTGTTTTTACAACAATCGGAATTGACAACGATGTGGAAATTCGATGGTTCGGTGCGACGACAATCTCACGTGGTGAGTCTAAAGCCGAGGTATTCAGCACTTGGACACGTCGCGGAGATTCCGCTGCACTAGTTGACTCTCTCTTATCTTCTTATGAAATAAATGTTGAATGGGAAGACCGTTCACGTGATGCAAGACTTGTAGCTGGCCGTTTAGATGCTTTTCTAATGAACTCATGGGGAGGTCTCAAGCTAGATGGAATAGACATGCTTAAACCCGTGTTTTACAGAAATCGAGGTGCTTATCTAATTGGAAGAGTTAGATTCTTGAATCGAGTAACACCATTCATTCTTCCAATACTTCATGGACCCAATGGATTAGTTGTAGACACAGTATTACTAACTGAAGATTTAGGTAGTCGACTTTTCGGATTTACAAGGTCATATTTTTTCGTTGACTGGCCGAACCCTTCAGAAGTAGTCGGTTTCCTGAAATCCTTACTTCCTACCAAGTCACTACATCAGATTTACACCGCGCTCGGTTATCCGCAACATGGTAAAAGTAGCCTTTACCGGTCTTTATATCGCCACTTGCAAACCTCTAATGACAGATTCGTAAAAGCCCGTGGAACTCCTGGAATGGTTATGGCTGTTTTTACTTTGGTTTCTTTTAACGTCGTTTTCAAAATCATCAAAGACCGCTTTGATCCTCCGAAGAACACCACGAGGGATGCTGTGAGGCGTCGATACGATCTCGTTTATAGTCGTGACCGAGTCGGCAGAATGGTGGATACACAAGAATTTGAAAACCTTTCTTTTAACCGTGACCGGTTTGATCCAGAGCTCCTTTCGGAACTACTAGAAGATGCAAGCGAATCTGTATTTGTAGAAGACGACAAAGTGATTATCAAACATTCTTACACAGAGCGCCATGTCTACCCTTTAAATCTTTACCTTCAAGAAATGTCTCAAGAAAAAGCTGAGGCAGCAGCTATTGACTGGGGTTACGCGATTAAAGACCTAGCGGCTGCAAATGTCTGGCCTGGTGACTTGTTCACGAAAAACTTTGGGGTTACAAGACATGGAAACGTAGTTTTCTATGACTATGACGAACTTGCACTACTTGAAGAGTGCCGATTTAGAAGTATTCCGGACACTAAAGACCATGAAGATGAAATGCGTCCCCAACCGTGGTTTGCTGTTCAAGAAGGAGATGCATTTCCAGAACAATTTGAAACATTTATGAGTTTTCCAAAAACTGTCCCGATTGAAATTTGGGAAAATTTCAAAGAGTCTCATAAAGACCTTTTTACAGTTGAATTTTGGCAAAGTGTCCAAAGTCAATTAGCCGACGGTGATTTGCCGGAATTCTTCCCTTATCCAGAGGATCTTAGATTTAGACATGATTTGAGAGCTCATTCGGTCTAATGTCTATGTTGTGAAGAGACCAATTGCTATTGCCCCATCAGTTTTACCCGCAGATTTTTCACGCTTAGGCGAGGAATGCATAGCTTTAGAAAAAGCGGGCGTGGACCGAATTCAGTTTGATGTGATGGACGGGGTTTTTGTTCCAAATTTAACTTTCGGACCAGATGTCATTAAATCAATAAGACCTCTGGTCAAAGTCCCTTTCGAAGCACACCTAATGGTCGTTGAACCAGATAATCTAATCGACCGTTATATAGATGCCGGTTGCGACATAGTTATTGTTCATGCTGAAGCATGTTTACATCTGCACAGAACGCTCAATTATATTGCAGAAGCCGGTGCTGTCCCAGGAGTTGCGCTCAACCCCCATACTCCACCAGAACTTATAGATGAAGTAAAAGATCTACTTGGTTTAGCTTTGGTCATGACCGTAAACCCAGGTTTCGGTGGTCAAAAATATATTTCATCAATGGAACCAAAAATTAAACGCGTGGCAGAGATGCTTCATGGCTTAGATTGTGATATCGAAGTTGATGGTGGCATTGGCGTCGAGACAGCTTCTGGTGCAGTTCAAGCTGGTGCAAACGTTTTAGTTTCCGGAAGTGCTCTCTACAGAGACCCGAAGGGTCTTGAAAATGCTGTAAAAGAAT
>DBNM01000027.1:0-1550 GCA_002299135.1 Candidatus Neomicrothrix sp. UBA672 | reverse complement strand
ATGCTGTAAAAGAATTAAGAAGTAAGGCAGAAGCATCTCAATCTTGACCTTCACTGGCCTCTGTCCCGCTAACCTGCATAGTAATGAATGAAATATCACCAAACCAAAAAACCAAAATGTCAAATGAAATAGATCGATTGGATTTAAATCGATTTGATGTGTTTCAACGACTCCTAAAAGACCGAATAGTTTTTTTAGGTACTGCTGTAGATGACGAAGTTGCTAACTTCATAATCGCCCAAATGCTTTTCTTAGAAGCACAGGATCAAGAGAAACCTATTTGGCTATACATAAACTCGCCAGGAGGTTCAGTCACATCTGGCATGGCCATATATGACACCATGCAATTTGTGGAACCTGAAGTGGGAACCATATGTATGGGACTAGGGGCTTCTATGGGTCAATTTCTACTCTGCGCGGGAGCTAAAGGTAAACGATTCGCATTGCCACATGCTCGCATCTTGATGCACCAGCCACTAGGTGGTGTGCGCGGTGATGCAACCGATATTGCTATCCAAGCTGAACAAATGGCTTTCACAAAACAAATACTTCAACAGCGGATAGCTGAACACACAGGTCAACCAATAGAAACAATAGAAACAGACAGTGACCGTGATCGTTGGTTTACAGCTGAAGAAGCTAGCGATTATGGAATAATTGACAAAGTAATCGTCCGACGGGGCGAAATGCACTGACCAACTAATAGCTGGTCTGCGGACGTGGCGGAATTGGCAGACGCACCAGCCTTAGGAGCTGGCGCCGCAAGGCGTGGGGGTTCGAGTCCCCCCGTCCGCACATGAACAATCAAGGTGACTCAACGTCCAAAATGCAAGGTCTAGAAGACCTAATTGAGGCCGCTCCTACAGCCATGATCCACTTAAGGTCAGATGGCTCTGCTATTCAAATCAACTCACAATGGTCTGTTTCTACAGGACAAGCCAGCGAATCCGGTCTTGAATTTGGCTGGATGGAAATGTTGGATCAAGAAAGCCGAGAAGACTTCCTGACCGATTTAATTAATTCCCTAAAAAACGGTTCTTCAATTAGAGGAAGGTTGAAACTTCAAAACATTTCAGGACAAACAAGATGGGTGGATGTCTCAACCATTCCCCTAACAGACTCTTCCAGCACTCCTGAAGGAAGTGTGATGCTGCTCTCAGATATTTCCGAAGAAATGGAAGAAGCAAAAAGAGCAAAGGAACTAACTCGGGTTCTAGAAGCAAGCCCAGACCTTGTAGCAATTCTTGACCCATTAGGTCGAGCGATAACTTGGGCAAACGATGCAATTGCGAGTCATCTAAATTTCAGATCCAACGAACAACTTTTGGACTCTCTGGACAGCTGGTCACAAGCTCAATATGCGACCGTTGCTCTGCCCACTGTTAGATCTAGTGGAACCTGGAGAGGGGAATTACGATTATCAACTTCGCAAAATCAAATTCTGCCTATTTCAACGCTTCTGGTAGCTCATCGGAACGAAGAAAACCAAATAGAAGCTATTTCCATGGTTGCTAGGGATCTTTCTGAGCTAAAAGCCGCTGAACAACGAG
>DBNM01000029.1:6367-6513 GCA_002299135.1 Candidatus Neomicrothrix sp. UBA672 | reverse complement strand
AGAGCAGTGTCCATATCTGAAAAAATTACACCTTGTTCTTCTAGGTCTTCACGGTTTTTATGGTAAACGACTTCTGATTCGTACTGTGCAGTAACACCTGCTAGGTATTTTCGCTCTGCTTCAGGTATTCCTAATTTTTCATAAGT
>DBNM01000029.1:3125-5958 GCA_002299135.1 Candidatus Neomicrothrix sp. UBA672 | reverse complement strand
TCGATCCCACCTAAATCTCCGCCCCATGCCGGCATAGGTCTCTTTAAAAACCTTTCATAAGATTTGAGCCTGAAGTCATGCATCCATTTGGGCTCGTTTTTCATTCCGGACATCTCTTCAATAATTTTAGAGTTAAGGCCCTTTTTTGGTTTGTAGACGTAGTCTTCTTCATCACTCCAGCCAAGCTGGTAATTGCTTAGATCTACGCCTATTTCACTTGAAGTCACTTTTCACTCCTGTTGGGCTGGGATAGGAATAATTTCTCCTACTTAGATAGTAACAATTATCAGCAAGTAATGCTAAGAAAGTTGGATGAAATTAAGTTCTCTATTCACTCATCCGCCTCTGCCTGTCGAGCCACCCCAGAAGAACTGCTATAGCTCGTGGATCGTGCCTCAAATGATGTCCTGCGCCTTCAATTAACCTCATGTCTGCATTCCCATGAGCATCCGAAAGGGCTCTGGCCTCCAAGGAAGAAACTACGTCGTCTTCGGTTCCGTGGACTATGAGCACGTTCTTCTCGTTTAGTTCAGAAATAGAAGACTCAGCAGAAATTTGTTTCAGTTCTTGCGCCCATGAGTCAAAATCTTCTGGAAAATTAGTATCAGGAATTACGCCGGCTCTCCGTGCATGTATAAGAAGACGTTTTGGGGAAGCCGCCCACGCAGACCAATCTGCTGGAGCTGCAAGTGCCCCCACCCCTTTTACTTTTGTTTCTTGAGCTGCTGCGCAAATAGATATTGCCCCTCCGCTTCCGAAACCAACTAGCCATATTTCTCCTACTCTTGGATGATTATTTAGTTCTGCAATAGATTTACGAACATCTGTTAACCAGCCTCCAAGACTGAAACACCCCTCGGAGTCTCCAGTGCCTCGCAACAATGGAGCCATGGTTATAAATCCCATTTCGGAAGAAATCCTATTTGCTAGTTCTGGTAAGGTCGCAGCTGAATTTGCACCACCACCAGGACCTTCTGGAAAACCATGGATCAGTAGAACGCATGGTAGGAGTTCATCAGTTGACTCAGGAATCTCTAAATGAGCAACTAATTCCAAACTTTCAGAGTGGAAACGGTGCACATTAGCCATCTATAGAAGACTCTCTGCTAACGTTTTCCACTGTTTTACCGGTAAACCATTTTGAAACTCATGCTGTTTTGTTTGATCTACGACTAGTTGGACACAAACGTGATCCGCTCCAGCTTCAAAATGTTCAGTAATTTTAGTTGAGATTGTTTGAATGTCACCCCAAGGTCTTATGGCATCTAATAACCGGTCGCTACCACCCTCGCTCAGATCATCTTCGGTGAAACCCATCCTCAAAAAGTTGTTTCTATAATTTGGCAGGTCAAGATAAATAGAGAGATCTTTTCGTGCTAGTTCTCTAGCTTTTGAAGAATCAGTTTCTAAAATCACCGCAACCATCGGAGCTAAAAAAGCTTCTTTTCCCATTGTTTCACGCGCCATTGCTGTGTGATCTGCAGTCACATTGTAAGGATGAGCACCCCAGGTTGATTCTGCTGCAAGTTTCAGGGCTTTTGGCCCTAAAGCACCAATACAGATAGGGGCTTCATGTTCGGGTGGAAAAGCCCAAAAGGGCGATTTCTTTATACTCTCTATGTAATTACTTAAATGTTCTAAAGGTTTTTCCCAAGTGTGACCACGAATAACCTCCACAAAAGGTCCATGGCTTACACCTACTCCAAGTAAAAATCTGTTAGCAAAGGCTTCAGAAAGTGTCCGTGTGGCACTCGCCATCGCTAAAGCGTCACGAGAATAAATACTGGCGATTCCTGTAGCCAGAACAACTTTTTGGGTAGCCGAAAGTAAAAGACTTGAATGCACAAATGGATCGCGCCCTGCAGTTTCAGGAATCCAAATGGCTCCAAAACCCATTTCTTCGATTTCGCTCGCTGCTTCACGAGCCCTTTCGGAAGGAACACCATCCAATTGATGTGTCCATATTCCAATTTTCCCTGGATCTAGAGTGGTTCCATCCATTTTGCTAATCAATTCTTCGAAGGTTTTTCATATAGTTCGGACCTCTAGCAGTGTAGGAAAGGGCATTTAACATATTTGCACCTTCTGCTACTACCCCTTCTCTGACCTGAGCAGGTACCCCCAGAGCCATTGACAGAGGTGGGACTTCTTGCCCATTTCTAACTACAGCGTTAGCTCCAACTATCGAGCCTCTACCAACTACTGCGTTGTGCAACACCACCGCTCCAACTCCCACCAACGCTTCGTCTTCGATTCGGCATCCTTCTAGATGGCACAAGTGGCCTAATGTGACGTCATCTCCAACTGTAGTTACTACTTGAGGGATGCAATGTATGACCGCATTGTCTTGAATCGAACTTCGGGCACCTATTGCTATCTTGCCGTCATCACCTCTTATCACTGCATGAGGCCAAACACTTGATTCAGCTCCAATTGTGACATTTCCAATTATCACTGCCTCCGAATGCACGTAAGCGCTTGAATCTATCTGAGGTTCGAATTCTCCTAGAGCATAAATAGGCATTTAATTTCCCCGATACTGTCCGTAAGAGCCGCCTAAAAATAGTAGCGGTGATCCTGTTTCCATAATTTCTGCACCCAAAACTTCCCCAATAACGAACAAATGGTCGCCCGCCTCTACAACATTAAAAACTGAACAATCGATGCTCGCCAAACTGCCGTCTATAGCCGGTAATCCTTCTGGAGATTCATGCCACGGGACTACTTCCCACGGATCGTTCTCCTTGTGAAAGAATTCGTTCGCGACATTTTCCTGCTGGTCAGAAAGCACATTCACGCAAAATTTGTTTTCATTTTTCATTTTTTGCCATGT
>DBNM01000029.1:0-2790 GCA_002299135.1 Candidatus Neomicrothrix sp. UBA672 | reverse complement strand
TTTGATTCTTTACCTGGCAAAAAACCAACTAAGGGTGGTTCCATGGAAACTGAAACAAAAGATCCAATAACCATGCCAATAGGTCCTTCAGAGGAAGGAGAAGTAACCAGAGTTACCCCTGTTGGGTATCTGCCAAGTACTTTTCTGTACTCATTCCCATCAATCATTTCCGTCAGCTTTCTTCCTAATATTTTAGCGGTTAAAAAAGGTTAGCCGAGACAGGCGAAGACCCCGACCCAGAGAGTGTATAGAGAGATTATTGTGCGATAATCCACGTATGGGCAACTATTTACTTGAAGAAGAAAGTGAAGACCTGATTCTCGCAGTAATAAAAAATGACTGTCCGACCTGTCAACTTCTGATACCAACACTTGATGACTTAGGCAAAACAGGAAAACTAACCGTGGTACTGCAGGATGAAATTGATTTCCCTTCCGAAGCCGACTGGGTGATAGACGATAGAGAGTTGGAAGTAAGTTGGAATCTAAATCTTGACTCAGTCCCCACTCTTTTACATTTCAAAAATGGTGAAGAGGTAGAGAGAACTGTCGGATGGTCGCGTGAAGAATGGCGTAAAATTACTGGAGAACCGACCCTTGGGGACGATCTACCCGAATTCAAACCCGGTTGAGGTTCTCTTACTGTTGACCCCGGGCGGATCGACCAACTCAAATCCAAATTTGAAGATTCAGAATTCAGTTCAAGGCAAGTAGAAATCGCTGCACAAGAAGATCCTTACGAAGCCATGTTTGAACGATCATGGACTGATGGTCTACCTGTAGTTCCACCAACTACTGAAAGAGTTAGAAAGATGCTTGAGGCGACGACTAGGCCAGCTGATGAGATAGTTGTTTCGGTTCCTCCTAATTTGATCGAATGCAGTGTCGAAAAGATTGCAATAAATGCTGTTATGGCTGGCTGCAGACCCGAATTCTTGCCAGTGGTTATCGCCGCTCTCGAAACTATCTGCACTGAGGAATTCAATATGCACGGAGTTTTAGCGACAACTATGTCAGTCGGGCCGATTTTTGTCGTTAATGGCCCTATAACGCTTGATATAGGTATGAATTCTGGAATAAATGTTTTAGGACACGGAAATCGAGCAAACAGCACTATTGGTAGAGCCGTCCAATTAGTGGTTCACAATGTTGGTGGAGGTGGACCAGGGGGTGTGGATCGCTCAACTTTAGGTCATATGGGTAAACAAGGTTTCTGTTTTTCCGAAAATGAATTCTCTTCACCGTGGCCGTCACTTGCTGAAAGCCGCGGTTACGACTCATCACAAAATGTAATAACTGCTTTCACTGGTGAAGGGCCAAGACTGGTAATGGACCAGAAAAGCAGAAAACCTGACTCACTCATTCGTACACTCGCCGAACATTTAATTTCAACTGTCTCATCTAGAGTCGTTGTAGGCATGGATGCAATGCTTGTCTTGTCACCCGAACACGCGGCTCGATTCCACGAAGCAGGATGGAGCAAGGAACGCTTTTTAGAAGAAATCACTGAGATGATGATGATTGATACAGACAATATAATTGAAGGATCAAATGGCATCGAAGAAGGACTTCCGGTATCCATGAAAGGAATAAGCCTTCCTAAATTTAGACCCGATGGTCTATTACTTGTCCAGGCTGGAGGGACTGCAGGACTATTTTCGGCAATAATTGGGGGGTGGCTTAACGGCCCCCCCGGAAGTGAACCTACTAGTAAGGAGATTTTACTGTGACGAATGAAAAAGTTCTTCTAGATCCAACTTCTGAGAGCACCCCTTTGGAAAGAAGTCTGTCAGAAAGACCCGAAACTATGGCTGGTCTGACAGTCGGATTATTAGATATTTCCAAAGGGCGTGGGGACATTTTTTTAAATCGCCTTGAAGAAAAGCTTTCTGATTCTGGGATAAAAATACTTAGGTTTAAGAAACCTACTTTCACTAAACCCGCACCTATTGACCTACGTCATGAGATCGCTAGCAAATGCGACGCTGTGATTGAAGCTTTAGCTGATTGAGGTTCTTGTACGACATGCAGTGTGCATGACATAGATGATATTGAAAGAAGAGGAATACCAGCAGTCATGATTGCTTCTACCCCTTTCGAAGATGCAGCTCAAAAACAAGCTGACGCTCTTGGATTAGATGTCGCGCGAGTATTTGTTCCTCATCCTGTTCAAGACAGAACAGACGAAGAAATGCATGAAATGGCCGACCTGATATTTGAAAAAGTTTTGGACACTCTGATCAGATGACAAGAAACGTCGCAGTAGCGCCGGACACAAGACCGGAGATGTACAAAATGATGTGTGATGCGGTGAAACGTTCTGGCGCAACACTAACTGGTGTGGAAGATGCCGAAGGTTTAGTTTGGGCAGACCCTGCGAGACCAGAACTCTTTCCTGAAATAGTAGAAAAGGCAGCCTCGCTTCAATGGATACAACTTCCTTACGCTGGTATCGAACCTTTTGCCGACAATCTAGACCCCAAGTGGCTTTGGACATGTGGCAAGGGTGTTTATGCTCCTGCTGTAGCTGAGACGGTCCTAGCGTTAGCGCTATCCCTATCGAAAAATTTACACGAATACGCAAGAGCGATCGAATGGTCCGGGCCGGTTGGTCGCTACCTGCAAGGTTCAAATGTGACCATTCTTGGAGGGGGTGGCATAACCGTTGAACTATTGCCTCTTCTTGCTCCATTTAATTGTGCCACTACGGTCATTAGAAAAAAAGCTGAGAATATACCGGGTGCAACTTTCACATACACGCCTGATCGACTTGGCGAAGTTTTAGAAACAA
>DBNM01000141.1:984-4604 GCA_002299135.1 Candidatus Neomicrothrix sp. UBA672 | reverse complement strand
AAAATTAACCAATGAACTGCACCGGAAAGTACTGCAAGAACAGTTCTTGAAAGTATGTATCCGCCTGTTTTGGATACAGCAAGATCCCAAACTTCTAGAATTTGCTCTTGGCGTCGTGGAGCAAGAAAAGAACATACAAGCTTTCTAACTTTTGGCCCTTCAGCTACTAGGTAGAAAGAGAAAAGAGCAATTGTAAAAAGTTGGAAAAGGACATTCGCCACGGTTGTTCCGAACCGTGCAAGGTCATCGGCTAAATTACCGAGCCACTGTGCCAAAGCTCCAGAGTCGTATTTTTCTTGTAGGTCTGAGGTGGCGTTTTCAATTCCAAAATTATCATCAAGAAATTCGTCGATATCAGCTAGATAGGTTGGGATATTATTATTAAATTCAGTTACTTGATCAGCTAGAAGTGATCCAACTTGAAAACCAAAACCGCCTAGAGCTGCAAAACAAACTAGGAAAGTTAACGCTGTTCCTAGGCCTCTCTTTAATCCTAGTTTTTCAAGCCTGTTTACTGCTGGTTCTAGGGCAAAAGAAAGGAATAGAGAGACTAAAAGAATTATTAATAGGGGTCTTAGTGCAGAAATAACCCCACGGGAATACCAAAGAAGGGCAAATCCTCCCAAGAGAACTGCTATTGATTTAATGATCCACTTCGGGATTTTTTCGCTGTCTTTTACTTGATTTTCCAAGGGTTTCACCTGTAGGTGTTTTTTTATATTTAGAACTAATCAGACGGTACTTCTAAACGAGTCACTGAAATGGGATATTTGGGTCAAAGTTCTCATTATTAAAGGGATTTTCGGTTGTGCGATGTGATTATGCGCCGTATCGTTATCAGTCGGTGTTTGTTGTTTTAACACCTAAAGCTGACGTCCGTTGAGGCCCATCAAAATAGTTGGGAACCGAATGGCACAACCGAAATCAGCGCTCCGCTGGGGTTTCCCAAGCGGAGCGTTTGCATGGAATTACATAAATACAACTTGACGAGTTTTCGTTTGGTGTACGTAGGAAAAAAAATGGCTAGTAAAGCAATAGTGGGAGAAAAGGTCGGAATGACCCAAGTGTGGGATGAAGATAATTCCGTGATCCCTGTAACAGTTCTACGTATCAGACCGAATCGTGTCGTACGTGTTAAAACTACAGAACGTGATGGATACAGTGCGCTCCAAGTCACCTTTGGAGAAAAGGATGAACAAAAATTAACAAGACCAGAAGCAGGTCATTTTGCCTCGAATGGGGTTGATGCAGGAGTCAAGTTGGTGGAGCTTCGTTTGGATAACGTTGATGGATACGAAGTAGGGCAGGAGCTAACTGTTGAAACTCTTTCTGAAAATTTAAGAGTTGATGTTACTTCAGTGAGCAAAGGTAAAGGTTTTGCGGGAGCTATGAAGAGACATGGCTTCAAAGGGCAAAGAGCTTCTCATGGCGCTCATAAGGTGCATCGTAAACCTGGAGCAGTGGGTCAATGTGCAACGCCATCAAGAATTTTTAAAGGTAAAAAACTTCCAGGAAGAATGGGTAATCAAAAAACAACTATTCTAAATCTTCAAGTTGTACAAGCAGACACTGAAAAAGAGCTCTTACTGATTAAAGGTTCAGTACCTGGTCCGAATGGTTCTACTGTTTTAATTAGAGATGCAGTTAAGGGAGCCGTTTGATGGTTGCTGTTGATGTGAAAGATTTAACTGGCTCTAAAACTGGCACAGTTGATTTGGACCCTCAAACCTTTGGTCTTGATCCTAACGTTGCAGTTATGCACCAAGTAGTTACTGCCCAACTAGCTGCTAGACGTAGTGGGACTCAGAGTACTAAGACAAGAGCAGAAGTTAGAGGTGGAGGTGCTAAACCTTGGCGTCAAAAGGGCACTGGCCGTGCTAGGCATGGTTCAATTCGCTCCCCTCAGTGGCGCGGTGGTGGAGTTGCGTTGGGACCCAAGCCACGTGATTATTCACAGAAAACTCCTAAAAAAATGGTTCGTTTGGCCTTAAAGTCGGCTCTTTCTGATCGAGCAGCGTCAGATCGTGTTGTAGTTGTTGATGAATGGAATTTTGAATTACCAAAAACTAAAACAGCAGTAGCTACTCTTGATGCATTGGATGTAGAGGGCAGAGTATTGATTGTTGTTAACCAAAACGATTCAAATACTTGGAAAAGTTTTGCAAATCTAGATCGAGTCCACGTCATATCACCAGGTGAATTGAACGCTTATGATGTTTTAGTAAGTGATTGGGTTGTGTTCGCAAAAAGCACTTTGCCAGATGCCGCTTCGCCGGAGATTTCAGAAGATGCGACAGATGAAAGTTCGCAATCATGAAAGACCTTAGAGATGTGATTATTAGGCCGATAGTTTCAGAGAAATCATTTGCTCTTCTAGAGCAAAATGTTTTTGCTTTTGAAGTTCATAAATCTGCTTCTAAACCAGAAATTAGAGATGCTGTTGAAACGATTTTTGATGTGAGTGTTTTAAAAGTTAATACTTTGAATCGCAAAGGAAAATTGAAAAGAAATCGGCGTAAACCAACTATGTCCAAACGTCCTGATGTAAAAAGAGCCTATGTAACCCTTGCAGAAGGCGACTCTATCGAATTGTTTGAGGTCTGATCCATGCCCCAGCGACAACGTAAACCAACTAGCCCTGGAAGGCGATTCCAAACGGTTGCAGATTTTTCTGAAATAACTAAAACTACTCCCGAGCGAACTTTGGTTGAGAAAAAAGTCTCTACCGGTGGACGTAATAACTATGGACGTAAAACGTCACGTCATCGTGGAGGTGGACATAAACAGAAGTACAGGGTAATTGATTTTAGGCGGAATAAAGATGGTGTCCCAGCAACTGTTGCTGCTGTTGAATATGATCCAAATCGAAGCTGCAGAATTTTGTTATTGCACTATCACGATGGGGAGAAGCGTTACATCTTGGCTCCGCGAGGTGTTGAAGTAGGTGACGTACTTAAATCAGGACAAGGAAGTGAAATACGTTCTGGGAATGCATTACCTATTCGTTACATTCCCGTTGGAACGGTTATTCATAATGTTGAATTACACCCGGAGGGTGGAGGTCAACTGGCACGTAGCGCAGGTTCTAGTGTTCAATTAGTTGCTAAAGAAGGAGACTTTGCAACTTTACGTCTGCCAAGTAGTGAGATGCGTAGGGTCAGGATTGATTGTCGGGCGACAATAGGAGAAGTCGGTAATCAAGAACATGAATTAATAAGTATTGGAAAGGCCGGACGCAATAGGTGGAAAGGTGTAAGACCCCAATCACGTGGTGTTGCTATGAATCCGGTAGATCACCCCTTAGGTGGTGGTGAAGGAAAGTCATCTGGTGGTCGTCATCCTGTTTCTCCTTGGGGCAAACCAGAAGGACGCACTCGAAAAAGAGGAAAACATTCCGACAAGATGATTGTTAGACGTCGTCGCGGAAGAGGACGGAGGTAGAAAATTATGCCACGAAGTTTGAAAAAGGGCCCTTTCGTTGATGATCATCTTTTGAAAAAGGTAGATGCTATGAATGGTTCAGGAGAGAAGAAAGTAATTCAAACCTGGTCTCGACGTTCAACAATTGTGCCAGACATGTTGGGTCACACGATCGCAGTCCATGATGGCAGAAAACACAT
>DBNM01000141.1:0-651 GCA_002299135.1 Candidatus Neomicrothrix sp. UBA672 | reverse complement strand
TTTATTACAGAGTCGATGGTCGGTCATAAATTAGGAGAATTCGCACCTACAAGAACGTTCCGCTCTCATAGTGGCCAAGAGAGGGCTACAAGCTAATGGCGTCCTTAGATGGTTCTTTATCCAAGATTGAAAATCGCGAAAGCACGCGATCAGTTGTTCGTTATGCACGTGTTTCCGCTCATAAAGCTAGACCTGTGTTAAATCAGATTCGCAACAAGTCTGTTGGGCGAGCTGATGAAATTTTGGCTTTTAGTGAAAGATCAGTCTCAGATGTTATTTCTGGTTGCTTACAGTCAGCTGTTGCGAATGCTAGTAATAATGATGGAATTCCTCAAGAAGAGCTTTTTGTTTCAGAGTGCTTCGCTGATGAGGGACCTACCTTAAAAAGGTTTAGACCTAGGGCACGTGGACGTGCAACTTCAATTTTTAAAAGAACTTGTCATCTGACCGTGGTTGTTTCACGGTATTCAGAAGAAGAGTTAGAAGCTTTTCAAACTCGTGCCGAATTGAGAGATGAAAGAAAGAATCTTGAGTCAGAGGCAGATTCGACGGACGAACCAGAATCAAAAAATAAGAAGGCTCGATCCTCTAAAGAAGAATCTGTTGAATGAGAATCTGTTGAAGAAGAATCTGTTGAAGAAGAATCTGTTG
>DBNM01000144.1:2752-3802 GCA_002299135.1 Candidatus Neomicrothrix sp. UBA672 | reverse complement strand
ACGAATATGTCTTCTCCGTCGTCTACGGAAATGAATCCGAACCCTTTTTCATTTAGAAAAAATTTTACTGTACCTGTAGGCATAACTTTTATTTCCTTACATTAATTCATTCATGTCTGATGACATGATGTTTTTAGTCTACGAGGGATTAGGGAATTGCGGTTAAAGTCCAAATGATTCAACTATTACCTTCCACTAATTACCCTATTTCGATAGTGTTAATGCTAGAGGTGGGGGAAATGCCTGAAGAAAAATTTTTGAATCAGACGTATCGGCTTGAAACACAAGAAGAAACCCTTGCCCATTATGAAGCTTGGGCTGAGACGTATGACGAAGAGATAACAGAAAATGATTACGCTCAACCGAAAAGATGCGCCACAGCTCTGGCCCAATATTCAACCAGTAAAGAAGTCGATGTATTAGACATTGGTTGTGGTAGCGGACTTTCAGGACTGGCTTTAAGTGATTCTGGATTCAAAAATATTGATGGGTGTGATTTTTCTCCCGCGATGCTCGAAAAAGCCAAAAATACAAATGTTTATCGCCAACTATTTTTAGCTGACATAAATGAAGAATTGGATATAGAAGCAGAAACTTATGATGCAGTTTCCGCAGTCGGTGTTTTAGCATTTGCACATATCAGGACTGAGGCTTTACGCCAGATGCTTCGAGTCATAAAAAGTAAAGGTTTGCTAGTGATCGGTTTGAACGAACACTATTGGGATGGTGATTCTGTTGGCGATAAAATAAGAGCTCTTTCTGAAGAGGGTGATATTGAGTTGCTTTTCGAAGAATATGGTGACCATCTTCCAGGAGCTGATATAGGTGGCTGGGTAGCGGTCCTCAGAAAAAAATAAGTATCAGTAATTGTGTCCCTAAATGAAGTAGTTTGTCCGAATTGTGGTGAAGACGAAAACCTTAAAGGTGACTCCAAAGAATCTGGGAACCCAGAAAAAGTCACTGTAATTTGTGAGACGTGTGAAATAAAATGGGAACGAGATCTTACCCCTAGGTGCTCTACGTGTTCGTCAGAAGACCTACGTGCAGCAG
>DBNM01000144.1:0-2544 GCA_002299135.1 Candidatus Neomicrothrix sp. UBA672 | reverse complement strand
TGATTGGCGGAGTTGTAAGAACAACTTCAGAACTCTTTACGCGTTTGGCTGTAATCGGCCCTAAAGATATTCGTTCTAAACGGTTTGGAAAATTTGGGGCAGGTTCGAGTATTTCCTGGCCTACTGGTCCAGGTTTTGGGGAGAAGTGGATATGGATAGGTGAAGATGTATTGATAGCGGCAGACGTGACTTTGTCAGCAGGTATGGGCCCCGGACAAGAGATGGTTACTGATCCAGTTGTTCGAATTGGGGATCGNNCTTTGTCCTAATTGTGATTCAGAAGAATTAAATGTATGGAACCATTCAAACACACCGCTTCCACCTCATGAATTACCGTATGACATCGAATAGTTCTAAGTAGGGTCATTCAATGACTTCACTTTTTGGTTTTATCCGGCCGGTGATTGGCGGAGTTGTAAGAACAACTTCAGAACTCTTTACGCGTTTGGCTGTAATCGGCCCTAAAGATATTCGTTCTAAACGGTTTGGAAAATTTGGGATAGGTTCAAGTATTTCCTGGCCTACCGGTCCAGGTTTCGGCGAGAAGTGGATATGGATAGGTGAAGATGTACTGATAGCGGCAGATGTGACTTTGTCAGCAGGTATGGGGCCAGGACAAGAGATGGTTACTAATCCAGTTGTTCGAATTGGGGATCGTTGCCTTATAGGCAGAGGCACGTCAATAATTGGACATCTAGCGATAGAGATAGGTGACGATGTTTACACCGGAATGAACGTTTATATAACTGATCAAAATCATGGTTATGAGAATCTTGACTTGCCAATTGGGAAACAACTACCTAATGAGCAGCCCGTAGCGATAGGGAAAGGCAGTTGGATCGGATCTGGTGCCATAATTTTGCCTGGATCAAAAATAGGGGACCATGCGGTGATCGGCGCTAATTCAGTCGTAACAGGCGAAATTCCTTCATATTCGGTTGCGGTTGGTAGTCCGGCAAGAGTAGTGCGTCAATATGATGGCAAATCATGGGAGCGTCCAGTGAACTAGAATTCTTAGTTCAGGTGATCGGATTTGACAGATTTATCTCTAGCGTCTCTTAACCCAAAAGTTAGTAGCAGACTAATGAGCGAGACAATAACTATAAAACCGATACCTCTTTGGTATAAAGCAACAGTTGGCTGACCTGTTTTACTAAATGTAAGAGTAGCGGCTAGAGCAATTCCAAAAGAAGACCCAACACGTTGTATCGAATTTACGAAAGCTAATGCAGATCCTATTCGGTCAGGTTGAACATTTTGAGAAGCTGATACGGAAAGCAACTGCCAAATAGTACCCATGCCAAAACCTGCGCACGTTACTGTTATTAGAAGGCATATGATTGATTCTTTTTCTCCAGCAAAAATCCAAAATTGCAAGAATCCAAGTGTGTACACGGTTATCCCACAGAGGATTACAGGAAAGTGACCGTACTTGTCTGCTGTGCGACCAGTGGGTATTGATGTCAAGACAACCATGCCTGGCATGACGGTCAGGAGGATGCTTGCTTTTATCAAACTGAAATTCCAAATGTCGGTTAAGTAAAGGAGAAGTACTAGCCAGTGTGAGAAAAAAATAGATGCGATAGTGAAAGCTAAAAAGGACGTAAATCTGTATTTTCGTCTTTTGAAAAGAGGTAATGGTATTTGAGGGTCATTGCTAATTTTTGAACGTTGTAAAAAAATGTACGTTAAGAGAAGTGACAGGGTTATGGTTCCTAAAAAGTTGAGGGAAAGCCAACCCCATTCGTCGGCTTTGGAAAGCGAAAAAACTAAGAAACCAACTGCGGAAACAGCAAGTACAGAGTCTATGAAATCTATTTTTCGTTGTGTGTTTCTTCCGGGAACATCAGCGTCTTTCCAAGAGAGAAAAGCTGCTAAAAGCGCAATTGGGATTTGTGAAAAATATCCGAAGCGCCATGAGAATGAACTTATAAGTAGTGTTATGACAATAGGTCCAGCTACACCAGATGCTCCTACAAAAACACCTACACGGGCTAAAGCCATGTTTTCAGAACCGGGTGTAGCTTTTGCCACGAGGATCGCAGCTGCAAGGGGTGAGATGATAGCTAGTGACACTGCGGTTAAGCCTCGGAATGCAATCAGAAGCCATAAGTTTGGTGCAAGGGCACAGCAGAGGTTACTGAAAGCGAAGAAGAGTATTCCCCATTTGTAAAGGTTCTGATATCCGTATTTTTCTCCGAGGCGACCGCCTTGGAGAAGAAGGGAGGAGCTAATAACTCCGGTGATTGTGAGTATCCACGCAGCGTCTGTAGCGTCACCGGAAGCTAGAACGTCACGAATCTCTGGGAACAGAAAAAACATAGTTGTTGCTTCCCAACCTGAAACGAAACCACAAAGACTCGCACCTATAGTTATACGTTTTTGATTTGTCATCAATTATGAAGATTCAGTCATTGATTCAAGCATTGATGCCATTTGTTCCTGAATTTTTTCAACGGCTTTTTTGGGACGGATCATGACTTTGAATTCAGTTATACGACTGTTTTCGTCGCAAGTAATAATGTCGATACCGTTGATTTCTAT
>DBNM01000091.1 GCA_002299135.1 Candidatus Neomicrothrix sp. UBA672 | reverse complement strand
GAAAAATGTCAAAATCTGAGGAAAGCCCTCAGGGAACTATTTTGATTTTAGATCCCCCTGAAGTGATCGAAAAGAAAGTCAAACGAGCGGTTACTGACAGTGATGATGAAGTATTTTTTGATGTCGAAAAAAAACCAGGCGTTTCGAATTTGCTTTCTATTCTTGGCGCAGCGATAGGAAAAACGCCTAAAGAGGCTTGCGATGGTATAACTCGTTACGGAGATCTAAAAAATGCAACAGCCGAAGCAGTGATAGAGCTTCTCAGACCTGTTCAGGAGAAATACTACACACTCGCTGATGACCCTGGAGAGACAAGCCGCTTGATAGCTAAAGGGGCTGAAAAAGCCAGGGAGATAGCTTCAACCACATTGTCTAGAGCACGACAGAATATCGGACTGCTTAACCAGTGACCACCGTTAGTCATTGTCTGAACTAGATAAAATCTCTGCTATCTCTCTTGGGGTCTCCCATTTTTCGCTTTCTGAATGATGTTCTAAAACCCATGTAATTGTCTGTTCTTTACTGCCAATTCGTCTTAGTAATTTCGCTCCAAGTTCTGGATGTTTCGCATAGTCAATCAATCGTCGTCGTATACCTTTATTTTTTTGTGCCCATTTTTCCATTTTTCTCAGTGGAAAAAGTGAGCAACACAAAGTTGCAAAAACTCTTCCAAAAATAGTAAATCCACTTTCTAGTTTCCCTATGTCATGCAGAAGAGCTGCTGCCAAGAATTCTTTTCCCTCTTCACCAATTTCAGATGCTGCCTGTCTAGCCACCTTAAACGAGTGCTGTTTGTCAGCCGTGGAAAACTTTTTCCAATAATCGAATTCGTTTTCGGAAAGATGCGATCTGACCCAATCAAGATTCTCTTCTGATAATTTCCGTGGGTTTAGCGAGAACCAAAACCTTTTGGTGAGATGAAAAAAATTTGGAAACAACTGCAACTCATCTACCTATAAAACGCATCGCTGAATAAATACCAATTATGGTTTTTGCATCAGTGATGTAACCGGAATCAATCAGTTCATATACATCCTCTAAGGGAACTCTCTCGGTTGTCATGTACTGCTCTTCAACGCTTGCTGCAATTTTATCAACCCGTGTCATTTCAGTAGCTAAATAAATCACTGTTTTCTCATCGGAGAAACCAGCTGAATTGTAAAAACTGCATAACTCTTCGAGCCTTGAGGCATCCAATCCTGCTTCTTCAATTAATTCTCGATGCGCAGCTTTTTCAGGTTCCTCTCCTTCAATATCTAATTTGCCTGCTGGAATTTCTAACATTTCCATTTCAAGTGCTGGTCGGTACTGGCGAACTAGGACTATCTTTCCATCCTCTATTGGCACCACCCCAACTGCACCCGGATGATGGAAAATGTATCTATTGATTCTTTCTCCAACTGGGCCTTCGAACTCCGCCACTGCGAAAGAAAACCAATCTTCACTATGAATCAGTTCCTCAGAAACCTTCTTAAATTCTTTGAAAGATTCAGCGTTCATTCAGTTGGAAAATTCTTCTTCCATTTGAAGCAACTGTGGGTTACGTCCCTCTGCTCGATGCAAGGCAGCTTCTACAAATGCTCTAAACAATGGGGCGGGTCGATCTGGCCTGCTTTTGAACTCTGGATGTGCTTGAGTCGCCACCCAGAAAGGATGATCTTTCAACTCAATGAACTCAACCAAACGGCCATCAGGAGACTCGCCTGAACAAACAAAATTCGTGTCTTCAAACTTCGCCCTGTAACGCGAATTGAATTCATATCTGTGTCGGTGCCGCTCTGAAACAACATCTTCACCATATATTGCCGACACCTGAGACTCGGGTTTTAATTGCGCTACATAGGTTCCAAGACGCATCGTTCCACCCATATCTGATACGTCGCGTTGAGATTCCATCAAATCTATTACTGGGTGAGGTGAAGATGGATCAAATTCACTTGAATGAGCTCTCTCCAGCTCTAATACATTACGTGCAAAATCTATAGTCATACATTGCAACCCTAAGCACAGCCCCAGGCAAGGAATGTCGTTCTCTCTAGTAAAACCTGCTGCTGCAATCTTGCCTTCTATGCCTCTCTCGCCGAAGCCCCCAGGAATTACAATTCCGTCTAAGTCTTTTAAACGCCCTTCGCTGAGCATCCCCTCTACTTCTTCAGCTTGAATCCAGTCAATTTCTACCTGAACTCCATGGTGTGCACCGGCATGATTTAGTGCCTCAACTACGGAAAGATATGCATCAACCAGACTTACATATTTACCGATAAGTCCAATTCTTACTCTTGCCGTTGCTGATACGACACGGCTGACCAATGCTCTCCAATCGTCTAGGTCAGGCTCTGGATTATCAAGTCCTAATGAGTCGCAAATATAACTATCTAAGCCTTCTTCATTCAACAGCAAAGGTATCTCGTAGAGACTGCTGGCATCTGGTGCGTTTACGACACCTTCAAAAGGGACATTCGAAAGACGGGAGATTTTCCTCTCAAGATCATCGCTTATAGGTTCGTTGCTTCGACAAACTATTGCATGTGGCTGTATGCCTGCTGAACGAAGTTCAGTTACTGAGTGCTGTGTAGGTTTGGTTTTATGCTCACCTGACGGTCCGATATAGGGAACCAAAGTGACATGGACATAGCAAATATTGTTTTCTCCTACATCAAGTCGAAACTGTCTAATCGCTTCCAAGAAAGGCAATATCTCAATATCGCCCACTGTTCCCCCTACCTCTGTGATCAGCACGTCGGTATCTTCAGTAGCGAGTACCTTAATTCTTCTTTTAATTTCATCAGTGATATGGGGAATAACTTGAACAGTTTTACCTAAATATTCGCCATGTCTTTCAGCAGCTATTACAGCAGAGTAAATCGATCCTGTTGTTGCATTTGATTCTGTAGTCAGATTTTCATCAATAAATCTTTCATAGTGGCCTAAATCGAGATCCGTTTCACCACCATCGTCTGTAACAAAAACTTCTCCATGCTCGAATGGATTCATGGTGCCAGGGTCGACGTTGATATAGGGGTCGAGTTTCTGAATTACTACCTTAAGCCCACGCTGCTTTAAAAGCCTTCCGAGAGACGCTGCTGTTAGCCCTTTTCCGAGCGAGCTCGCAACCCCTCCCGTAACGAAGATGTGTTTCGTCACGGAAGTTCACCTTACAGGCAAAATGACTTCACTGCTTGCAGATTTAAAATTAGTCCCATATTTCAGATTAAAGATAAAAGTCTCTACTTTAGGTTTGGCATCTACCTATCTTCTAAGCCGAATTTTGTCTTAAGGGGATGTAGAAAATCACGTTTTCCGAACGTAACAAGTTTTGCAATTCGATCTGACCTTGTGCAGAGCACACGATCCTTTTCTTCTAAGACTCCCATTTCTCTTCCGTCAACAGTGCAAGTGGCTGTACGGTCACCTAAAACTTGCAGTTCTAATTGAGTCGATGGTGCTAAAACCAAAGTTCTATCAAACAACATGTGCGGAGATACAGGTGTTACCTGAATGGATTGATGGCTGGCATCTACTATCGGTCCCCGAGCAGAAAAAGCATACGCTGTCGAACCTGTAGGTGTAGAAATTATCAATCCGTCGGCTGCATAGGAAGTAAAAAAAGAACCGTCCATGGATACGTTCATTCGAACTGTATGACTAGCTGCTGTCCTTTCGACTACTACTTCATTCAAAGCGTGATCTTCGGTCGCAGATTCGGCCTGTTCTCTTTCGACAGAAACCTTGAGCATCATCCTCTCTTCAATATCGTAATTACCTTCAAGAGTTCTAATTACTGCATCAAAAGCCTCTGAAGGCTCTGCAGCTGTCAGGTATCCCAGTTGGCCAAAATTTATTCCTAGTACAGGGGTGGGTTGACCGTCTAGAAGATTTATTGCTCTGAGGATAGAGCCATCTCCTCCCATGCTCACAAGAAGGTCAAGATCATCAACGAATCCTGAAGGATTTTCTTTCAGATCGCTTGACTTTCTTACGTTGTGCCCTTTTTTCTGAAGTAGTTCAGTCAGCTCAACTGAATTTGATATAGCTTCAGGTCGAAATTCATGAACGTAAAGTCCGATTTCTGCCATCAATCTTCTCCCTGTTCAATAGCTAAGGAAACCACTTTTGAGATCTCGAGTTGCCTTTGTTTCACTTCTGGCATGACATGCAAGAAGAATTCAACGTTACCTTCTGAGCCTTTAATTGGTGATGGCATACATTTCATTATGGCACCATCATGGGCATTAACTGAACCCTGCACATTCTTAAGAACTTCTTCCCATATTTCAGGGTCGCGAATTACTCCTCTACCTGCATCAACCGCTTTTTTACCTGCTTCAAACTGCGGTTTAACTAAAAGCAACATGTCGCTTCCCTTTTTAACTAAAGGAAAAAGATTTCCCATCACTGTACGTAGTGAGATGAAAGCCAAATCGGCTGTCAACACTTTGAAAGGGGCACCTACTTCTTCTGGTACGAGTGCCCTGACATCAGTCTGTTCAAGAACTTCTACTCTTTGATTAGCGACTAGACGTTCATGGATCTGAGCTCGACCAACATCGACAGCTAAAACTGACTCAGCTCCGTTTTGTAATAGGCAATCTGTAAATCCACCTGTGCTTGCTCCTATATCGATACACCTGCTTGAATTAACTTCAACTTCGAAAGTTTCTAGAGCAGCTTCTAATTTTCTACCCGCTCTACTCACATACTTAGGCGGAGGGTCAATTACCTGCAATGGTTGACTTGCTTCGACGAGTCTCGATGGCTTTAAAGCTGATGATCCTGAAACAAGCACCTTTCCTGACTTAATAAGCGACTGTGCAATTTCTCGTGACTCAACCAAACCTCGTCTCACCATTTCAAGATCTAGCCGCCGACGTGCCATTAGGAAAAAATTTGTTCAACCATGTCGGATAAATCATTGGCTAATTGGTCGTGAGGTGGATCAACAGGGAGATCTGACTCTTTAGTCACCCCGCTCAAAACTAGCCCAAACTCCCAGCCCATATTTTTAGCAAACCTTCCATCAGTATCAGGTCGGTCTCCGACCATTATTCCACTTCCTCCGCTTAATTTATTCAGTAAGTCACACATGGGTTTGTAAGGTTTCCCTGCTATTAATGGAACTGCTCCTGTGGCTGCAACTAAAGATGCGAGAATGGATCCGGCGCCAGGCCTTATCCCGTCATGTGAAGGGTAAGTAAGATCATCATTGGTGGCAAGTAGACGTGCTCCTGCATCAACTGCCTGCAAGGCTGAAGTTAGCTTCCAATAATCAAAGTCTTCGTGAAATCCAACTACGACTGAATCAGCTTTACCTTCTTTTACGGTTCTTACACCTACTTTTTCCATCTCCTCTATGGCGCCTCTTCCACAAAGAGTCAGAACTGTCTCATCTGGGCTTAACAAAGTGGCCATTGCCATCGCTGAGGTGATCACACCTCCATCAGGCTCAATATTGAATGAATTAAGCTTTTCCTCTACCTCAGATACAGTTCTACCGGAATTATTGGTAACAAAAAAAACTTGTTCGCCTTCTTCTCTTAGGCGTGTTATAGATTCCCCGACTCCTGGAATAACTTTGTCTCCAAGCCAAACAACTCCGTCTAGATCAAGAGCCCAAGTCATACTTAAATCCCTTTTTTTAGGGACTCAGACCTCCCAAGTGGGAAGTGAATGTAACAGTTCATCAAGGCCAGCCGAGCCCTGGTTTTCTACGACTCCATCTATCTGGCCTTTAAGAGAGACGCTATATTCATCTCGTTCAACTGCACGGAATACTCCCATTGGCGTTGGTGTATAAGGTGTTTCGCTGAGACGAGATAATGCAAAAGCTCTTGAAGGGTCTTCCCTGCTTTCATCGTGAACCAAAATCGAATCAGAACCAACTTCATCAACATTGGCGATGGAAACTTCGCCATCACTTGCTACAACACCGAACTGTTTTTCAGCTCCGAAAAGAATAGGTTCTCCATGGTGTAAGTCGATCAACATATCTTCACGTACGTCTTTTTTAGTTATTGCATCGAACGCTCCGTCATTGAACACATTGCAATTCTGCAACACTTCAACGAATGAGGCTCCTGGATGTTCATATGCTCGTCTAAACATGCCCTGCATATGGGCTCTGTCCATGTCATGGGTTCTTGCGACGAAAGTAGCCTCAGAACCTATAGCCACACTTAAAGGATTGAGTGGTTTAGCAATCAATCCGATCGGAGAGGACTTCGTCACCTTGCCCACTTCACTGGTCGGAGAGAATTGGCCTTTTGTGAGTCCATAAATCTGATTATTAAAAAGCAAAATATTTATGTTGATATTTCTTCTTAACGCATGCACAAGATGATTGCCGCCAATAGAAAGCATGTCTCCATCACCGCCTACTACCCAAACATCAAGATCTGGTCTCGCCAAAGCCAAGCCTGTTGCTATAGCAGGCGCTCTTCCATGAATGCTGTGCATTCCATAAGTGTTCATGTAATAAGGGAAGCGAGCGGCACAACCTATACCAGAGATGAAAACAGTCTTTTCTCGGTCTGCATCCAGTTCAGGCATTAACATTTGCAGAGCAGTCAAAATCGAATAATCACCACATCCTGGACACCATCTAACCTCTTGGTCACTTGTCCAATCGGCTTTTGTGGTTGAGTTGGAATTGGTTTGTGTATCAGTCATCTAAAGCCTCCCGAAGTACGTGATCAAGTTCCCCAGCGGTAAAGGGCACACCCTTTACTTTTGTAATAGATTTTGCATCAACTAAGTACTCTGCTCTAATTATTTTACTTAATTGCCCAAGATTCATCTCAGGTACTAAAACTTTGTTTGCTTTGCTTAAAAGGTCACCAAGATTGTTTGGTAATGGATTCAGATGCCTCAAATGCACATGTCCGATCTTGTAGCCATCTTTACAAGCTCGACTCACAGCACCTTTAATTGCACCCCATGTTGAACCCCAACCGACTACTAAAAGTTCGAAATCTTGATCTCCATCAACCTCAAGGTCGGGTACCTTGACTTTTTGAATTCTTTCCTGTCTTAGGTCAACCATGTATCCATGATTTTCCGGATCGTAGCTTATGTTTCCAGAACCATCTTCTTTTTCAATCCCACCAATTCTGTGCATAAGTTCTGGTGTCCCTGGCAAAGCCCAATCACGAGCAAGGTCTTCATTCCTCTGGTAAGGCCAAAAGATCCCATCTCCATCCTCATTCGTTTGATTAAATTCTGTAGCAAATTCAACAGGTATTTCTGGTAAAGAAGAGGGATCTGGTAGAAGCCACGGTTCTGAACTATTAGCTAAATAGCCATCAGTAAGGAGAATGACAGGGGTTCGGTGGGTTAAAGCTATTCTGGCTGCTTCTATAGCTACGTCGAAACAATCTGCAGGGGTACTGGCTGAAACAATTGGAAGCGGAGCCTCTCCGTGCCTCCCATACATTGCTAGAAGTAAATCTGAAGCTTCAGTTTTTGTTGGCAATCCTGTGGATGGACCTCCGCGCTGGACATCTACTAAGACAAGAGGCAATTCGAGAGAAACCGCCAGACCCAGTGTTTCGGACTTGAGAGCAACACCTGGACCGCTAGTAGTGGTTACTCCTAGGTGTCCTCCATAAGAAGCTCCAAGTGCTGATCCTATAGCTGCTATCTCATCTTCTGCCTGAAACGTCATAACTCCGTGTCGTTTGTGACGGACTAACTCGTGGAGAATGTCGGAAGCGGGGGTAATAGGATAAGTCCCTAGGAATAAAGGACGCTTAGAAAGGTGGCTGGCTGCTATCAGTCCCCATGACAGAGCGGTACCACCAGTAATACTTGTATACGTTCCCGATGGAAGAGGCGCAGCTTTAATAGCTACCCTCTGGTCACCCAACTCAGCCGTTTCTCCAAAAGCGTGTCCGGCTTTGAAAGCCGCTTTATTTGCTGAAATCACCAAATCTTTTCCAGCGAATTTTTCATCAATCCATTCAAGAGTTGGTTCAACAGGTCGACTGTACATCCATGAAACTAGACCTAAAGCGAAAAAATTCTTCGAGCGATCCGCGTCTCTTGGCTTTACTCCAAGATCTTTGCAGACCTCCTTTGTTAAATTAGTCATTGGAACTTTGATGACTCGATAGCCATCGAGTTCCTCTCCTTCTTTAAGCGGGTTGTAGCTATATCCAGCCTTTTCAAGGTTTCTCTCTTCAAATGTGTCTTCGTTAACAATCACCGTTCCACCATTTACTAACAGGTGAAGGTCAGATTTTAAAGCTGCGGGATTCATAGCGACAAGAACAGCTGGAGCATCCCCAGGCGTGGTGATGTCATGGTCAGAAATTTGAACTTGGAAAGCTGAAACTCCGGCTAATGTTCCAGCAGGAGCTCGGATCTCAGCTGGAAACTCTGGAAGGGTAGCAAGATCATTACCTGCTAAGGCGCTTGCATTTGTGAATCTGTCTCCGGTCAATTGCATTCCGTCACCGGAGTCGCCAGCAAATCTTATGATGACTTTTTCAACTAGTTCTACATCAGCTGGGATCACTTGATTAACAGTACCACGTGCGGGAGTTCCTTTATACGCAGCTGGATCATCTCCTGAAGGTATCTCTGGACGTGACCAACTTGTCATCTCAGCCAGACTTCCAGCCAGGTCTCTCCAATCATTCGGATTCCAACCTTCAGCTGAACCAAGCACTGATCCATCTTGACGAACAACAGCAAACGAAGGCAATGACTTGATCGAAAGCTCTTTCACTAATTTCTTGTCTTTATCAACGAAAGTAAGAATTCTTTCCGATAACGGCCCTAAGAAACTAGCTGCCCCTTCAGGGTCAGAACCCGCAACAACAAAAGCTACCCTTACATCTGCTCCTTGGAAATGGCTGAGAACCCGATCGGCCGTGTCTAATATCCAAGAACTTTCGAGCGTGTATGGATCAAGAATTACCATTGCCATTGGGAATGTCGTCAGAGAATCCCCGAAAAGGGTTTTACCACCTTCTATCTCTTGAATCTCGACATCCAAAATTGAAAATGTGGTCACTTATTTTCCTTAATTTTTAAGAAGAGAAGACTCATTGTCACTACCTGCAGACTAACCAATCACAAGGAAATTAGCTATGACCATTTAGAAAGATCTCTCCAAACACGACAACCAATTTATACATGAAAAAGAACTATGAGACGCATTGATTTTTTTAAAATCAAGCGATAGAGACAGAGTCATCAAGATAAACATCTTGAATCGCATTAAGGAGTTCCACACCTTCGCCCATCGGGCGTTGAAATGACTTTCTTCCGCTTATTAGCCCCATCCCTCCAGCACGTTTATTTATCACAGCAGTTTTCACGGCTTCCTGCAGGTCGCCTGCACCTGAGGAGGCTCCACCGCTGTTGATAAGCCCCACTCTTCCCATGTAACAATTAGCTACCTGCCATCTACATAAATCTATTGGATGATCTGTTGTAAGTTCTTCATAAACAAGTGGGTGAGTTTTTCCGTAACCTTCCATAGCGTTGAATCCCCCGTTTACCTCGGGGAGTTTCTGCTTGATTACATCAGCTTCAATTGTCACGCCAATATGATTAGCTTGTCCAGTTAAGTCAGCTGCTGTGTGATAATCAATACCATCTTTATTGAAATCAGGATTCCTCAGATAACACCAGAGAACAGTAAACATTCCTAACTGGTGAGCTAGAGAGAAAGCTTCACTTACTTCAACAATTTGTCGGGTTGATTCTTCAGAACCGAAATATATTGTTGCACCCACTCCTGCAGCTCCGAGTTCATAGGCTTGCTCCACCGTTCCATACATAACCTGATCGAACTTATTTGGAAATGTCAAAAGTTCGTTGTGGTTCAACTTCACGATAAATGGGATTCGATGTGCATACTTTCTTGAAACAGCACCTAAAACTCCAAAGGTGGTTGCTACAGCATTACAACCCCCTTCAATAGCTAATTCGACTATATTCTTCGGGTTGAAATAATCTGGGTTTGGAGCAAAAGAAGCTGCAGCTGAATGCTCTATACCTTGATCAACTGGAAGTATCGAAACATACCCCGTACCTGCCAGGCGGCCGTGATTCAAAAGCGATTGATAATTCCTCATTACTTGAGGACTCCGATCAGTTTCACTAAAGATTTCTGTTACGAAATCAGGCCCTGGTGTAGTAAGAAGTTTTGCGGGTATCGCTTCTGCGGTGTGTTCCAATAAGTAACTAGCTTCATCACCAAGAATTTTTTGAACATCCATTCTGTAACTCCTCTCAAGTATTAGAAGTCTGATGTCACAGTTCAACCTTAGGCGCTTTGGAGCTGACAGATGAACTTTTTTTTACTTTAAGTAAATTAACTTAAGTCTCTAACGCGTTCGTTGACATCCGCAAATTTAGGAGAATGTTTTCTGATCCAAGTAAACAACTCCCTTGCTCTCGGTAAAGCACCTGACCTTTCGTACAAGTCTCCTAAAGCGTAAGCGCGTCGTAAATGGTGTTCTTTAGGGTGCCTGGGCACCTTCCACCCTTTTTCGAGAATTCGAACTGCATCTGAAGTTCTACCTTGATCATCTAAAGATCCCGCCATCACCAACCGGCCTTCTGTCACAAGTGCCGCGTTAGGGGAAGCTTGTCTGAGTTCATCCCAAAGAATCTCGACTTCTGTCCAGTTGCTTTGCGCTCTGTAACAATCCGCCAAGACTGGATGCTGTTCTGTACTTCCCGTTATTGTCCGAAAAGACTCTAAAAATTCTGATGCAATGGACCACTTGCCTAAGCGGTAATTAATCAATCCAGATAATTCAACTACTTCTGCCACTTGAAGGGACTTTTCATCTAACGAGTTCAAGATTTTTTGAGCTTCAACAAATTTTTCGTCTTCAAACTCTCTAGCAGCGTGACCTAATAGTGAAGCCGCACGTGCTCCTCTTTTCTCTCCGAGTAATTTTCTTAACAATTTCCCAGCATCTGGTAATTGATGAGGAGTGTTGGGAGTTGGAATGCGCTTTTTTACAGTTTCTCTGCGAGTATTCTTCTTTCTTCCTTTGGCTCTAGAAATTGCTTCAGTGGCCTCGCTTCTGAGACGATCAGAAGATTCTCTGGCAGGTATTTCATCCTCAGGGATTCTCGTTGCGGTTCTTTTGTTTCGTTCTTCTCTATCTTCTGATTCTTCTCGCGTAAGTTTTCCAGCTCCGTGTCTTGTTACGCTTCCCCAATCTTTTCGAACATTCTCAGGTTTAGGATTACTTCTTTTATTTCGATCTGAGTGCGAATTACGTCTTTCATTTCTACGTTTGTTACCAGAAGGTCTATCCCCAGTGGGTTTGTCATTTCGACGATTACCTTTTGGCTTTTCCATGGGGAAACCATACCCCTGTAGATGCTAAAGACGCGCACAGGGCGGGACTTTTCAGCCCCGCCCTCAGCGTTAGTAATCCGGCAGCGTCCTACTCTCCCAGGGACCCACGTCCCAAGTACCATCGGCGCTGGTGGGCTTAACTTCCGTGTTCGGAATGGAAACGGGTGTGACCCCACCGCTATAACCACCGGAAACCTTGATGCTCGACCAATCCTTTGGCCAAGCAAAATCTAAATTGTCAAATATAAAACAGAAATCCTTAAGATCTCCATAGCGAACACGAGCAAAACATATGCGATAAGTAAGTACCAAGCCCTCGGCCGATTAGTACCGGTCGGCTGAACACGTTGCCGTGCTTACACCTCCGGCCTATCA
>DBNM01000171.1:5515-11063 GCA_002299135.1 Candidatus Neomicrothrix sp. UBA672 | reverse complement strand
ATTAATGAAGCGGCTATTAGTGATTCTCTCTTACCCATATGCATTCGGAAGGTGAACCAAGTCATAAATATGACCAAGCAACCTAGAAAACCGGAAAAAGCTCTTAAGGCAAAGTCTGAATTGCCGAATAAATCAGCCCAAATTCCTAGAAGAAAGTAATAAAGGGGAGGGTGTCCATCGTGTCGAAGAGCATCAAAAAGAGAAGAAAAACCCTCTCCTGCTATAGAAGCTGATTGAGCTTCATCTAGCCAAAGAGGGGTCATCGGTAAGAAGTTAAAAATAGCGCCGAATAGAATTCCCATCACGGCGACCACCCAAAGCATGCTTTGTTGTAGATCAAGTTTTTCAGTCACAATTAAATCGTATCCGTACATGAGTTAGACAAATATCTCAGGCGAAGAGAAGTAATTTTTCACCTATTTTACTCACTACCCCATTTAGGCTCCTATGATCCGTATTAGTGACTATTAACAACAATGAAAACATTGAAGCAATTATTATCGGAGCTGGACCAGCAGGGCTTACCGCGGCATACCATCTCGGAAAATCCGGCATAGAAAGCACGGTGCTGGAAGCTGATTCTGTTGTTGGTGGCATTAGTCGCACCGAGGTGCGAGATGGTTGGCGTTTCGATATAGGTGGTCACCGATTCTTCACAAAAGTACCTATGGTTTCTGACCTGTGGCACGAAATCCTTGATGAAGGAGATTTTCTATTAAGGCCACGAATGAGTCGTATTTTCTACAAGGGGAAGTTCTACGATTATCCACTTAAAGCTAGTAATGCGCTGAAAAATCTTGGTCTTTTAGAATCTTTCCTATGTGTTCTGTCCTACCTCTGGGTAAGAATTAAAAAGCCTTCAGACATAAGCACTTTTGAAGGTTGGACGGTAAGTAGGTTCGGTTGGCGGCTCTACAGAATGTTTTTTAAGACTTACACTGAAAAAGTTTGGGGTGTTGACGCAAGTGAGATACAAGCCGACTGGGCGGCACAACGCATAAAAAACCTATCCCTTTTTAAAGCGGTTTTAAATTCAATATTGCCAAGAAGGAACCAGAAAGAAATCACAAGTCTAATTGAAGAGTTTGAATATCCTAAATTTGGACCAGGCATGATGTGGGAAAAGTGTCATGAACTGATAAGCAATCAAGGCAGTAAGGTCATTTTCCAAAATCCTGTGACTTCGATCAAACATTCAAACGGGATCGCAAATGAGGTAATCACGGAAAGTTTAAACGGGTCGGAAACTTTTAAAAGTTCTCACATCATTTCTTCAATGCCAATTTCTAAACTTCTTCTTGCCATGGATCCGCCGGCTCCTGAGAAAGTTAGAGAAGCCGCACTTTCTCTGACTTTTCGCGAACACATCACCGTTGCACTGGTGGTTCCGGAAAATGAAGGTTTCCCCGACAATTGGATTTACATCCATTCAGCAGATGTAAAAGTAGGTCGGGTTCAAAACTTTGGAAGGTGGTCACCGTATTTAGTCAAGGATGGAAAAACTTGTCTTGGCCTTGAGTACTTCGTGACCGAAGGTGACGATATTTGGAATACTCCTGACGGTGACCTAATAAGCCTTGGGAAGTCAGAGATGAAAATTCTAGGACTATTGAATCCCGAAAGCGTAGAACAGTCATACGTAGTGAGAATGCCGAAGGCTTACCCTATGTATGACAAGAACTATTTCGAAAATGTTGAAATCATTAAAACGTGGTTGAATCAAAATGCGGGAAATGTCTTTCCAGTCGGCAGGAACGGTATGCACCGCTACAACAATCAAGACCATTCAATGCTTACGGCTATTTTAAGTGTTGAAAACATCCTTGGATCTGACCACGATATTTGGTCTGTAAACGTTGAGCAGGATTACCACGAAGAAGTTACTAAAACTTGAAGGCTCCATCTAAGTAATGGCTACAGCAAGTTCGCTGCTAGGTGATCTTCCGATCAACCCCCTGAACTTTCAAGGAAAATCATTTCGCTTCAAGCTGATTCTTATCTCTTTGTTCGCTTTTCTTGTGAGACTTTTGTACGTGATTTTCGTCGAAAAAGGTGACCCATTAAATGGGGATGCATTTTACTACCACCACGCATCACGCTTACTTGTTGATGGTCTCGGCTTTGTTGAACCTTATAGATACTTATTCGGAGGCGCTCAAGAACTGCTTTTTATTGAAGACCCTTCACACTTGACTGAAACCACTAATCAGAGTCTGCCGGTAGGGCATACCGAACCGACGGCCGGCCATCCGCCTCTTTGGGTGATCCTTCTGGCTTTCCCAGTCTTAGTTGGCTTAGACAGTATTTTAATTCAACAAATTTTCTCTGCATTAATAGGTTCACTAGGTGTTTTTGCTATTGGATGGGCTGCACGTGAAATAATCAGCGAGAAAAGTGGGTTGATCGCTGCCGGGATTGCCTCAATATACGCATTTCTATGGCTAAATGACGGACTCTTAATGTCAGAAACTCTCGTAATACCAATAGTGGCAATAGCAGTCGGACTCTCAGCTCGTCTTTACAACAAAAACTCACTTTGCCTGCTCATAGCATTCGGTGTAGTGGGAGGATTGGCAGTTCTTACAAGAGCTGAACTTATAATCGTTATCCCTTTTTTGGCATTACCTATTCTGCGCAATTCAAATCAGACACTAAAAAAACGATTAACTAAGTATTTTCTTGTAGGAATTATCGTTGCTTCAGTATTGGCGCCTTGGGTCGCCAGGAATCTAATCCAATTTGAAGAACCAGTAGTCCTCTCCAATGGTTCAGGGATTTTATTGGCGCAGACAAACTGTGAAGCCACCTATTTCGGAGACAAGCAGGGATACTGGGAATATTTGTGTGGTCTACCTCAACCTGTAGGAAAAGATGGTGAACCTACAGACGAATCTGTCCGTGATAAGGAATACCGATCACGAGGTATCGAATATGCCACTGAACATAAAGGTCGTCTTTTTGGGCACGTAATCCCAAAACGTGTAGCTCGTTTATGGGGATTTTATTCACCTTTGGAACAGTTGCGTGCCGACAAACTTGTTGAGGGAAGGAATTTTAGCCTTTCACTCATAGGGCTTTTCCAATACTATTCTCTAATCCCTTTATCAATCTTTGGTCTGGTCAAACTCAAGGATAGAAAGAAACCATTATTGCCAATTTTGACGATCCCCATAATCACTACTCTGCTCGCCGCAATAAGCATGGGAACCACCAGATACCGTGTTTCAGCTGAAATCTCAATAATAATTCTCTCTTCCTTTGGGATACAGTTTTTCTTCGAAAAGCTCAGAAACTTTCCTACAAAGAAGAACCAGATATCCATTTCTGTGCCAGAAGTAGAAAAATGCTAAAAAATATTTCAGTCACTCTAGATGTTGAAGATCTTCGACCTTCAGATAATTTCGAAGACCGCTCAAAACTGATGACAGAAAAAGTTTTAGATCTCTTTGCTGAAATGAAGATTCGAGCAACAATTTTTGTCGTAGGTGATGTGGCCAGAAAGCATCCAGAGACAATCAAAAAAGCTGTAAAAGCTGGACATGAAATCGGTCTACACTCCCATAAACACATACCATTGCAACTGCTAAACCCAGATGACTTTGAACGAGAGTTAGGTGAAGCAAAGCGGTCACTTGAAGACATTTCGGGCCAACAGGTGAATGGTTACAGGGCACCGACAATGTCCCTTACGCGCGAAACTCGCTGGGCCGTTCCCATTATGCAGAGAATCGGCTTCACCTACTCGTCAAGTGTACTGCCCGCTAAGAATCCTCTTTACGGATGGAACGGTTTGCCGAAACAACCATTCAGGTGGTTGAACTCAGTAATTGAGTTCCCCTGCCCCGTGACGAACATTTTAGGCTTTAGCATTCCTTACCTTGGAGGAGCTTACTTTCGACTCTTCCCATCGGTCATTAGAAAAATCGGTATACGTAAATCTTCAAATAAAGAGGTTCTATGGACCTACTGTCATCCTTGGGAGTTCGACCCGGAAGAGAAGTACTACCAATTAGAGAACGTCGGACGTGCCACAAGTCGAATCGCGTGGATAGGTAGAAAAGGAATGGAAAATAAAATGCGGGACTTCCTCAAGGAGACTTCATCACAGTCCCTTGGTGACATAGCGTCGACGATCGATCTATCTCAACTTCAAATAGTTGATCCGGAATCTCCATGCCATGGGAAAAGTTAACCTGATAATGAAAACTGCCATGGAAAGCAAAGAAAAATCTGGTGTGATTAAAAAACTAGGTTTTAATAAAGTTTTATTACTTATTTGCCTTTTAGGATTTTTTATACGCCTTCTATATTTTTTTCTCATAGCTGCTGACAACCAATTGAGCGGTGACGCTTCCTCCTACCATTTAACTGCAAATATTTTTGCGGATGGTCTTGGCTTTACAGAACCTTTTCGATACCTCTTTGGAGCGATTGATTCAGTGCCCATTGAAGGAAAACTAATCGAAGTAATCACCCCGATCGGCCACATAGAACCGACTGCCGGACATCCGCCGATGTGGACCTTGCTACTCTCAATCGGTTCTTTTCTAGGTTTTACAACCGTTTTTCAGCAGCAAATATTCTCAATTTTCTTAGGGATACCTTCAATAATTCTCGCTGGTTTAATCGGAAAAAAAGTCGGTTCGGAGCAACTTGGTTTAATAACCGCATCGCTCACTGCTACTTATGCATTCATTTGGATTAATGAAGGACTGCTTATGGCAGAAACGTGTGCAATAACTGGGGCGATGGCAAGCATTCTCGCCGCGCTAGTTCTGGCTGAAAACCAGAACATGAAAAACGCTTTAATTTTTGGGTGTGTTGGTGGTTTAGCGGCTCTATGTCGTGCTGAACTGCTCATCTACCTTCCCCTGGTGGGTGCAGTAATTCTATTTAATAAAAAGATTTCATGGCGTAGAAAAATACTGCAGTACCTCTCTATCGGATTAGCGGCACTAATTGTAATTTCCCCGTGGGTGATTCGAAATCTTTACTCCTTTGAAGAAAACGTTTTTCTATCTGATGGTGCAGGCACAGTTCTAGTTCAGGCCAATTGCGATTCCACCTACTATGGACAAAACCTTGGGTACTGGGAACTTAAGTGCGGTGAACCACCTCCATATGGTGAAAATGGTGAACTGCTTGACGAATCACAACGAGACATTGTTGTTCGTGAACGAGCATTTGATTACATTTCTGAAAATAAAAAAAGGTTCATAACAGTTGTTGCTCCTGCACGCATCGGCCGGATGTGGGGTGCTTACAAGCCCATTGAACAACTCCGCCTCGATGTGCTTGCTGATCGTCGCTCTTTTGCTATTTCCTTAATAGGTTTTGGTCAATACTTGCTTTTATTACCTCTTTCTCTAATGGCCATTTTTAAATTATGGAAAAAACGGCGAGAGACTATCTATATAACTTCTGCCTGGATTCCGATTGTCACACTTACCGCTGCGTTGGCTTTTGGGAATACCCGCTATCGCACTGCAGCGGAAGCGTCATTAGTTATTCTTGCAGCATTTTCTATTGATATATTGGTGAAGAAATT
>DBNM01000171.1:4125-5142 GCA_002299135.1 Candidatus Neomicrothrix sp. UBA672 | reverse complement strand
CTGGTGGATCATCGTAACGTTGATCATTAGTCCACTCTCCTAACCACCAGTCAACTTCTTTCTGAATGAGCGGGAAACTTTCTTTAATTTTTTCAAAAACAGAGCCACCTATCAGAGCAGCGCCAAAAGGACATAGGTGTCCATCATCTTTGCCATCACGAACTTTGCGTATCTGATAAGACCCACCATCAAAAGCGTTTAAAAAACGCACAAAGGTGCCTTCCTTATTCCCAAGTAGTTCATCTGTATCTATGAATTCAACTTCTCTTTTTCGATCAGAAATTTCTTTATAAATTTGATTGACCAAACGTCGGCCCTCCTCTAAACCTTCCGCTTCGGGAGTCGGAGGCATTCCAATCCAGATAATCAGAGAAGAAACTTTCAAAATTTCCTCTATCGAATTTTCTATAATTTTTTCATACTCTTTTTGGTTATCTTCAGCAAAGGCGAGATCCCATCCCCCTACCATTACTGTCATAACCTCAGGATCACTTAGGAGAGACTCCTCGAGATAGCTTTGAAATCCTTTTTGAGTTAAACCAACTCCCCCAAATGATCTATTTTCTACATTCACCGTTTCAGTCGACTCTAAAACTGCTTTTATGCCGGGATCTGCATCGTAGGAAACACTGTCTCCAATAGTCACGACACTTAAAGGGTCATTTTTAGTTGGAGTTCTAATAGTTTCCCTGATCAAACTTAAATCTTCTGTTTCTGGTGTTTCACCATTATCTGACTTAGCCGCAACAAGTGTTGTTTCTACCGCTATTTCCTTCTCAACTGCTACGGATGAAACTGGCGTTAATTCTTCTAATGAAGAGGACGTCTGGGGAACAGTAGTAGGTGTTTTCGTCGGGATTGTTTCTACCTGAGTGGTGCTTTCCTGGAGAATCACCCTTGTAGTTGATGTAACTATTTCTTCCCTGGATGGAGTCCCGAAAGAAGTTTCTGTAGAGCTACAGGCAGTGCAGAGGCAAATATATGCAATAAAGCAACCTTTGTAGTATTTTCTAAACA
>DBNM01000171.1:0-4101 GCA_002299135.1 Candidatus Neomicrothrix sp. UBA672 | reverse complement strand
AATCTTCTGTTTCTGGTGTTTCACCATTATCTGATTTAGCCGCAACAAGTGTTGTTTCTACCGCTATTTCCTTCTCAACTGCTACGGATGAAACCGGCGTTGATTCTTCTAATGAAGATGATGTCTGAGGAACAGTAGTGGGTGTTTTCGTCGGGATTGTTACTACCTGAGTGGTACTTTCCTGAACAATCACCCTTGTAGTTGATGCAACTAATTCTTCCCTGGATGGAGTCCCGAAAGAAGTTTCTGTAGAGCTACAGGCAGTGCAGAGACAAATATATGCAATAAAACAACCTTTGTAGTATTTTCTAAACACTTGCTGAGGCTAACCGACCGTATAGGATCAGCGTGCTGTGAAGAAAAACAAAATTTTACCCATTTCTGCAACCCTTCTGATAATTCTTGGACTTTGGATTGCTTTAATTCCTTTTTCACGACCTCTCCCCGGTGGGGAAATTTTCGCGTTCGAGAGTACTCCAGAAGCTTCCTGCAGAAGTCCAATTTTTGGCACTTTTACTGAAGATTCTCCCTCTTACGATGTTTATGTGCATCCGAAACCGAAAATCGGAGATTCAACAGTAAATAAATCCGTCAGTTGCTCCAGCAGAGCCACTTTCCGTTTTGTGCTTGGATTTTCCTTTCTCTTTTTAGGTGCATGTTTAATGGTTTACTTTCAGAGAAATAAAAAATGGAAAACTTAGATCTTCTATTAACTGCAGAGCTGTTGAATTATGTGTTCAAACCTAAAACCCCTGTAACAACTGAATACTTGGAATGGCAATATCACGAGAATCCTGCCGGTTCTGCTTGCGTTGGATATCTTCTTGAAGCAAATAAACAAATAAGCAACTACGCTTTGATTCCAAAAATTCTCAAAAACCCTCAAGGGGAGAAAATCATATTAGGTGTAGGTGTCGATTTGGCCGTATCTCCTAACAGCCGAGGTAAAGGTTTATTTCGCAAAACTGTCGAAAATAGCTACGAGGCAGGAATCAAGGGTAATTTAGATGGGATTCTCGGGGTGGCCAATTCACAATCTTCCCCCCGAATGACCGAAGCAATGGGTTGGAGAAAGCTACCTTCTTTCGATTTTAGACTTTTAAAACTGTCAAAATCAGAAATCGGACTGGAAACTTTTCGACTGGAACCCGACCTGCTCAAACGATTTACTGCAGAAGGGGTTTTTGATCTTGAAACTTTTACAAACTCTTCCGGTTTTTCTCCACACTGGAACGCAGAACTTTTGAACTGGAGGCTTTCAAGACCCGGGGCTGATTACTATTTACACATATCTGAATCCGCCCTCCTCGTGACTACAAAGATTTCTATCGGCGGAATCAAAATGGCTGTTCTGCTCAAAACATTTCCTGTAAATCCGAATGAAGTGCCTGTCCCCATAGCACCTTTTGTGTCAGGCGTTGCCAGATATCACAAAACACCTTTTGTCACTTATTGGGGCGAAAATCCTCACTTCAAGATGAATGGACTTAAAATTCCAAGAAAATTTCAGCCCAGTCCTCTTGATTTAGTAGTCCATTTTTTTGAAGTGAGAAGCAATTTCGAACTTAGCGAATTTGAATTATTAGACTTCGATGCTTTTTAGTATTGAAGAAAAATGATCAAGCGCGGGTACTGTTCTTCTTATGGAAACTGCAGCCATTATTCCAGCTTTTAACGAAGCGGAATCACTTCCAAGTGTAATAAGTGAAATTAAAGAGCTTTTCCCAGAACATCTAATAGTTGTGGTTGATGACGGTTCCACGGATGGGACTGCTGATATCGCTAAAAAGTTTGACTGCGTCTGCCTTTCCATGCCGTTCAATCTTGGAATCGGAGGTGCTCTACGCTTAGGTTTTCGTTACTGTCTCGAGATAGGAATTGACCGTGCCTATCAATTTGACGCAGATGGACAACATGATCCAACCCAAATATCCTCACTACTTTCCGAACTCGAACACTCTGACATGGTAATCGGGAGCAGGTTTTCCACTGATCACTCTTATGAAGTTGGTCAAAGCAGAAAAGCTGCGATGAGTTTTCTGCGACTTTTGATAAGAATATTTACTGGTCAGAAATTTACTGACACCTCTTCTGGTTTCCGCTCTTTTAGGAAACCTGTAATCAGACTATTTGCTAAAGAATATCCGGTTGAGTATATGGATTCAGTGGAAGCACTACTTATAGCTTCAAAAAATGGTTTTAGAATCTCCGAAATTCCAGTTCAAATGAGAGAAAGATCCGCTGGACAACCATCCAACCGCAACTTTCGCCTAATTTATTACTTTTTACGACTTTTGATAGTGCTTCTAGCAGGTACTCGCAAAAAGAAAAAGGATTGACTCAATGAGTTCATCAACACATATTTTAATAGCTGTTCTTGCTTTAGGAGCTTTATTCTTAATCGTAAGACTGGTTCGACTTAAAGCTCTCAAGGCGAAATATTCAATCCTGTGGTTAACAGTTGGAACAGCTCTAGCGGTTATTTCTGCAGTTCCCCAGATACTTGATTGGAGTGCTGAAAAACTTGGAATTTGGTATCAACCAACTCTTTTTCTCCTTTTAGCAATAGGTTTCCTATTGCTATTAGCTATGCACTTTTCGTATGAACTTTCAAGAATGGAGAATCGTATAAGGATCCTCCTCGAAGAAGTCTCTTTACTAAAAGAACGGTTAAAAAAAGAAGATTAAGAAACTGGTATGAGGTCTTTTATCCATCCGTCTCTTTCCAAGATTTCTTCAAATTGCCTAGATAACCCATCTGCTCCTACTTCAAAAAAATGGACTCCATGTTCTTTACGAAGAGGAATAATTGAACCATCGAGCATTTTCATGTTCCAGCGAAATTCTCCTTCTTCATCTCCTAAAACTTTCATACTGTCGACCATTTCAGCTTTTGGGTACCAGTCACCAACTACTGAATCCCAAATACTGTTCAAATCATCAGTCAGGTAGGACGGGTCGGACATTTTCGGCGTTGTCCACCAATACAGATATGCACCGCCTGCTATCCAGTGAGATATTGCATCATGAGCTCGTTCAGTCAAAATCTCGCTCCATCGGAAGGAACCCGGTTCAAGATCTTCACCTTCAATTGCATATCCCTGAAATTCGTTAGCTCCAATCATCGCCACAACAACATCTGGTCGCACTTTTCCGACCATTAAGTTGTAATCAGGTATTACGTCGTCTTCCCAGTCCCAGTGGGGAACTGTAAAGCCAAAACCAAGCGCACCTCTGCCCTCAATATGCACATCCGGTCTTGGTTCTAAAATTCTTTCCAGACCGTATTGCAGATCCAGCATAAGAGAATCGCCTACGGCCAGTATTCTCAATGGGTCTTCGGCGGTTCCTGTCCTTTTAGCTTTTATAGAAGGTTCTGAGATGACGAAAGTTGTGGTTGTGGCCACTGAAGTTGTTGCAGGAGAAAGAGTTGTCGAACTAGGTGGTAGTGAAGTTGAATTTTCGATGCTCGATGGCGTAGATTTTCCTTCAGTTATCTTCACCTCCTCGTCTTTTTCTTCTAATACTTCTTCGTTTACTGCAAAACTTTCTACTTTGATCGTTGAAACTGGTTTCACTAAGGGTTCGAGCATCTCTTCTGTTAGGGAACCTTCGATTATGCGCTCTGAAAATTCTCGTATCTCATTGATTTTGATGTTTCTGCTTATTTCCCCTACTGAATCTGACCATTCCTTAGCCAAATCACGACGAAAATCATTTTTTTGTGTTGAAGCCCATATATCAAGTACGCCAGGTGCCAAAAAAGATGCGAAAATCAGGAAAAAACACATTACCAATAAAGATTTCAGAGCCATATTGGAAGACATTTTCCCTTTAAAACCGCTGATCTTTCGCATAAACGCGCAATAGTAGTGCATTTCCACCAGAAAAAGTGGAAAATCTTAAAATATTAGAAAAAGTTCGAACAGGATCCCCCACTGCACTATTCGATTCTTCTAATTTAGCAAGTGACAGTTCGACTAGTCCGGTGAGGCGAGTCGAGTTACAACTATAAAAGGGGTACCTCTCCATGATGTCAACAATTCTCACTCTGATCATTCTAGGAATGCTTTTTCAGGGTGTAGTTGCTGTTCTTGACAG
>DBNM01000087.1 GCA_002299135.1 Candidatus Neomicrothrix sp. UBA672 | reverse complement strand
CACTCTTTGGCAATAAACGCTGAATTTGAAAATTCTATTTCTCCTGAGGAAGCCACAGAAATACTTTCCAATACTTCTGGTGTCACTTTATGCGATGTTCCGACACCAATTGATTGCACAGGTATTGATGAAACTCTTGTTGGACGTATAAGAAAAGATGAAACTGTGGAAAATGGTTTAGCCCTATTTCTATCTGGTGACAATCTTCGTAAAGGTGCTGCATTGAATGCAATTCAAATTGCAGAAGAATTATTAAAACGCTGAGATAAGAAAGAAAAGGTTAACTATGAAAGTCGGAATTACACTTCCCGCTCAATTTCCGTTTGGAAGTACAGAACAAATGCTTCCGATTTATGAGGAAATGGGAGCTGATTCTTACTGGGCTCCAGATCATTTACTAGGAGTATTTCATCCAGCCTTGTGGCCAGAGATACCTCTTTCCGCGCTAGCAGCTGATCCGGATGCTTTTTATGATCCATTTGTTTATGGAGCTCGAATTTCAACAATGACAGATAAACCGTATGGAATTTCAGTAACTGATTCAACTCGTCGGAGAGCAGCAGATCTGGCTCGTACGGCCCTTTCACTTAATGACTTAATTCCTGGTGGTTTTATTTTAGGAATAGGTTCGGGTGAAGCTGAAAGTCTTCTTCCTTTCGGATATCCATTTGAAAAACCCGTAGGCATTTTTGAAGAATGTCTTATCGAGTTGCGTTCTTTACTTGATGATGGACATATGCCAGAAAATAAAATAGGACGAATGGGCTTACCTTTAGAAGCTGAAGGTAGAGGTAAACCAGCTGTATGGATCGCAGGACACGGTCCAAGAATGTTACGTTTGACCGCTCAGTATGGTGACGGCTGGATCCCAGCATGGTGGTTTTCACCTGAGGAGTATGCAGAAAAGCTCTCAATTATAACTGAGCATGCAAATTCATTTGGAAGACCTGTTCCGGAAGCTTCTTATTTGGCCTTCATTTTGTTTTGCGAATCAATGGATAAGGCTGAAGAGATGTTTGAAAAAGAACCATTAGGAAAACTTTTCGGTCTTTTCGCGATGGGTGAGATTTGGGAAGAGCATGGTCTTGAGCATCCTTTAGGAAATGATTCAAAAGGTTTTATAGATGTAATCATCCATGATTTAAATGCAGATGACCTAAGAGATTTAGCCCCAACAATTCCTTTTGAGATGGTCAAAAAAGTAGTTTTTGTAGGAAACTCAAATGAGTTAGGTCAACAATTTGAGGGATATGCAAAAGCGGGTCTTGAACATTTAGTAGTCGGCAACCTGACGGGTGTCGTCGGCGGGATGGATGAGATTTTAGCTAGGGGGATGGAACTACCCCAGCTCATGTCTGTACTCAAAGAACTTTAAATTTATTCAAGGTGGATTTTCCACATATCGTTGCATAGCCATGTCAAGGGATAGATCAAGTTGGTTAGCAAGACTTGCCAACCAAGCTAAAACATCAGCTAATTCATGTAACTGTTCTTCTCGCGATCCTTTTCTAACAGCCTGAGCTAATTCACCGACTTCTTCACATAACCATGCGACTGTTGAGGGAAGACCTCGATTTTTATCTTCTCGCCCATATAGATTTTCCATCAAGTCCTGTAATTCATTTAGTTCCATTTAAAGACCGTAATATGAGTAGGTAAAACTTTCAGGTATCCCTGTATTGAGGGCTTTTTTGGTACAAAATCTCATTAAATGATTTCTGAAAGTGAAGCTACAAATCTTCTACTTGCACTAGATGCGTTAGATGAATTAGAACAAGCAGCTTTAAAGATGGTTAGGGCTGAAATTGAATGTGGACCTGTTATAGATGGACTAATGGCTGATCCGTTAACAGAAGGATCCCGTTTGGATCTTCTTTATGTCGTCGATACTTTAGTTGCAGACTTATTGACTGCTATGGGTAGACGTAGAACTGTTGGAACATTGCTCCAAGAAGCACCGGCAAGTTCAGCCCGAGATGCATTGACAGCGCATTTATCAGAACAAGGTTAAAAACTAAGAAGGCTCAGGTAATTTTGCCAAATTTTCGATGACTTCTAAATTTGTCAGATTTAGGAGAGTATTTGGATTTATTTTTATTTTCTGATCACGACTTCCCCCTCCCACAATTATCGAAGTTCTTTCCATAACTGCTTTATCTACCCAGATAGGTAGAGATGAGGGAAGACCAAAAGGTGTAACTCCACCAACTATCATCCCAGTAATGTTTTCGGTTTCCTCGCCGCCAGCGAAAGAAGCTTTTTTTGTTCCTAGCTTTTTACGTACTGCACCATTTACGTCAAGTTTATGTGTCGCTAATAAAAGACATAAAGTGAAAATTTTTGGATTTGATTTACCAACAACTAAAATCGCGTTAGCCGAGTCTTGAGGAGAAATTCCATAATTCTCACAAAAGCTGACTGTGTCAGCCAGGTCTGGATCACAAGGCATAATTTCATAGTCAACTTTTAATTTATTTAGCTCGGAGATTACTGCATTGCCAGCAGCAGATTTTTTATACTCGTTCATAGAGACTCCAAGGTATTACTAAAAAGTTTACTTACTTGATCTAATTCCATAAAAAACAGATGTCAAAACTAAAAATCCACCGATAAAAGTTGTAATTTCAGGAACTTCCTCAAACCATAGCCATACCCAAAGAGAAGCGAAAATAGTTTCTACCGGAGTAAACATGCTTACTTCTGCAGCTGAAGCATGTCTTGTAGCGGAAACCATGCATAATCGTGCAATCGGTCCAACAAACAAACCCATTCCTAGAGTACATAAAAGAGCACGTTTATCTAGTGCGTCGAATTGAGCTGGAATAAAAGTAAAAAGCATAATAAACATGGGTGCAATTAAAACAACGAGAGTTCTAGACATTTCTTTAAAATGTCTCCAAATAACAAGATTGGTGCTAAAAACCAAGATTGCCAGAAGAGCCATCAGATCTCCATCTAGGCCCCCAGTGGCTAAAGAACCCGAAACAATTATTAGAATTCCAAAAAATGTTCCGCTGATAGCTCGCCAGATTCTTTTGGAAGTTTTTTCACCTATAGCAAATTTGGCAATTAAACCAGCAAAAATTGGAGCACCGGCCACAATGGTTACAACGTTTGCGACTGCAGTTCTCGTTACAGCTTGAATGAATGCAGTAGTTCCGACAGCTGCCAGAGCTGAAGAGATGAAGAGTGGCCATCTATATTTATTAATTTCTGACACTAAGTTTTTACCTAGTGTTTTCCAGACAATTACGGACATTGAAGGAACAGAAAAAACACCAACAAAAAAAGCGATAGTCCAACCATCTATTTCAGCAACACGTGTGAACAAAGAATCCGTTGAAACAATAAACATCCCACTGGCAGACAAAAATAAACCGAAAGGTCTACCTGAACGGGAGAATTGTTTTATTTTTCTCATCGGGGGAC
>DBNM01000079.1:6902-7437 GCA_002299135.1 Candidatus Neomicrothrix sp. UBA672 | reverse complement strand
GACATTCTTGATCTTGAACCTTTACCTTTAGAAGGTGGCATGTGGGTGCAAACTTTCAAAGATAAAAATTCCACAGCCATTTATTATCTGTTGAGTAAAAATAATTTTTCTGCAATGCATAAGTTGGAAGCAACTGAGATCTATCACTACTACGCAGGTGCACCCGCACAGATGCTTTTGCTGGATTCTGTTGGAAAGATTGAGGAACCAGTTCTGGGTGTGGATCTTGATTCCGGCCAGCGACCACAGATAATTGTTGAACCGGGAGTTTGGCAAGGTTCGAGAACAACAGGCGAGTGGACGTTATTAGGAACTACGATGGCACCTCCTTATTCACAAGAAATGTTTCAGTTGGCAGACAGAGAAGAACTGCTTAAAGGTTGGCCGGATATTGAGCAGAAAATTTATGAATTAACTCGAAGTTTCCCTGACGACTGATTTACCAGGTGGCATTAGTAGAGACGCCACCATCTACCACTAAATCTGATCCAGTTATCCAACGTGCCATAGGAGACGACAGAAAAATTACAGCATC
>DBNM01000079.1:3127-6518 GCA_002299135.1 Candidatus Neomicrothrix sp. UBA672 | reverse complement strand
TCCTTCAGGCCAACGTTCTTCTAGATTTCCATCATCAATCAGCCCTGGGGAAACAGAATTTACCCTGATGTCAAAATCTGCGTATTCCAGAGCAGCTGATTTAGTCAACATCAACAAACCAGCTTTACTGGTCGAATAATGAGAATGACCTTTGGCCGGTTGGTGACCTTCAATTGAAGCTATGTTCACAATTGAAGCGTTGGCGCTTTTTTCTAAAGCTGGTATTGCAGCACGCATCAGAAGATGAACACTTCTGAGGTTTGTTTCTAAGACAGCATCCCAACTATCTGAATCTGTCTCAACGAGTTTTTCAACATTTTGAAGTGCTGCATTATTGACAATTATGTCTAACTGGTTGCCTACCTCTAATGTTTCAGAAATTAGTTTGTCGATCTGAAGTGGATTTCGAAGATCTGCACTCAAAATTGTTGCTGGAATAGAATCAGTTAACGTCTTTACATTGTCATCGTTATTGTGGGTAGCGAGAATGAGTTCCGCCCCTGCCTCTTTCAGTCCAGAAGCAATTGCTAAACCTATTGGACTGTTAGCACCGGTTACCAATGCGACATTTCCACTTAGATCTATTTCAACGCTCATATTTTCAATTTGAATCTGAACCAGTTGTCATAATTCTGCCGATTCTATTTCGATCAAGATCCGCAGCATTTGCAGTAACAATCAATTGGCCGCGATATATGACACCGATACGATCTGAGAGGCTAAGAATCTCATCTAATTCTGCAGAAACCAAAAGTACAGCCAACCCCTGATCTCTTTGACTAATTAACTGTTGATGAACAAACTCGATACTTCCCACATCGATACCTCTAGTGGGTTGGGAAGCAACTAAAAGTTGCGCATTGTGGGAGAACTCTCTAGCCGCAATAGCTTTTTGCTTGTTTCCACCCGACAAAGAACTCGAAGGTGTTTCAATACTGGGTGTGCGTATATCGAACTTCTCGACCATTTCTTTTGCGTAGTCAGCAATTGCTTTTTGCTGCCGGATGCCACGATTGGAAAAAGGAGACTTGTAGTACCTGTTTAGAATCAAATTGTCTGCTACTGAATGTGGCCCGATTAGTCCATGTTTCTCTCTATCTTCAGGTATGTGTGCAACACCTAATTCACTGATTTGCCGTGGCGAAAACTCTGTTATTGAAGTATCTCCAATAAGAATGCTCCCCGTATCTGCAGTTCTCAATCCAGTAATAGTTTCGACAAGTTCTCTTTGTCCATTTCCTTCAACGCCAGCTATGCCAAAAATTTCACCTGATCTCACTTCTAGAGATAGGTCATTTACCGCCATAAGTCCTCTGTCATCCTGGACACGAAGATTTACAACTTGAAGTATTGTCGCAGCAGGTGATGCAGTTTCTTTGGACACACGAAGTACCACGCTGCGACCAACCATCATTTCTGCAAGACCGGACTCATCTGTTTCAGCAGGTGTAGTAGAACCAACCACTTGCCCATTACGCATTACTGTGACTTCATCGGCCACCTCGAGGACTTCTCTTAACTTGTGGGTAATGAAGATTATTGCAACACCTTGAGAGGCGAGTTTTTTCAAGACTTGCAGAAGATGATCAGTTTCTTGAGGTGTCAAAACAGCAGTGGGTTCATCCAGAATTAAAATGTCCGCGTCCCTGTAAAGAGAACGAAGAATTTCAACTCGCTGCTGGGTGCCGACTGGCAAGTCTTCCACTATCGCCTCAGTATCCACTTCGAGTTGATACTTCTCGGCCAACTCTCTTACTTTTTCCTTGGCATTCTCGATGTTAATCACATTGGCCTTATTGGAAGGTTCATTTCCTAAGACAATATTTTCCGCCACGGTAAGAACAGGTACTAATTGGAAATGTTGATGCACCATGCCAATTCCACGATCAATTGCATCTTTAGGGCGTCCGAGATCGACAGGTTCACCATCTACTTTGACTATCCCTGAATCTGCCTTATAAAGACCGAAAAGAATATTAACTAATGTGCTTTTACCAGCTCCGTTTTCCCCAAGAAGAGCGTGAATTCTTCCTTTTTGAATTTCAAGGTTTATCTGGTCGTTAGCTTTGACACTTCCGAAAGTCTTAGAAATGCCAGTTGCTTCAAGTGCGAGGGTGTTCGATGACATTCTGTTATTCCCTTGAATAAGGTTGACCGATAGAAGCAGGTGGTCTAGCTCTACCTACAAATCCGGCTAGAACAACTATTGTTACTATAAAAGGAATTATTCCAATAAATTGAGGGTCATCTGTTAGCCAGTCTCTGAATTGGAACTGTGTTTGAATGGCACTTGCATAACCAAATAGAAGAGCAGCTCCCCATGCACCTACAGGATTCCATCGACCAAAAATCATTACGGCCAAAGCAACAAAGCCTTTTCCATTTGTCATGACTCGTTCGAAGGACCCAACGGCTTCCAAGCTTAAGTAAGCTCCCGCCAAACCCGCAATACCACCACCCATAATGACATTCAAATAGCGCATTCCTATTACAGATATTCCAACGGTCTCTGCCGCGCTGGGATGCTCACCTACAGCTCTGGTGCGTAGTCCCCATTTAGTCCGGAAAAGAAGAAACCAAAGAGTCGGGACCATTAAAAGCGTCAAATAAGTGATCGGTTTATTTGAAAATAAAACTCTTCCGGCGACCGGTATGTCTGCCAGAGGTCCAAGTTTAATAACTTGAGCTTTTCCGGAAGGAAGTGTCCTCCCTAAAGAGAAAAAGAAGCTAGTTATTCCAAGTGCTGCGATATTTATTACAGTCCCAGCAATTATTTGATCACCGCGTAAACCGACTGAAATGCCAGCTAAAACACCTCCCATCATCATTCCTATTCCTATTCCTGCAAAGACGCCGAGTAGAAGGCTGCCCGATGTTGAAGCGACCATGAAACCACCCCAAGCGGACATCAACATTTGTCCCTCAATTCCGATATTGATGACACCGGATCGTTCACATAAAAGTCCGCACATGGCACCAAGCACTAGGGGAGTTGAGTGTCTAAGAGTGCTAACTAGGACAGAGGTCGTATTTGCCTGCTGAAATTCTGACGTCCAAAGTGTGAAAACCACGAGAAGTACAGTAGTTATGATCCACCATCTCTTATTAAAAAAGAATTGTTTAATGTCTTTTGGTGGATTATCGCTCATTATGAACCCCATGTGGTTGAAACGGAAAGTTCATTCGTTTCTTTCTGGCTTAAAAACCATCTAACCAATATTGGTGTGGCAACGAATATCAAAATTAAAGCTTGGATAATGTCGGTAATTTCTGGAGAGACATCAGCTTTAAATTGCATCATTGAACCTCCCGCCTCCATTGCTCCTATAAGCACTGCTGCCGGTATTACTGCTAGGGGGTGAGTCCTAGCCAGAAGAGCGATAGTAATACC
>DBNM01000079.1:0-2712 GCA_002299135.1 Candidatus Neomicrothrix sp. UBA672 | reverse complement strand
ACCGCTAATTGCCATAGTCATGATGACAATCTTTTTAACGGAGATACCCGCGTAACTAGCAGCATTCGGATTCAGTCCCACTGATTTTATTTCAAATCCAAAAGTCGTGCTACGCAACAAATACCAACATAAGAAAGCAACAACTACAGCTAAGAAGAACCCAGCGGGCAGTTCACCCCATCTAGGTATCTCGGCGCTACTTTCGATGTGAGGAGTTCTAACTATGACACCCTCTTCTCTCCAGACCTTTGATGCAAGCCAGTCGGTCATGTTCAGCGCAACGAAATTCAACATGATGGTCGTGATCACCTCATGGGCACCTCGGCTTGCTTTAAGAATTCCTGGTATAGCTCCCCACATAGCTCCAGCAACTGCACCAGCTAAAAGAGCAAGTGGTGTATGTATTATCCATGGGAGGCCGGTAACTCCATATCCAACGGCACCAGCAATTAAAGCTCCGAAAACCAATTGACCTTGACCACCGATGTTGAAAAGTCCAGCCTTGAAAGCAAAAGCTACAGCAAGGCCCCCCATAACTAAAGGCGTAGCTTTTTCTAGAGTTCTTCCAATACTTTTTGAGTCACTCAATGATCCGTCTATCAGAGCTTTATAAGCATCTACCGGAGAAGAACCTGAAAGAGCAATTATTAATGCACCTGTTGCAATCGCAAGTGCTACTGCCAGGATTGGCATAAGAAATAAGCGTAAGTTGCTCATCAGATAAAGAATTTATTGATCGAGAAATTTTTCAATTAGCTATTTCTACCCATATTTGGTTTGCGCCCATGATTGGCTTTTTTGCGTCTTGCATTGGTTTTCTTTTTACTTGTACGTTTCGACATAACGGCAGGTTACCTCATTAGGGCGCAGAGACCTTATCCTTGTCGTAGTCTAATTATCTGATTTTGTATTTTTAAGGGTTTGAAATGGAAAGATTTGGATTTGTTGGTTTACCTAATGCCGGTAAGTCTTCGCTCTACAACGCCTTAGCAGGAGGCGGTGCTTTGGCGGCACCTTACGCATTTGCTACCACGGATCCAAATGAAGGGGTGGCGCGTGTCCCGGATGACAGACTAAGTCTCTTAGGAGATATGAGCGATTCAAAAAAAATAATCCCGGCAACCATTCAATTCACTGATATTGGTGGACTCGTAGAAGGTGCAGCTAAAGGAGAAGGATTAGGGAATCGTTTCCTCGCAGGTATAAGGGAAGTTGATGCAATTGTTTTTGTGCTCAGAGCATTTTCAGACAGCGACGTGCCAGGACCAACAGACCCAGTAGAGCATTTGAGAATTGTAGAGGTGGAATTAGCACTAGCAGATCTAGAAACTACGCAAAAACAGTTATCAAAAATGGAAAAGGCAGCGAAAGCAGACCAATCGATTAGCCAAGTTCTCGACTCTTTAAAACATGCTTCAGAACAACTTGATCAAGGAATCCCTATTTATAAAAGCGATTTAACATTTGAAGAAAGAGAGTTATTGTCTGAATTTTTCTTATTAACAGACAAACCGGTACTAGCTGTTGTAAATCTGGGTGAAGACCAAGTAGAGGAAACAAAACAAATATTGGAACCAGTCATTGCAGAATTGCCTGGTCAAGAGGTCATAGGAATGTGTGTTCAACTTGAGTCTGAAGCCGCTTTACTGACTCCAGAAGAACAGGCGGAAATGCTAGAAGCTCTCGGGTTGGGAGAAGGCGCCCTAGCAAGGTTCGTTCGTTCGGCTTACCACCTCTTAGGTTTGAGAACATTTTTTACAACTGGAGAGAAGGAAAGTAAAGCATGGACTTTTAGGGAAGGTTCAAATGCTCCGGAATGTGCAGGCAGGATTCATACCGATTTCCAGAAAGGGTTTATTCGCGCTGAGACAATTGGATGGCATCTATTGCTTGAACAAGGTTCGTGGCTAAAAGCAAGAGAGGCAGGCCTTGTAAGAAGTGAAGGTAAAGAATACAAACCAGGCGACGGTGACGTAATGGAATTTCGTTTTAATGTCTAACGCTAAAGAAGGGGTACTTTTTTTGGTATCCACCCCTATAGGGAATCTCTCTGACTTGTCAAAACGCGCAATAGAAACTCTTGGAACTGCAGATTTGATTGCTTGTGAAGACACCAGAAGAACAGGTCAACTTTTGAATCTCATAGGGATCGAGAATAAAAAATTGATCAGAGTTGACGAGCATACGGAATTCAAAAACAAATCGAAGATTGTTGAAAAAATTAAAGATGGATCCATTGTGGCTTTGGTTAGCGATGCCGGAACTCCAGGTATTTCAGACCCAGGCGAAGAATTGGTAAGAACGGTTATAGAAAATGGTTTCAAAGTGTCTGTCATTCCCGGCGCATCATCGGTATTGGCTGCTTTAGTTGTTAGCGGCATGTCAATGAGGCGGTGGGTGATGGAAGGTTTCATTCCACGCAAAGGGAAAGAAAGAGAAGAAATCCTTAAAGAGCTAGCGGTTGAAGAAAGAACCATCATTCTATTTGAATCCCCGAAACGCCTTTCAGAAACACTTAAAGATTTACGAAAGTATTTAGGGGAAGATCGCTTAGTCGCTGTTGTAAGGGAGTTGACAAAACTTCACGAAGAGATTTGGCGAGGCTCATTAAAGAGTGCAACACAGCATTATGAGTCACCACCTAAGGGTGAAGTAGTAATAGTGATTGAAGGTTCCACTCACGAAACCAATATCTCTGATGAACACGTTGTT
>DBNM01000143.1:10423-11252 GCA_002299135.1 Candidatus Neomicrothrix sp. UBA672 | reverse complement strand
GACCAGATTGACATCGTCCTTATACTCTAGCGAGGTATAAAACGCTTGAACCTTACAATACTCAAATCATTTCACTGCTGATCATGTACTGTGAACCAATGAATTACTCGGCTCAATTGGAGTTAGAAAAAAAGAAGCTCACTATTTCCGACACCTCCATAGACCCAGATGTAACAAAACGTTGGTTCAAGCGTTTATACCCCATCATTAAAGAGCAAAAAAACGCCTTTCTGATAACAGCTTTTTGTGGCATTACGGGTCTCGCTATACAGGTATCAGTTCCGATGGTTATGCGTGAGGCGATTGACAAGGCTCTAACAGATGGAACGGGGAAAATTACTTCTTATGTATGGGGGTTATTAATAATGGCGATATGCGCATTTGCCCTTAGATTCACTTACAGGTTTCTACTTTTTAAAACCGCATATCGAATCGAAACTCAGCTCAGATCCTTAATCTTTAAACATCTGACTAAACTTTCGTTTTCTTTTTTTGATCGGATAGCTAGTGGCGAAGTTATATCTAGAGCAAATTCAGATATTCGCTCCATTCAACTACTCTTAGCTTTTGGTCCTTTAGCAATACTTTCGATTTTCAGTTTTCTATTAGCTTTCGTTTTCATGCTTTCTATACATATTCCTCTCACCCTTGTAACTATTTCCTGCATGCCATTCGTGTATATTCTTGCTCAAAAAATGCGAGACAGGGTATTCCCACTTTCTTGGGTCACTCAAGGTCGTATGGCTGATTTAGCGATGGTCGTTGACGAAAACATAAATGGGTCGAGAATTGTGAAATCTTTTGCAGCTGAGAAAGATCAAATCAAATT
>DBNM01000143.1:0-10098 GCA_002299135.1 Candidatus Neomicrothrix sp. UBA672 | reverse complement strand
CTGGCTCAAATGGCTCAACGTTTACGTTGGTCTTCGACTGCCCTCGTTGACGCAAGAGCACGTTTTAACCCCTTAATAGAGTCTCTTCCCCGTTTAGGTATGGCAGGAATTTTAATGTATGGAGGTTGGCTTTCTATAAATGACAGAATCGGTATTGGTGCCCTTATAGCTTTTAGTAGTTACGTAATAATAATCTCTGTTCCGTTCAGAATGTTAGGGTTCGTTCTACTCCAGACCCAAAGAGCCGCTGCTTCATCATTACGTATTTTTGAAATCCTTGATGAAGAACCTGGCGTGGTAGATAAACCTTCAGCGAAAAGAATTGTCTCCCCTGCAGGCAACCTCAGCTTCAGGAATGTTTCATTTTCCTATCCAAATGACGAAAACCCCATTGTTTTGGATGACTTCAATCTTGAGATAAAGGCAGGTGAAACAATAGCTTTAGTTGGACGAACCGGATGCGGAAAGTCAACCGTTGCTCGACTGTTGCCTAGGTTCTATGACGTAAGCGGTGGATCTATTCTCTTGGACGGCACAGATATAAGAGACTTATTGCTCGAAGATCTTAGAACACATATAAATGTGATCCCTGATGAACCGTTTTTATTCTCCGACTCAATCAGAAACAACATTGCCTTCGGTAAACCTGATGCAAAAGAGAGTGAAATAATCGATGCCGCTAAAGCAGCTCAGGCAGATAATTTCATTAATCATCTTGAAAATGGATACGAAGAAGTTGTGGGTGAACGTGGTTACACGCTTTCAGGAGGGCAACGACAAAGAGTAGTTCTGGCTAGAACACTTTTGTCGAACCCCAAGATCCTTGTATTGGATGACTCAACCAGTTCCATTGATGTGGAAACAGAATCCTTGATTCACACTTCCTTAAAAAAACTTTTACAAAACCGAACAACGTTAGTTATAGCTCACAGGCTCTCGACAATCAGTTTGGCTGACAGGGTCATTTTGATGGAAGCCGGAAAAGTGAAAGTCGAAGGAACTCATGAATACCTCTTAAAAAATTCGCCCGAATATGAGTCAATATTGTCTTCAGGTCTGACACGGGAGGCTAAGTAGAAAATGGGTTTTGGTGGCGGCATGGGAGGTTTCTCGATTGGACCTTCCTCAGTTCAGGCAAATGCTGAAGCAGGTCTACCTTTCGCGGAGTTGCCTGATGACTTTCATGAAAGAATCGAAAAAGTTACAGAGAAGGAACCTGAACATCCTGATCCACAGATTTCTTTTTCACATAGCAAATGGGACCGTTCACCTTTCACACTCAAGACATTCCTTTCATCACACAGTCTCATGCTCTGTTTTGCCCTTCTTCTAGTAGTGCTTGAATCAGGACTTCAGCATCTGGGACCTCTGTTAACACAAATTGCGATAGACGATGGTGTCGCGAGTAAAAATACGCAAGTCCTAATAGCAACCTGCATTTGCTATGTGATTTCAATAGCACTATCCGCAGGAATTTCTTTCGCTCGAACATCTTTCACAGGAAGACTAGGCGAAAAACTTGTTTACAAGTTACGGATACGGGTTTTCAGTCATTTACAAAGGCAGTCATTTAGCTTTTTTACTAATGAAAAAGCTGGTGTCTTGATGACTCGAATGACTAGTGATATCGAATCTTTAACTGTTCTTTTTCAGGAAGGATTAGTAAATTTTGCGGTTCAAATAGTGACATTGCTTGTAATTACGATTTATTTAATAGTCCTTAATCCATATCTCGCGTTTATCACTCTTCTTTTGGTGGTTCCGATCAATATCCTTTTAACTCTTTGGTTTAGAAAGGTTTCTATTTTCGGATATTTAAATGTTCGAGACAAAATTGCTGAAATTCTTTCAAATCTTTCAGAAAGTCTTGCTGGTATGCGTGTGATAACCGCATTCAACCAACGTAAAAACCGGTCGAAACTACACGATGAGATAACTGTCGCCCATTTTGAAGCAAATGTTTTCACAGGTCGAGCTCAGGCCATCTTTGGACCTGGAACGGAAGCAGTAGGGATTGTCACTCAGGCAATAGTTTTACTCATTGGCGGAAGAATGGTTCTCAACGGCGATCTGAGTATCGGTGAATTAACTGCTTTTATATTGTTTCTTACTTCTTTCTTTGCTCCAATTCAAAGTCTCGTTCAGTTATACAATCAGTACCAGCAAGGTAGTGCTTCAATCGAAAAACTTCGTGGACTTCTTTCAACTGCACCTACTGTCCCTGAGAAAAACGAAGCTGTAAAGATGCCAAAAGTTGTTGGGCATGTTGAATTGAAATCAATTGACTTCAGTTATGAAATTAATAAACCCGTCTTAAAAGATGTGAGTCTGATGGTTCAATCTGGGGAAGTTCTCGCTTTAGTGGGTCCAACTGGTGCTGGAAAGTCGACTATTGCAAAACTTATTTCCCGTTTTTACGACCCTGACAAAGGGGAAATATTAGTCGACGGTTATGACTTGCGAGATGTGCAACTGGAATCACTAAGAAAGCAAATTGCGGTAGTTCCACAAGAACCATTTCTTTTCAATGGAAGCATCAAAGAAAACGTTATTTTTGCCCGTCCTGACGCTAACGAAAAAGATATTGAGAAAGCTTGCGATGCGGTCGGTCTAACAGATCTAATAAGTCGCCTTCCTAACGGAGTCGACAGTGCTATTCATGAGAGGGGTGCTTCCCTTTCGGCGGGTGAACGCCAGCTTCTTGCTCTTGCTCGGGCTTTTTTATGTCAACCTCGGCTTCTAATCCTCGATGAGGCCACCTCGAATCTAGATTTACTCTCTGAATCTTCAATCGAAAAAGCTCTCGACAACTTGCTTGAAGATCGCACCTCAATAATTGTTGCTCACAGAATCGCCACTGCTATGAGAGCGGATCGCATAGCAGTGGTAGATAATGGTTCAATACTTGAGATAGGCACTCATGAGGAATTAGTCCGACTGAATGGAAAGTATGCAACGATGTATGAAACTTGGGCCCAACAAGGCGGAATGGAGTTTGATCCGCAATGAGTCTTTTTGAAATACTTGCTGGATGCTTTGTTTATGCGGTTGGTTGCACCCTTCAAGGCGTTTTAGGATTTGGAGCAAATCTTTTGGCTGTACCAATTCTCGCTCTAATTAACCCAGATTTTGTTCCAGGACCCGTACTTTTGATAAACCCCATACTCTCAGGTTTTTTTACGCTTCGGGAAAAAGGTAATACCGACAAATATGGTCTGACATGGACCGTGATAGGAAGGCTTCCAGGAATCGCCTTAGCTGTACTGGCTCTTAGTGTCGTAGCCGAAGAAAGAATCGGAGTACTTTTTGGCTCTCTTCTGCTTTTTGCCATTGCCCTTAAATTAAGTGGCTTGAAATTCGAAAGATCACAAAAAAATCTAATGCTTGGTGGATGCGTGAGTGGTTTTATGGGCACATCAGTCGGCGTTGGAGGACCTCCAATTGCATTGCTTTACCATGATGTGTCCGGATCTGTTCTTAGAGCCACTCTCTCCCCTTACTTCTTGATAGGAACTGTCATATCTATAAGTGCCCTTGCTTTAACAGGAAACTTTGATTCAGGGGATTTACTTACAAGTGTCTACCTTCTTCCCTCGGTCATGGTAGGAATGGCCATATCAGGCCCTCTTAGAAAAAAACTTGATCATGAATGGCTAACGACTGGCATTTATCTCTTATCTGGCACAGCTGCAATTACGCTGTTAATAAGATCCTTGTTCTAGTCTCAGTAACATGCCTCTTTTAAAATTAACTTCAGTCAGTAAAACAGAATCAGGTGCAAAAATACTTCAAAATATTGACTGGGAAATTAACGCTAATGAAAACTGGGTCGTTCTGGGACCTAATGGTTCAGGTAAAACTTCATTACTTAATATCGCTTCTGTAAATCTGCATCCAAGTAAAGGCGAGGTGGAGATTCTCGATCATGTTTTAGGTAAAACGGATTTGCGTTTGCTAAAACCAAAAATCGGTTTTATGTCAACTTCATTGAATTACAAATTTAGATTCAATATAAAAACGATAGAAGTGGTAGTAACAGCTCTTACAGGAGCAATTGAGCCTTGGTGGGATACTTTCAGCACATCTGATTGGGAGCGGGCTCATCAAGTATTAGAAAATGTGGGCTGCGGAAAAAAATCTGATCAACCATTCGGTACTTTATCCACTGGGGAAAAGCAAAGGGTTCTTTTAGCTAGAGCACTCATGCCGGAACCAGAAATACTATTTTTAGATGAACCAACTAGCGGATTAGATTTAGGGGGTCGTGAAGAGCTCTTAATGGTTCTTTCAAATTTAGTGAATGAAGAAAAATCTCCTCCAATGGTCCTAGTAACTCATCATATAGAAGAGATACCAGTTGATTTTAGCCATCTTCTTCTACTAAAAAATGGTGAAAGTGTTGCGTCAGGAAAGATAAGTGAGGTCATGACGTCAGAAAACATCTCTAGATGCTTTGATGTGGATACTTCTATAGATAACACCGCTGGACGTTGGAACGTTCATATCCTCAAGGGCGAAAAATGAGTGCCATGCACGCTCTTATCGTTACTGGAGGACCTTTACCTTCTTGTAATTTTGTCCTACCTGAAGCGGAGTTGGTTATTGTTGCCGATTCTGGCGGTGATCATGCTGAAGAACTGGGTCTAGAAGTTGATCTACTGATTGGTGATTTTGACTCCTGCTCAGAGGAAGCAATTGGGAGAGCTAACGAAGTCCGAAGGTTTCCAGTAGATAAAGATGTGACGGATCTGGAATTGGCACTTGCTGCTGCTATTGAAAAAAATTGTTCCTCAGTAACAATTCTCACTTCAGCACGGGGAAGATTTGATCACACTTTCGGCAATATTGTCGTGGCTAGCTCAAACCGCTGGAGTGAACTTGAAATCGATTTGTTTGTTGATGAGAGCTACACCAAAATAATCAGAGATAAAGCAAAATTAACCGGCAACCCTTCTGACACGCTGACACTACTAGCTATGGGGGGCACTGCTTTTGGTATTACAAGTACCGGGCTGAAATGGGAATTAGATGGAATTGATCTTAGCGTTGGCTCAGGTTTAGGTATTTCTAATGAATTCATAGCTCACGAAGTGGAAATTTCTGTTGATGAAGGAACTCTTCTCTCAATTCAATCATTCGATAACTGTTGAAACCTCGCTTTTTTTGCTTATTGGTTAATTCGACTTTCACGGGATTACCCACCGTGAGCTAGATTAAATTTGTGAACAGACCTCCAAACAAATTTCATCGATGACAATCAGCGAGGAAGTATCGGAACTCTCGACTCTATTGAATGATCCGAACAATGTTTTGCGCCCAGCAGAAATGGTAATGAAGCCCGCAAGTCTCGGCGCTGTAAGAATGACTCGGTTTAGTTTCAGCCGATCAATGATCCGACGAGCATTTACGAATCAATGGGAAATTAAACTCATGGTTGTCGACTTCGACGAGCTCGGAAGAGGACACATCATCTATCGCATTCTTGCCGAGGAAAAACTATTTCACTTCGTTGCCTTTACTTCAACCATCGACGAAGCTCTGCATACTGACCGTGTAATAGCGGACGTGTGGGATGTAACTGCAGCATTAGTGGAAGGAGAAATAGATAACGATTTACTGCAGTTCTTAAGAGACGAAGTCCCGAAACAAGAACTAAGCCGACTGGACCCTCGAGTACTTGTATTAACCAGAGGGAACCGAAGTGTTCGATTTTATGACTATTTGGTGGAACGTTTGGCGGATGGCAAACAACCAGAGTCAAAAAAACTAGGTGATGCCGGTTACATCATGAGAAGTACAGCTTTCTATGGGAATGGAAAATTTGGCATGCGATCGTTTTTGGGTTTCGAAGATCAACACCCACTTTCTGCCCCTTATAGGGCACAGTTTCTCGCTGCATGGCTTTTCAGGGAAGTTAGTTATGAATCGGTTGAACATTGCGCTAAAGCAAAGAATCCTAATGCTGTCAGTTTTAACGATGAATGGAGTTGCTTTTTTGGTTTAGGCAATGCAACAGGTTTAGGTCTAGTCCCTTGGGCCATGAAACACCCTGGAGAATTGAACTCGTGGATCGCTATAAGAGAATTGGCTCTTTCTAATGTTCGTTTCCTTAAAGGCTCAAACCAAAATAAGCAGATTCTTGAGGAATGGTTTGATAAGGCTTACCAATATTTCTCCTCACTGGGTGGCGGTGATCGCTGGCCCTGGATGGGGCCTGATTCTCTTGCAAAAGCGACTTTACTCATCCATGACACTTTCCGTTCTTTAAGCGAAAACGACTTTCCTTTCAACGATCTTTATTTGTGGGCTGAAAAGCAAGATATTGAAATCACTGAATTAGTGATTTCAATATTACTGGAACTAGACGACACGGATGACGAAGTCATCGACAGTCTGCTAATGGTAGGAAGTCAAAAAAAAGCCAACTTCAATACCACAGTTGCAGACTTAAAAAAAATAATTGAAGAAAACTATCTCTGGTTGAACGAACTTAATTTGGATGAAACAGAAGCTAAACACTACTGGTGGGTCATGTCTGACAATGCTGAGGAACCGCGTCGTGCTGAAAGGTCTGTTATTGATCCGGCACACAGGGAAATACCAATAGATATTTCTTTGCGAATCAACAAATTACTTGGAGATCTACACAAAGCAGATGAAAGAATTTCCGCAGGCGAATTTCTCCATTCTTTCCCAGAACACGGTATTGCCATTAAACGTCTCCTCGATAATTCCGGACCTTACAGCGAACCAAGAGAAAACGTTTGCGATTTTAAACACCTGCCATTGAATCTGCAAAGGTTTCAGCTAGCCATGTATGGGATGGATAACTTCTCCCCACAGTCGACAGACTGGTTGAGGGTAACACTTTTCCAAGGAGCCCCCAGAGTGTCAGAAATTGGATCAAAAGAGTCAGATAAATGGATTTTACCTAAGCAACCGGGAGGTCTCGTCTAATGCTCGTAGATGGTTTAGAAATAAACAATTGGAACCGAACAACAGTAAAAGAAGTCAGATCTGGCGGAATTGACGTGGTTCACGCTACTTGTGGAGTCTGGGAGGACTTAGCGGGAGCAGTTACCAAAATCGGAGATTGGCGACACTTTGCTCGTGAAAACTCTGATCTCGTCAGAGTTGTAAGAAATGTTCAAGAAATGCGTCAAGCTAAAGACGAGGGGGTTCTAGGAGTAATTTTGGGTTTTCAAAATAGCTCCATGTTGGGAGATGACCCTGAAATGGTAGGTGTTTTTGCCGATCTCGGAATACGGATAATTCAACTTACTTACAACATTTCAAATCATCTTGGATCTAGTTGCTGGGAGCCTGAAGACGGTGGGCTAACTAGAGTGGGTCATCGCATGATCAGTGCCTTCAACGCATCCGGGGTACTTATTGACATTTCACATGTTGGAAACCGAACTGGTCTCGAGGCTATAGATAGTTCTGAAAAGCCTATTGCAGTAACTCACGGCAACCCTTCCTCTTTTTGTGACTCCCCGCGTAACAAACCTGACCATCTGATTGAAGCTCTTGCAGATCGAGGCGGCATCATCGGTTGTACTCTCTACCCTCTTTTTATGGGGGGAGACGCGATTACACGTCTTGATTGGTGTCATATGGTCGCAGATACTGCAGAAAAGATCGGTGTCGAGCATGTAGCGATTGGAAGTGACTCAGTGGTTGGCTGGGCACCTGATGCTTTAGGTTGGATGCGAAGTGGACGATGGGATAGACCAAAACAAACTGCAGATATACCCACTTTCCCAACTTGGCCTGAATGGTTTAAGGGGCCAGAGGATTTTAATTCATTATCTGAAGGGCTTTCTGAAGTGGGTTTCTCTTCAGATGAAATTGCCTCAGTTATGGGTTCTAACTGGATTCGTTTGTTCGAAGATGTGTTCAATGAATAAAGCAAACATTCTTGTAGCTCCGAGAGAATTAAAGGACCAAGTCGAAAGGGCCAGTCGTGTTCTTGGTTGTGAAGCTAGTGTTGCTGATCGTTTGGCTGAAGATGTGACTTTCTGTGAAATTAACTATGGTCAAGGAATTTCTTCTTGGCTGCAAATAGCAACCTTAAATTCAATAGCTTTAGGTGAGGTTTTGAGAAGTTCACTTCGACTGCGACTGCCAACAGGTGCTAAATCTCTTGATGTGCATTTTGATCCGCCTGTTTTATTTGTTTTACTAGCGCGCACTTTACACAATCAAGAAAGTTGTGGAATCACTTGGTCATGCGATACCGAAATGACTTACGGTAGTTCCCCAATTGTCTCCGTTCATCTAAGATCAGACACTTCTCCTTCCCCAACAACAAGCAAGAAGACAATCGATGCTTTATCCACTGGGTTAAAGGTTTCGCTTCATGAATGGGAGCAGTTAAACGAAATTGCTTCTCAGTTTCTTATGTCAGAGGAGATTTTGGATGCCTCTTAAAACAAGTATCTCATCTAAAAGAATGACCTATAACAATGGGTAACAACTTACTAATATCCCTCGATGAAATAGAAACAACCACAAAAAAAGCACTTGAAAGACACGGTGCCTCTGTTGAAATTGCTTCCCTGGTAGCTCGTGCTGTTCGCACTGCTGAAGAAAGAGGAAACAAGATATGCGGCCTCTACTATGTCGAGAGCTATTGCCTTCAATTAAAAACAGGTCGAGTTGATGGTGTAGTTGAGCCTATTGTGACTAACAATAAACCCGGAACTGTAAGGGTCGATGGGCGATTTGGTTTTGCTCAGTCGGCTTTTGCAGCAGGTTTTAATAAAGCTATAGAAGTAGCTCGTAGTAATGGGATATGCAGTTACTCGATTGAGCACACTCATACTTGTACCTCTTTAGGGTATTTCACAGAACAAATAGCCAAATCGGGAATGTTAGCAATAGGGGCAACCAATGCTTCCGCGGTCGTAGCTCCACCGGATGGTTCAGTTCCTGTACTTGGCACTAATCCAGTTGCCATGTCAGTACCAGATGGAATAGGAGGAGTAGCTTTTCAATTTGATTTCAGTACAAGTGCTATAGCTCTAGGCAAAATCACAATGGCTGCCGCAGCTGGTGAACCAATTCCTATTGGTTGGGCTGTTGATAAAGATGGGAATCCGACCACCAATGCTAAAGACGCTCTGGAAGGTTCCTTACTTTCTGCGGGTGGATACAAGGGTTATGGTCTCGGGCTTATGGCTGAACTACTAGCTGGTGCATTAACCGGTTCAAGGCTAAGTGTTGAGATTCCGCCTTTGAAAACACCTGAAGGCGAACCTCATGATATAGGTCAGTTCTACATCATGATCGATGTAGAAGCTTATGATGAAAATTTTCTACAAAGACTAGAAAAACTAGCTCATGCAATTGAATCTCAACCAGGCGCTCGACTGCCTGGTGCAAATATTTATATCCCTGAAAAAGTTGAAGTCGATACAGAGTTATGGTCAATCATAGAAGCTCTGAAATAACTAAAAATATTTCAAGAACCTAAAGAGTCTTCTTTTCAGATATCCGTATCATTCGAGTTGCATCCACAGGTAAAAGATTCTTTTCAGGTGGGGGTGGGATGCCTTTAGAAATTAGAGAAGTTGTCAATTCGTTTATGTTTCTAAAATTCAAATATCCTTTCATTCCCCTATGAACGACTGACCGAGAGTCAGCGACCCACAACAACCACTCTGTTAAAAGTGGGATCTGGATAATAATTCTTGATTTTTTTCCAGAATGAGTCTCATATATAACCGGAGGATTCTTTCTTCTGCTCCAAGCTTTTAAGTTTTTATGAATTACCTCTTCTTTAATTTTCAATTCTTTTGCGAATTTTTTCAAATTACCCTTACGTTCAATAAAACCTAAAGAGTCTGGCCTTGCCCCTGCTAGATCAACTAATTTGAACCATTGACTTTGAAGATCTGGACCTCTCATCCCGTAGCTTCTGATTGCAACTTTTTTTTCGCTAAGAACGCTTAAAACGGGAGCTCTTATTGAACTGCCAAGTAAATCCGAAGGGGAACAAGAACCGAAGCGCTGAGCAGATTTAAATTTTTCAATTGCTAATTCTCTGTTTTTTTCTATACCTGCCATCACATAAGGTTACGACCTCATAGAAGA
>DBNM01000063.1:3417-3605 GCA_002299135.1 Candidatus Neomicrothrix sp. UBA672 | reverse complement strand
CCTTCTTCAGGTCCACTCGCTATAATCTCGTCTCCAGATGACAGACGTGCTCTACCTCTTGGCATATATACGTATCCTCCACCTCGTCGAATTGCCAGAACCGTGAAACCAGGTTCAATATTTAGACCCAATTCAGACAGGGAAACATTATCCGCTGAGGAGCCTGTGGCTACCGGGTATCTGACTAC
>DBNM01000063.1:2549-3001 GCA_002299135.1 Candidatus Neomicrothrix sp. UBA672 | reverse complement strand
CCAATATCTTCTGCTGCTTCTGCTAAGTGCAATAAACCTCTCAATTTTTCAGGTTCGACGTCACTTAAAGCTGAACGTAACACCCAGAGCTCAAGGTGATCCTTCATTTCATCTAAACGGTCTTCAAGGTGTCTGACCTCAGATGCCAGTCCCCTGTCAGCTAAAACAAGTGCGCTGTATGCGAGACCGACTGCTGCTTCGGAAAGGTTTTTCATTTCTACAAGAACATCAACAGCACGATCTAGATCAGTAAGATCGTCATTTTCTTGCGGTTTAGGAGGTTCCCAAATAGGGGCAGCGGCCAGTTCACGAAGTCTGGTAATTCCATCAGGAGATCCTCTGAGAAAGAGAACGTCACCTGGAATAAGAACCGTTTCACCGCCTACATCGATGATCCACTCATTTCCTCTTCTGATTGACATCACCCTCATACCAGCTTGAACAGGAAGTTC
>DBNM01000063.1:0-2169 GCA_002299135.1 Candidatus Neomicrothrix sp. UBA672 | reverse complement strand
TGCGACACTTCTTCGGCATCGGAAAGATCGGCAACAAGTTGTTGTGGAATTCCAAGCTTGTGTGTAACTATTCTTGCTATATCAACAGCGTCGTTGGCGATTCTTTCAATTGCTGAGATGACTTGAAGTACAGATGACATTCCTTCTGCCTCTTTGGAACTCCTAGCGGCAAGAACGCAAACGGCTCGCATATCATGGACAAGATCGCTCATTCTTTGTTCAAGCCCATCAACCTCCTCGGCCATATCTGGATCCCCGAAATAAACTGAGGCATAAGCGAGATCGACCATCAATTCAGATGTGTCTTTTGCTTCAGCGAGCATGATTCTTAAATTACGAGGTGTTTCTTCCATTAGTTACCTACTAGGTGTTGTCCAATAATCTAGGCTTTGACTCCGCATGAAGCCAAAACTGTTTCTAAATGTTGCAAAAATTAATATTCCTAAACTCATATAACCCCCGTTAAAACCATTGCCGAAATGACCGTGAATGCTCCAACTAAGTCAAGAGAAGATGTAACAACAGGAATCCCATAGGTGTCAGGGTCAAGACCGAACCGAAAAGACCCCATTGTTGTGTAATAAGCGACTACGACAACGAATAGTGTGGCGATTGATCCCGCTATAGCAGAAACCAAGACGAGTTTCACTATGCCGGGAGTTGATTGTCCAGCGATAACAGCTATCAGATGGGCGATGACTCCAGAAAAAATAAATATAGGAACTGCTAATACCGATAAATCAATAGCGCCTCGCAAACTTGACCTGCTCGGCAAAGGAGAAGCGTCATCCATACCTAAGTGGAACTGTGTGGACAAACGGCTAGAGAGAATGCCTCCTAAAGCTCCTGCAATTCCCAAAAAGGCTGGCAAAAGAATAAGGATTGCTTCAACTTCAAGTAAATCCTTAAGCCTTTTCTCGACTACAAAACCTGCAATAAGATCTAAAATCGCCGCTAAACCTAAGACTGGGATGGATTGTCGGAATACTCTTCTAAAACGTTCTAGAGGACTTCTAAGTGAAAGAATCAGAACAATTGCTGACACTAAAGCTATGACCATGGCTAAGCCATTTGTTAAATCTGATCTATCAGCCAAAAAAGATACAAGTATTAATGAAGGTACCGTTAAAAGGTCTCCTGTAGTAGTAACTAAAGGTGCGACCACGTTGTCAAGATCCCATTCATATTTAACTGAACCTACTGACAGCGCAATTGTCACGACTGCCAGGACGATCGAGGATAGAAGCCCTCCCAGCACAGAAATAACTATGAAATCTGCAAGTGTCATGGCAGGACTTAAACCAAATGCGGATGCAGTACCTTTAGCTAAAATTGCGAGAATAAGACTAGAAATAAGACTAAGAGAACCGGAAGCAAGTAAATTTTGAACTAATACGCTGTCAATTCGATAGCTCAGGCCGAATGTTCCCATGTGGGTCGCTGTTCCTAATCGACTGCCCATGGATCCAAAAACATTTCCTCGGAGAGCTATTGCTCCTGGTAGCAGTAATAGAAGACCGGGAAGTTTTGAAAGTGTGCTTTCAGCTGCTGCTAAAACTAAACCGCCACTTGATGCAATAAGAACTCCAACAATTAATGCAACGAACCGCTGACGCGAATCAACAATCCTTAAAGAGGCAGACCTGAACAAGCTAGTTCTCACACCTCTATTGTGGTGGAAGTGCCACTTGCCAAGAGTCATTTAACTTAATTAAATGCACTAGCTTAGTTTTTAGCCGACTAACCCGCTTATTAAAATGCCTACTTCTGGAGGACAATCGCTTAGATCTCCGTCTGCTATGCACGGTTGTCCAAGCAGTTGAGCTACCAACTCAGCTCCCATCCCACCGAATGAAGGTATAACTGAAATTGGTGGAGTTGTTACTGTAGGAACGGTTGTAACACTTTCAGTGGAACTCACTGGTGGTTGCGTTGTAGTAGTAGTTGTGGTTGTAGGTACTGGTGGCACCCCTTCTAGTGAGAGTCCTCTTTTTTCATTTTCAGATATGTGAACTGACCTGGTTCCCGGACCATACCAACCGTCAGCATCTACGCCTAAAACTTTTTGCAATATTACGACATCATTGTTTGGACCCCATTGATAAGAAGCTGACAGTACAGCAATTTCGTCTATAGGAATTGTAGTAGTCGGGGCAACAGTCGTAGTCG
>DBNM01000081.1:4588-5255 GCA_002299135.1 Candidatus Neomicrothrix sp. UBA672 | reverse complement strand
CTTCATCACCTGGAAGTCGAAGTTGGATATCAGCCCTTAAAGCTTGCATATTTAAAATTGGCCGCCTATCCACACGAATAATTAAGTCCCCTACTTCCAATCCTGCTTTATGAGCCGGTGAGGATTCTTGAACTTCTATTATCAAAGCCCCTGCTCTCCCATCTGTAGGCGTCTCTCCAAGTATTCCCAGAAAAGCTGTTCCTATAGGTTCTCCGGAAATTAAACGTTGCGCCACAAGTAAAACAGTGTCACTAGGTATAGCGAAACCAACTCCGACGTTTGCTGACAAAAAGCCCTCTGTTCTTATTGAAGTGTTCATTCCTATTACGTGTCCGTTTCTGTCCGCAAGTGGTCCTCCCGAATTGCCTGGATTAATAGGGGCATCAGTTTGTATCATTGCAACCCCTGCACATTCAGCGCTCATCATTCCCGCTATTTCACAGCCGTACGAAGGTTCCACTCGCCCAATCGCACTTACTATTCCAGCTGTAACTGTTTGATTCAATTCAAAAGGACTTCCAACTGCTACAGCTAGTTGCCCCACACGCAGATTTTGACTTGAAGCAAATTGTGCGGGCGTCAAACTATTATCAACATCATCAAGCTCAATAACTGCCACATCCCGCCTTATGTCTGAGCCGATAACTTTAGCTTCCACCATTCTTCC
>DBNM01000081.1:0-4177 GCA_002299135.1 Candidatus Neomicrothrix sp. UBA672 | reverse complement strand
CGCTCATCGTCTAAAACTATTCCTGACCCCTGTCCAGTTTCAGAACGAACTATTACTACAGAACGAGAGACTGTGTCTGCTACTGCTACCACAGGTTCTACTTCTGAATTGGTCAAAGTCATTTCTGCAATAATCGCTGCGACTTGACTTTCAGTCAGCTCTGAAGAATTACTGACAAGTGCCTCCATCAGTTCTTGAACTGCAACTATTTGACTTGATGCCAAATTCACTGACGAGACTTCACTATCGTCTCCATTCACAACCCAACTAAAAATGACCGCTCCGGTTAAGAGAACTATGAATAAACCTGCAGCAAGAAATAACAGTCCAATTTTTCTCATATTTTTTTGATCTGAGATTACGGGTGCAGGCAGTAAATCTGGAAACGTTTGCTCGTTTTGGTCAAAACTCTGAGGTTCTGATTCATTCGTCTTATCTTCTACAAACGGTTCTAAATCTTCTTCCATGAAGTAAATCTATTATCTCTTAGATCAAAAAGAGCTTAATATTTCATCCTTTTATCAATCTGGGCAACCAAATCGTAAAAGTAGAACCCACACCCTTGGTTGAGCGAACAGTGCTCTTGCCACCATGGCTTTCAACAATATTTTTTACTATGGCCAAGCCAAGACCCGAACGGCCAGCTTCTCTCGCTGATACCTCATCAGCCTTCCAAAACCGGTCGAAGACTTTTTCAGAATCTTCAGGTGCTAGTCCCGGCCCTTCATCACGAACAGAGATCCAAACCATTTCTTTATCGCTCCCAGCTTTTACAAAAATGTGTTTGCCTTTTTCGGACACTCGAATTGAATTGCTTAAAATATTGGCGAAAGCACGTCTCAGTGCTGAAGGGTCACCTAAAACTTTCAAATGTGAGTCGCATTCGCTCTCCAGTAGTACTCCTGATGACTTTGCTTCTGCTTGGAAATCTTGAACTGTATTGATGACCAATTCCGATAAATCCAAATCAGTTCGTTGCAAATCAGGTCGTTCGTGATGGGCATAAAGAAGCAGGGCGTCTACTAGCTTTCCCATCCGGTCTGATGCTCGACTTGCCACCTCTCCAGCTGTGGCAAAATCCTCGATTGTTGAATCTGGGTCAGCTATTACAACTTCCAAATTTGCCCTCAGAACAGCTAACGGGTTTCGAAGTTCATGCGCTGCTTCTTCAACGAATTCGCGTTGGTTCCGGAAAGCCTTATCGAGTCTTTCAAGCATGTCATCGAAAGTGTCTGCAAGGTCACGGAGTTCATCTGAAGGTCCTCTTAAATCGATTCTTTTAGACAAATCGGTGGCTGATATTTCGCGTGCTGCAAAAGTAATATGTTTTATAGGTTTCAAAACTATTCCTGCTACATACCAGCCAACTGTAAGGCTTATGAGTAGTAGTCCAGCTAGAGCTAGAAATATGTAGTTACGCAACTGTTCAACCGCATTTTGGTTGACTTTTTCTTCGAACAGTATGAATTCTTGAATTTCTTCAGATTGATTAGATTCACCTTTTTGCAATTCATCTTCTCTAATCTCGATGTTTTGCTGTGAGATCTTCTCATCTGAAAGTGACTGTGAAAACGAAAGATAGATTACACCTAGAACTATTGAAGCTAAACCGAATAGGAGAACAGAGTAAAGCAAAGCTATTCGTGTTCTGATACTCCCGAGTCTTTGGGTTTTTTCTTTTGGATCCAATGTTTAACCCTGCTTCTATAACGTTTCTCTAAGTGGATCTTCTAATAGCCGGTAACCGCTACCGACAACTGTTTCTATCAAATCAATCTCGTCGTCGACTGATATTTTGCGTCTCAAAGTTCCTACCGTTACGCGCACTGTGTTGGTAACAGGGTCAGCGTGCTCATCCCATACATGGTCCAGTAGCTCTGATTGGGAAATTACTTGACCTGGTTTGGACATGAAGTATCGCAATAGTGTGAATTCTTTTGAAGTTAATTCAAGTAGTCTTTCACCTCTTTTAGCTATATGTCTGGAGGTGTCGACCTGCAAAGGACCTATTTCTATAACAGAGCCTGTCCGTCCGGAGTCGCGTCGTAATAATGATCTAACTCTTGCAGCCAGTTCTTCAAAAGAAAAAGGTTTAACCAAGTAGTCATCGGCACCTACATCTAGACCTTGAATCCGGTCTTCAATAGTGTCTCTAGCCGTTAACATCAGAACCCTTGGAGTGATCCCTTGAAACGAAGAGGTTCTAAGAGAGTCACATACCTCCAGACCGTCTAAGTCAGGCATGTTCAGATCCAAACAAACCAAATCGTATGGATTCCACGATGCTTTTGCTAAAGCTTCTTCACCACTTGTAGCCGTATCCACCGCATAACCTTCTCGCTTTAGTCCGCGTGCTAAAGCTGCCACCAGATCCGGTTCATCATCAACTACTAGAATGCGCACACTTTGACGCTACCTTGGCCAGCAAATGTGGGGTAATCGGAGTGGCTATTTCTAGCTGGCGAGTATGCCGAGGCGTTCTGCTGAACGCGTCGCCTCCACTCTTTCGCTGACGACTTTTGAAGAACCACCTGAAGCCATGGAAACCCCATAAAGGCAATCTGCAGCTTCCATGGTCCTTTTTTGGTGTGAAACTATTAGAAGTTGAGATTCATGGCGGAATTGATCTACCAATCCGAGGAAACGGAAAAGGTTTGCGTCGTCTAATGCTGCTTCGACTTCGTCCATTACATAAAAAGGTGAAGGTCGGCTTCTGAAAACTGCAAAAAGAAAGGCAAGGGCTGTCAGAGATCTTTCGCCTCCTGAGAGCAGGGAAAGTTTTTTAACATTTTTTCCTGATGGTCGAGCTTCAATATCTATTCCTGTACCCAGAAGATTTTCCGGATCAGTTAAAGATAGTTTTCCGTGTCCTCCTGGGAATAGAACCTCAAATAAATCGCTGAAGTTAGTTGTCACTTCAGCGAATGCTGAAGCAAAAACTTCTTTGATTTCAATATCAATAGAACGAATTACCTTACGAAGTTCTTTTCTAGTTGATCGGACATCTTCAAGTTGTTCTTCGAGAAATTCGTAGCGTTCTTTTAGATCGTCGAATTCGTGTAATGCCAAAGGATTTATTGGTCCTATGAGTTTTAGTTCTCTCTCAAGTTCAGCTATTCGTTCAGAAACGGTTAACCCTTCGGGCAATTCTGGAACTGAAAGTTCGCCTATTGAATTGGGTTCTCTGTCGAATTCAGATCTCATCATCTCGGTCAAATTCTCTAGTTTTAATCGAGTCTCAGCTCTTTCTATTTCTAAACGAGACTGTTCGTCTCTTAAAGTCCTTATCTCGTCTTCTATTTTTCTGCGTGATGATCGAAGCTCATCTAATTGCGAAGTTACTTCTCGGACACGATCAGATTTATCTCTTCTGTGCATTCTCAAATCTGCTAAACGCTGTTCTATGGTTTCAGTTCTGCTGTCAAGTGAGTTAATTAGGAAAACTGTAGCTTTCTCTTTCTTTTCAATTATTTCGCTTCGATTAGTCACCTCTTTTCTTTCTCCAGAAAGTTTTTCCAATCGCGCATCGAGTTCACTCACTCTGGCTTTTACGACAGCTAATCTCCCTTGAATATCGGCAGACCGTACTTCGCATTCTGTTCGTCTAGCAGCGGTTTCAGCGGATCTGCTTTCAAGTTCACTTCTTTCATCTGTCATTCTCTGAGCAGCTTGAACTGAAGTTTTTTCTGCTTCCTCTAGTTCTTCTAAGCGAATTTGCAATTCAGTGATTTGACGTGTTTCATTCCTAATTCGCTGATCATTTTCGTCAATTCGATTTTGTGCTACTTGGTTTTCTACATCATTGGCTTTTTGTTCAACTCTAATTTTCTGAAGTATCTCAGATAACGAAGACTCACTACGTTTACTTTCTTCAAACTTTTTTTGCGTTTCTGCTAAATGGGTTTCAATCTTTTTGATTTGTTCTTCAGTTTCGGACAAGAGGAGTTTTTTTTCTTCCACCTTTTTCTCTTCAGTTGAGAGACGATTTTCGGCTTCGTTCAAGATGTTCTTTATGTTCCCTTGGTCTTTTTGACCGAGTCTCCATCCGAGAGAACCGAACCTATCTCCGCGCTTATTCACGACTGTGATTTCTGGATTATTTACAACAATTTCAACTATGTCGTGCAGGTCACCTTCATGAACTATCACATCGCAAAGTAGTTGGTCTAGAAGCGGG
>DBNM01000176.1:2881-3690 GCA_002299135.1 Candidatus Neomicrothrix sp. UBA672 | reverse complement strand
CTTGTGTATACGCATGCAGGTATATGTGCTTAGAGAACTCAACTGCAATTCTTGCGCGGGTTTTCGAGAGGGTACGGAGAATCGAACTCCGATCATGAGGTTGGAAACCTCAGGTTCTACCATTGAACTACACCCGCAGTCAGTATCGATGCTAGCGGTCAGTGTCTCTTCTGAGTTGCAAATTAGAGAGAATCATGATGTTTAGAGAAGTGAGTGTGGCGATACACTCTCATGTCTGTGGATTCAAAAATTACAACCCAAGATGACGACAAAGTTAAACTAAGTGTCGTAATAGAAGACGAAGAATTCGACCGTGAAGTTGGCGAAGCTTTAAAACGAATTTCTAAAAATATAAAACTACCTGGCTTTCGACCAGGGAAAATCCCTAGGAAGGTAATTGAAGCCCGGCTCGGACCGACCGCCGGAAGGCAAGACGCTCTTGAGCATTCATTGCCTACCTACTACGGAAGAGCTTTGATTGAAAATGGAGTGGATGCTATCGGTCCACCGGAAATTGAAATCACCAGTGATATAAGTCATGGTTCTGTCACATTCGATGCAACTGTCCCGATTCGACCCAAACCTTCGATAAGCGGACATGGATCCTTGGAAATTGAAGTTCCTTCCCCAGAAGTAACAGAAGAAGAATTCCAGACTCAACTGGACTCGATGAGAAAACATTTAGCAACACTTGAAGAAGCTGAAAAACCTGCTGAAGAAGGTGACCTCGTCACAATTGATATAGAGGGAACGCAAGATGGTGAAGCGGTGCCTGGCCTCAGTGCAACTGACTACCTGTATGAAGTCGG
>DBNM01000176.1:670-2505 GCA_002299135.1 Candidatus Neomicrothrix sp. UBA672 | reverse complement strand
GAAGGAGATCACCTCGAATTTGATGCAAAGCATCCAACAGAAGAAGAAAGTCTATTTTCAATATCTATCAAAGTGGGACAAGTGCAGATTCGCATTTTGCCAGAAGTGGACAATGATTTTGCTTCTCAGGTATCCGAATTTGAAACAGCGGATGAACTTCTAGTCGATCTCAGACATCGAATGAATGAAACAAAATGCGAACAGGTTGGAATGTTAGCTCGTGATCTCATCGCGAAAGCAATAGGGGATTTAGTTGAAATTGAGCTTCCAGAAGAACTAATCGAAAATGAGATAGATCGAAGGATTAGAGACTTAGAAATGAGACTTAATTCGCAAGGTCTTGAACTGGACAAATACCTAGAAGCAACCGGTGGGGAGATTGAAGCAATAAGAGAAGATTTTCGGGAGACCGCACAGGTTTCAGCTCGTATCGACTTAGGTCTACGTGCAGTTGCTCATGTTGAATATTTAGATGATGAGGAAGAAGCTTTCGAGAACTATTTAGGAAATATGGCCACTCAAATGCAGATGAAGGCAGAAGAACTGCATGACGCTTTGAAACAGTCCGGACGACTAATTGATGTTCGTGCAGATATAGCAAAAGAAGCTGCTTTACAGTGGATTTTTGATCGTGTAAAACTTCTAGATGAGGATGGAAATCAAGTAGATTCAGCAATTTTGGAGGTCAAAGAACCAGATATCCCTGACATGACCTCAAAAATAAGCGAAAATGATTATGTAAGCGCGGACGATCTGAGCGAAGATGATTTGATGGATGATCAAATTGTCGACCCAGAAAACAATGATGGAGATGATGAATTATGACTCTTGCTGACTTAAGCATTAGTAATTATCTAGTCCCAACGGTAGTTGAACAGACAAATCGTGGGGAAAGAGCTTTTGATCTTTATTCACGTCTTTTGAAAGAGAATATAATTTTTTTAGGTACACCTATAGATGATGCGGTAGCAAATTTGGTTTCTGCACAACTTTTACACCTAGAGTCAGAAAACCCTGACCGTGATATAAGTCTTTATATAAATTCCCCTGGGGGTGACATAAACGCCCTCTTCGCTATCTACGACACCATGCAGTATATAAAACCTGACATAACGACAATATGTTTCGGTCAGGCTGCTTCTGCAGCAGCGGTACTGCTTGCAGCGGGATCTAAAGGAAAGCGACTAGCTCTTCCTCATGCTCGAGTTCTTATCCACCAACCTTATGCCGGTGCTGAAGGGCAGGTGTCAGATATAGAACTAGCATCGAGAGAAATTCAAAGATTAAAAGTTCAGTTGGAAGAAATCTTGGCTAAACATACCGGCCAGTCGACAGAAAGAATTCATGACGACACTGATCGAGATTTTGTAATGACTGCATCTGAAGCAGTGGAGTATGGAATAATTGATGAAGTAATTGATTCAAGAAATTTTGCGGACAACAGCGGAGCTATCTCGGCGGTTACCTGATCGTGATAGTAGATAAGAGAATGCAGGAAAGGGCGATTTAAAGTGGCCAAGTTTGGAGAAGGCGGAGAACTCCTAAAGTGTTCATTTTGTGGTAAAACACAAAAGCAGGTAAAGAAATTAATCGCTGGACCCGGCGTTTATATATGTGATGAATGTATAGATCTTTGCAATGAGATAATTGAAGAAGAGCTTACGGAAACTTCAGAGTTCACTCTGACAGAGTTACCCAAACCTCGTGAAATATTTTCTTTCCTTGATGAATACATTGTTGGCCAATCGCAAGCTAAGAAAATACTTTCCGTAGCTGTTTACAACCATTACAAGAGAATAAAAACTGCAAGCGTTTCAGTTGAGGATGTTGAGGTT
>DBNM01000176.1:457-638 GCA_002299135.1 Candidatus Neomicrothrix sp. UBA672 | reverse complement strand
TCCTAAAGTGTTCATTTTGTGGTAAGACGCAAAAACAGGTAAAGAAACTAATTGCTGGTCCTGGCGTTTACATATGCGACGAATGCATAGACCTTTGTAACGAGATAATTGAAGAAGAACTTTCAGAAACTTCTGAGTTCACTTTGACTGAGCTGCCTAAACCTCGTGAAATATTTTCTTT
>DBNM01000176.1:0-360 GCA_002299135.1 Candidatus Neomicrothrix sp. UBA672 | reverse complement strand
CGTTTCAGTTGAGGATGTTGAGGTTTCGAAATCGAACATCCTTCTCATAGGCCCGACTGGCTGCGGTAAAACCTTGATGGCCCAAACGCTTGCAAGAATGTTAAATGTTCCGTTTGCTATTGCAGATGCTACAGCTCTGACCGAAGCAGGCTATGTAGGGGAAGATGTAGAAAACATTCTCCTCAAACTTATTCAAGCCGCTGATTACGATATTAAAAAAGCTGAAACAGGAATAATTTACATAGACGAGGTTGACAAAGTAGCCAGGAAGAGCGAAAACCCTTCTATAACAAGGGATGTTTCTGGTGAAGGCGTTCAACAGGCTCTATTAAAGATTTTAGAAGGTACGAAAGCTGCTGT
>DBNM01000164.1:14474-16884 GCA_002299135.1 Candidatus Neomicrothrix sp. UBA672 | reverse complement strand
AAGCTGCCGCCTTAGTCGCAGCTAGATGGATGGGCAGACGAGACAAAGAGGGTGCCGATGCTGGAGCTGTCAATGCCATGCGTAGTGTACTGGACACTGTAAACATGGACGGGATAGTTGTTATTGGTGAAGGCGAAAAAGATGAAGCACCGATGCTCGCTAATGGGGAAGAATGTGGAAATGGCAGTGGTCCTGAAACAGATATTGCAGTTGACCCAATAGATGGAACAACACTTACAGCTCTTGGCAGGGCAAATGCAATTTCAGTTATAGCCGTTAGCGATAAGGGAACAATGTTTGATCCTGGGCCTTGTGTGTATATGGAGAAAATTGCTGTAGGGCCTGGATGTTCTGATGCAATAGATCTAGCAAAATCCCCAACTGAAAATCTTAAACATATTGCAGAAGCTAAGAATAAAACTGTTAGAGATCTGACTGCGGTAATTTTAGACCGCGATAGGCATTCGGATCTCATTTCTGAAGTACGTGAAGCGGGTGCGAGAATACGTCTAATTTCTGATGGTGATGTAGCGGGTGCAATTTCCACTGCATGGCCTGAGTCGGGTGCGGATGTTCTTTTCGGTATTGGAGGTACACCTGAAGGAGTTATCTCTGCTGCTGCTTTGAAATGCATGGGTGGATCCCTTCAAGGGCGTTTATGGCCACGTAACGAAAAGGAAAGAAAAGCCGCTGAAGAACTAGGTTATGATTTGGAAAGAATTTTGGATCTCGATGACCTAGTGTCAGGTAATAACTGTTTTTTTGCAGCTACTGGCATTACGGATGGCGACCTTCTTGAAGGTGTGAGATATGCGGCAGGAATGGCTCATACAGAGTCTCTTGTTATGCGCTCCAAGTCCGGAACTGTAAGGCTTATTAAAGCTCATCACCGATTAGATGATCTTGAGGATATTTAGAAGTAACGAAATCTAGAGCAGATTTCCTTTTTACACCTCTACTCCTCCAACGCGGAGTCTCACTTCGGACCTTTCGAGCGAAGCAAGAGCTTCTTCGTTCTCATTGTCTGATGAAATCAACTCCTGGGCTGCCGAACGGGCTGCCTGGGCTCTTTCAATATCAATCTCTTCAACAGCTTCAGAAACATCGGACAAAATACTTACTTTTGTCCCTGCGACTTGAACAAACCCTCTGTGAACAGCAAACACGTCTCTCTCACCATCTGGCCTTATTACTTCAACTGACCAGACTGAAAGGACACCAATAAATGGAACGTGTCCAGGTTGAAAAGCTATGTCCCCACCTTCAACAGTTCGAGCGATCACCATCTCTGCTTCACCACTGTATGAAATGGATTCCGGCGATACCAGCTCTACTTGAAAGGTCATAATTTTTATGCTTCTAATTCTTGAGCTTTACGTTGTGCATCTTCAGCTCCACCAACGTTTAAGAAGGCCTGCTCAGGAAGCTCATCAAGTTCACCATCAACTAATGCTGCAAAGGAATCAACTGTCTCTTCAACTGGGACAGTAACGCCTGGCAAACCTGTAAATATTTCTGCGACATTCATAGGCTGTGATAGAAATCTCTGGACTTTGCGAGCTCTGGAAACAGTGATCTTGTCTTCTTCTGATAATTCATCCAAACCAAGGATTGCAATTATGTCCTGGAGTTCTTTATAACGCTGGAGTATCTCTTGAACTCTACGAGCGGTGTCGTAGTGTTTTTGTCCTACAACTTCAGGCGTGAGGATCGTAGAAGTAGATGCAAGTGGATCAACTGCAGGGTAGATACCAAGTGCTGCAATGTCTCGACTTAACTCTGTTGTGCCATCAAAGTGTGTAAATGAAGTAAATGGAGCCGGATCGGTGTAATCATCAGCAGGTACATAAACGGCTTGCATTGAAGTAATCGACCTGCCACGCGTTGTTGTAATCCTTTCCTGTAGTTCACCCATCTCATCAGCCAGTGTCGGCTGGTAACCAACAGCAGATGGCATTCGTCCTAACAAAGTTGACACTTCAGAACCGGCTTGAACGAAACGGAAAATATTGTCAACGAAAAGTAGAACGTCTTGACCTTGCTCATCTCGGAAATACTCAGCCATCGTCAATGCTGAAAGGGCGACGCGAAGTCTCACTCCAGGTGGTTCATCCATCTGACCAAAAACCAGTGCTGCTTTTTCTAGAACACCCGATTCCTCCATTTCAAGCAAGAGGTCTGTTCCTTCGCGAGTTCGCTCGCCTACGCCTGCAAAAACCGAAACACCACCGTGATTGGTGGCCACACGGTTAATCATTTCAGTAATCAGAACTGTTTTACCCACTCCTGCACCACCGAAAAGGCCGATTTTTCCTCCCTGCAAATAGGGTGTGAGCAAATCGATTACCTTCACTCCTGTTTCAAACATTTGTGCTTTCGGTTCAAGAGAATCGAAAGAAGGTGCTGATCT
>DBNM01000164.1:9455-14058 GCA_002299135.1 Candidatus Neomicrothrix sp. UBA672 | reverse complement strand
CATCGCCTACAGGAACACTTATGCCTTTTCCTGTATTGCGTACAGTTGTTCCTCTTGTGAGTCCATCAGTTGGTTTCATTGCAATTGCTCGAACACGGCTGTCACCTATCTGTTGTGCCACTTCTGCAACAATGGTGATACTGCTGTCATCAACAGCAACATCAAACTCTAAGGCTGTGTTTATCTCCGGTAATTCCCCTTGAGGGAACTCGGCGTCTATAACCGGCCCGGCAATTCCTACTATTCGACCGTCTTTAAGATCAGTTGTTGTCATAATCTTTCCTGATTTCTTCCTATTGCTTAACTGTTATTTTCTGTGCTTGACCCCACAAGATCTAGCATTTCGTTAACTTTCTCACTGTCTGAGCCGAGTGCTTCAGCGCCACTTACAATTTCCATAATCTCTGTGGTAATCGCATCTTGGCGAGCTTGATTCATTTCGCGAGAAAGTTTAATTATTAATTCTTCTGCATTGTCTGTAGCGGCTTTCATAGCTCGCTGTCGATTTGCATGTTCTGAAGCTGCAGACTCTAATAAAGCCCCAAAAAGACGGGCTTCTACATAGCGTGGAAGCAAAGCTTCCAAAACTGATTCAGGTGATGGCTCAAATTCGAAAGCAGTGCTCAGATCAGAATCGCCTCCACCTTCACTCGCAATAACTTCTGTGTCTTCAAGTGGTAAGAATCTACGAACAGCAACTTTCTGACTACCTATACTCAGAAATTCTGTATAAACAAGTTCTACTCTGTCGACTTGCCCTTCAGCGAACATTGCTGAAACAACCTCAGAGATACGGCGCGCATCTTCATATGACGGATTATCACTTATCCCTTCGGTATAAGAGTCAACATTGAAATTTCGAAAAGCAAAATAATCTCTTGCCTTTCTTCCTATAACAATTAAAGAATAATCTGCGCCTTCTGAACGTGCGTTTTGAACTTGTCTCTCAGCTGCTCTGATTACTGAAGAATTATAGGGTCCGGCTAATCCTCGGTCCGAAGAAATTACTACCACTCCGACACGACTAACTGTCTCTGCTTTTCTCAATAATGGATGATCGACTTCCGCTCCGCCAGCTGCAAGGTTTTCAATTACTGAGGTTATTTGCTCTGCATAAGGTTTCGCTGACCTTGCTCTTTGCTGAGCTTTGACCACTCTAGTGGCTGCTATTAGTTCCATAGCTCGGGTGATCTTTTTTGTATTTTGAACACTGCCTATACGGCGTCTGAGAACTCTCTCTTTACCGCCAGCCATTAGCAACTCTCCAAAATGCCGGAAATTCCAACGCTTTGTTGGCTTAGGAAAATATTTTTCACTAGGCCCCCGAAATGTCCTCTTCAGGCAGGGTCGTCTCTGCGTCAACAATGTTGGAATCTGTATCGGCAAACTCTGCATCTGGTGTCACCTGAGTGATATTTGTTCCTTCGAACTGATCTGAAAAAGCTGCTATTGCTGCTTCAAAAGCCGACTCATCTTCTATATTTCCTGATTCACGTATTTCATTCAAAATCGCTGCATGACGCGTCCTGAACCAATCAAGTAGTTCTGATTCAAACCTACCTACATCAGCTATTTCAACGTTGTCCAAGTGACCTCTGGTTCCAGCCCAGATAGAAACCACTTGCTCTTCAACTAATAAGGGAGAGTTCAATCCTTGCTTTAACAACTCTGTTAACCGGTAGCCTCGATCGAGTTGAGCTTGTGATACTGCATCTAAGTCAGATCCGAATGCTGCAAAAGACTCCAATTCACGGAATTGCTGCAAATCAGATTTTAAGGTTCCTACTGCATTTTTCATTGCCTTTACTTGAGCTGCAGACCCAACTCGAGAAACAGAAATACCTACATCAATTGCAGGTCTTATACCTGATTTGAAAAGATCGTCTTGCAGGAATATCTGACCATCCGTAATGGAAATCACATTGGTAGGAATGAAAGCAGAAACATCTCCAGCTTTCGTCTCGATAACCGGCAAAGCTGTTAAAGAACCAGCCCCCTTGTCATCGCTTAACTTAGCTGCACGCTCCAAAAGTCTGCTGTGTAGGTAGAAGACATCTCCTGGGTATGCCTCTCTACCAGGAGGGCGTCTAAGAAGTAGAGACATCTGCCTGTACGCTTCAGCCTGTTTTGATAAATCGTCGTAAACAGCTAAAGCGTGTTCACCGTTATCCATCCAATGCTGGCCAATCGCGCAACCGGCATATGGCGCAAGATACTTGAAAGGAGCAGGGTCTGAAGCTGGAGCGACAACCACAACTGTGTAGTCCATAGCTCCATGAGATTCCAAAACTGCAACATTTTGTGCGACAGTAGAGGCTTTCTGACCAATAGCCACATAAACACATTTCATGCCTTGCCCTGCTTGATTAATAATTGTGTCAATAGCAATAGTTGTTTTTCCTGTTTTTCTGTCACCAATTATGAGCTCGCGCTGACCACGTCCAATCGGCACCAGTGAGTCAATTGCTTTGATTCCGGTCTGCATTGGTTCATGAACTGGCTTACGCCCCATGATCCCTGGAGCTTGAATCTCCATACGTCTTGTCTCTGTGTTGGTTAATGGACCTTTACCATCAATTGGTTCGCCAAGGGCGTTCACAACACGCCCTAAAAGACCATCACCTACCGGCAAAGAAAGAATGTCACCAGTAGCGCGGACGATCTGACCTTCTTCAATGTCATCGACTTCTCCAAGGACCACTGCACCAATTGAACCTTCGTCCAGATTTAGAGCTAGCCCGAAAGTTCCACTCTCAAACTGTAATAACTCATTTACTGCCGCGTCAGGTAAACCTGAGACTCTGGCGATGCCATCTCCCACTTCAAGCACCCGTCCCACCTGGCTTTGTTCTAAACCAGGTTCAAAACCTTCTAGGTTTTTCTGGATTGATGCAGCTATGTCAGCGGTGCTGATTGTCAATTCAGTCATGTTTCTCTCTCGTCTCGATTGCTTTCTTCCTACCGGAAATTCTCTCGAAGTTGGTTCAAACGGCGACGGACGCTTCCGTCAATAATGTCATCACCAATCTCTGTAACTAATCCACCTATTACAGATGGGTCAATTACTACTTTTACTTCTACATCTTTATTAGTGGCTCCACTTAATGCCGTTACTAATTTGTCTTTTTGACTGTCATCTAGTTCAACTGCGGAGCGAACCGTAGCGACCGTTTTATTCCTAGAAGCTGCGCTACGTTCAATGAACGCATCAATGATGCTCGAAAAACGTGTAGAGCGCCCTGAAGCAACAATCATCGAAACCAGTGCCTTAGTGGTTGAGGAAGCCGATCCTCCTAAAAGGTCTTCGACGATCTGCTGCCTGCGATGAACTGGTAGGGATGAATCATCCAAAGTTGCCTGGAGATTCTCATCTGAGCTTAATGCTTGTGAAAATCTAAATAATTCATCTTCAACAGTCGCCAAAACATCATTTGCTGCTGCAACAGCAAACAAAGCATCAGCGTAACCAGCAATTGCATTGTCAGCCATTTTTAGCTTCCAGCCACTTCATCAATGTATTGGTCTACAAGTCTTCTTTGAGCATCGTCATCCAAACTGCTTTGAACTACTTTTTCAGCTGCCCCAAGAGCAATTCCTGCAACTTCAGCCCTTAGATCTGCAATCGCTTGTTGCCTTGACGCCTCAATTTCACTTGCAGCTCTCGATTTCATCTCAGAAATGTCAGCTTCTGCTTTTGCTACCAAATCTGCACGTACCTGATCAGCTGCTCCTCTAGCTTCATCAATTAGGCGTGATGCTTCATTTTTTGCATCAGCCAAACGTGCTTCATAGTCAGCATGAACACTCTGTGCATCCGTTTTCGCTTTCTCTGCTGCATCTAAGTCATCTCGTATCTTGTCTGCTCTAGCATCCATTGCAGCTTTAACTGCTGGGAAGCCTTTCTTGACCATCACTACGAATAAAATTAAGAAAGCGCCACCGCCCCAAATAACCTCATTTAATTCCGGAATTATTGGACTAGGTGCTTCAAAACAGCCCTCTAGTTCGTCATGCAATTCTTCCGTGTGAAGATAGTGCTCATCTATTTCTACATGTTTATGATCTCCATCTCCATGTATTTCACCATGATGTTCAAGCACTTCGGCCATACAACCACCGACAGTTTCACCTGATCCATAGGCCGGTACCGCAAATACAAACAGCCCTAACGTTGCTAAAAGCAACGACAAGCCCAGTCTGATTCCTCGTTGTCTCATAAATTTCGACTTCCTTTCGATACCTAAGTTCTACGGCAAAAGCAAAATAAATACGACGAAACCGATCAAAGCAAGAGCTTCCGTAAAAGCAATTCCTAAGAACATCGTCGTTCGCACCATGCCTGCAGACTCTGGCTGTCGGGCCATGGACGAGATTGCATTACCAACCACAGTTCCAATACCTATTCCAGGTCCAATAGCCGCTAAGCCATAACCAAGACCAGCTCCTATGGCCTTTAGACCTTCCACCATCTCACCGGCTCCTGTTTGCGCCAAAATGTTCAGCACTTGTCTCTCCTGTTTTTCTATTTTGATCCGACCGGAATGTCCGGTCGGAATTGTTTAAATTTATATTGTCTTCGGTCCACCATTCGGTGGGCGATCTA
>DBNM01000164.1:8069-9042 GCA_002299135.1 Candidatus Neomicrothrix sp. UBA672 | reverse complement strand
AAACCTGTCATTAATATGAGCATTGCAAAAGGTGCGGCAGCACCTACATATCCGTTATTCCATAGGGTGTGGGTGAGGATAGCGAATGTGACTAACAGGAGGTGTCCTGCAACCATATTTGCCCACAATCGGATAGCCAAAGAAAAAGGTCTAACAACAAATGTTGACACCAGTTCTATAGGAGTAACGATTAGATATAAAGCTTTAGGAACTCCAGGTGGGAACAAAGAGTTCTTCAAATATCCACCAAATCCTTGAGAACGTATGCCTACAAAGTTGTAAATGACCCAAACAACTAAAGCCAAAGTTATAGGGACAGCCATTCTGCTATTTGCGGGAAATTGTATTCCTGGGACTACTTCAAAAATGTTTGAAAAAAGTATGAAGAAAAACATTGTGGTAAGAAATGGCAAATACTTTTTACCCTCTGGCCCGATTGTCTCCATCACTACCGACTCTTCTACGAAAGTAACTCCTGATTCCGCTACATGTTGCACCCCTACTGGTACTAACGAACCTCGTTGGCGGCCTGCAGCGAGAAAAATTGCCGACGTTATCAAAACAGCGGCGAGGTATATAAGCACCGTCTTATTGACAGCGAATAAAGAACCAGAAAAAATTATGTCAGGCCATTCAAAAAGATGACTTACAGGTGGGAATTCCAAAGCAAACACATTCACGATTAGCGAATCTCCTTTGAACTAGTTGGCTTCAAATCAGGATAAGCCAAAGAAGCTGATATATAGCGTGTCTCTGTAGCAAGTAAACCTAAATGTGTCACTAGAAGAGTCATAGCAAAAGGGACCGTTTCAAACCAATCAAAGGGTCGGACTGACATAACAACTCCTGTCAATATCGCCAATCTGATTACATATCCTCCTAGAACTGATCCATAAAGCATATTCGGAGAAATTTTTACACTTCTCGTAATGATCGCTGCACCGGCTAAAAAATTGACAGCTACGAGGACCAG
>DBNM01000164.1:4418-7687 GCA_002299135.1 Candidatus Neomicrothrix sp. UBA672 | reverse complement strand
AATTAGAAACAACGGGGAGAACCATAAAGCTCTTAAAGCTAAGTGATTAGCTATACGCTTTTCCGGCTGCTCTGAGACACTTTCCACTATTTCTTCTTCCATTTTCTGCTTAATTGACATTTTCACTTCCCAGCAACCACGTTTCACGTCGCTGTTCTGCCTCTTGGGTGAGTCTAAGGGTGTATTGCTTATAAAGACGCCAAGAAGCATAAGTGATAGTTACAGCTACAAACACCAAAGTGCATATAGGAAAGATTTCAAGTTTTCTGTCTAGAAGCCATCCTAAAAAACCGAAGATCGCAGGAGTTGCGACAAGTTCAAATGCTGCTGCCATAGCATCACCAGAACCTTGTTTCATCTCTCGTTTTTCAGATTTAATCATTCAAGTTGCCTCGATCTTAATTTGTAGAAAGCTAGAAAATTTGAATATCCGACCGCATGTGAATCTAGATTCTTTCTCACGTGCTCACAACTCGGGGGAATGGTCTTCTGCCACAATTTCATTTTTTTTTGGTTTATTTGTCTGTAAACGCGGATGAAGAAGCGTAAACAAAATTAAACATACTCCTGCTATACCCATTGGGACAATACCATCACCACGTCCGCTGTAAGTTGGCCATAAGACGAATCCAGACAATAAAGCAGTCCAAGCCCACAGAATAAAAACAACTCTTCGATGTCCATGACCAAGCCTCAAAAGTCTGTGGTGTAAATGGTCTTTGTCAGCGGTAGTCACGGACAAACCTGGTGTAGCAATTCTTCTGATAATTGCGAATAAAACATCAATTATTGGCACGCCTAAAATCACTAAAGGAATTAGCAACGGCGCAAAGAAAAAGAAAGACTGACCGCTGTAAGCGGCATCTGTCCTTCCGCCTACAGAAACAGTAGATGCTGCTAGAAGCACACCTAACATGAGGGCACCGCCATCCCCCATAAATATTTTTGCCGGATGTGTATTATGCGGTAAAAACCCAAAGCACACACCTGCAATAAGAACGGCAATAAGTGAACCAGGGTTTTCTTCAAACAAGACGCCCTCATTGGTCAGACGTATCGCATAAATCACAAAAGTTGTCGCTGCGATGGCAACAATCCCAGTTGCTAAACCATCTAAACCGTCAATCAAATTAATTGCATTAGCCAAAAGCACAACCCATAAGACTGTCGCTAATGCAGCTAGGTCAGGGGAAAGTAATACAACATCAACAAAAGGAATTCGTAGCACCACTAGAGACACACCCACCAGCGACAGAACACTGCCTGCTATTACCATTCCAGCGATTTTTGCTGGAGCTGATATTGGTCTCACATCGTCAATAACGCCAACCCCGCACATAGCAATGGCTGCTACTAAAACTCCTAATATCTCTGATCGGGTGGAAAACACTTCAGAAAAATCACCTATCAACCAAGCGAAGAGTGCACCGGCGAGCAATCCAAACAACATTGCAGGTCCACCTAAGTGTGGAGTGGGTAGTTCATGTACGTCTCTGTCATCTGGAGCGGAAATAACTCCGAAATGCTCAGCTGTTTTACGTGCTAAAGGAGTTGCAATAAAAGTCGCGATTGCTGCCACTCCCCCGACTGTCAGATAGGCAATGGCTCCGGGCATACGTTTCTAACCACCATAAGGTGTGAAAGAACTACAAAGCTCTGCAACCTCTTTCCTTATCTGAGAAAGTGAATTCGAATCTTTTCTATCGCGTAACGCACGGGCCATTAACTGAGCGATAATTACCATCTCATTTTCAGTCATTCCTTGCGTAGTGGTCGAAGGGGTTCCAAGACGAACACCACTTGTAACAAAAGGAGAACGTGGATCGTCCGGCACCGTATTTTTATTTAATGTTATGCCAGCTTCATCAAGAACAACCTGGGCTTCGGCTCCAGTTATTTCTTCATCAAATGTCCGCAAATCAACTATAAGCAGATGGTTATCGGTACCTCCGGCTACAAGTCTGAACCCTTCATGACTTAGAGCTTCTGCAAGTGCTTGGGCATTGCTTACAATCTGTCTCGAATAAATTTCAAAAGAAGGATCTAAAGCTTCTGCAAAAGCTACAGCTTTGGCAGCTATGTGATGCTCCAAAGGTCCACCTTGCAAACCAGGAAAAATTGCTTTGTCAATCGCCGAAGAATGTTCTTCGGTGCTAAGAATGCAACCTCCTCTTGGGCCTCTGAGAGTCTTATGAGTTGTGAACGTAACAACATCACAATATGGAACTGGGTTCGGGTGTGCTTTCCCCGCGATAAGTCCCGCTATATGAGCTGCATCAAACATTAAATAAGCACCCACGGAATCAGCTATTTCTCTTATCGGAGCAGCTTCTATTATTCTCGGGTATGCAGTCGCCCCTAAAACTATGAGTTTCGGTTGTACCTCTTCGGCCTTTCGTTGCAAGTCTTCTACATCAATTAGTTCTTCTTCGGTAAGGCCGTATGAAACAAAGTTATAAAGCTTGCCACTGAAATTAACTGGTGAACCATGCGTTAAATGACCGCCATGGTCAAGCCTCAAACCAAGAACTGTGTCGCCAGGTTCTAATAGAGCTTGATAAACAGCCATGTTCGCACTTGCTCCTGAGTGTGGCTGAACATTTGCATGCTCAGCTCCGAACAAAGTATTGATGCGATCACATGCGAGACTTTCTGCTTCATCAACGTGAACATTCCCGCCGTAATATCTTTTTCCGGGATAGCCCTCTGAATACTTGTTAGTGAAGACAGAACCAGTTGCTGCTAGAACCGCAGGTGATGCGAAATTCTCAGATGCTATTAATTGAAGTGTGGTGTTCTGGCGATGGATTTCTCGATCAATAATTTCGAATAATTCTTCGTCTTTAAGGTTAGGCCATGGCATGGTTTATTTTCCCCTAATTTAAGTCTTTTATCAATTGAAACGATGTTTCTGAGGTTACAGACCCTAAGCATACGTATCATTATTGGTATATGACTGAAAAATTATCCATCACACCTGCTTCTGGCCGTCTGGGGGTTCTGACTCCTGGGCTGGGTGCAGTAGCAACAACTTTTATCGCTGGAGTTATTGCAGCCCGAAAAGGACTTGCAGTTCCAATCGGGTCGGTGAGCCAAATGGCCCATATCCGACTCGGTAAACGTGGAGAAGGACGCAATCCACTAATACGCGATTTCGTTCCTTTAGCTGGTCTCGATGATTTGGTATTCGGCGGATGGGATCCGATTTCTTCAAATGTCCTTGAAGCAGCTCGAACTTGTGGGGTTTTAGATGAAAAAGATATTGCACC
>DBNM01000164.1:3368-4087 GCA_002299135.1 Candidatus Neomicrothrix sp. UBA672 | reverse complement strand
GTTTCATCTGAACTCGAGGGAATCGTCGCGATGGACGCAGTCTTCGATAATCGTTGGGTAAAAAAATTGGATGGCAAAAGAGTCAAAAATTTAAATTCTAAATGGGACCAAGCCCAAGCGCTGATGGAAGACATCGAAAAATTTCGTGCTGACAACGAATGCGACAGATTAGTAATGGTCTGGTGTGGTTCAACCGAAGCTTTTCAAGAAGCAAGTGCAGTGCACGAAACTGTTGATTCATTTGAAGCTGGACTCAAATCAAATGACGAGAATATCGCTCCAAGCCAAATATATGCCTACGCCGCAATTATGAGCGGTGTGCCTTTTGCAAATGGTGCGCCAAATCTTGCACTAGACATCCCATGCATGGTCGAGCTAGCAGAAAGCAGAGGCGTTCCTGTTGCAGGAAAAGATTTCAAGACAGGCCAAACTCTGATGAAAACACTTCTTGCCCCAGGCCTTAAAGCAAGAATGCTGGGCTTAAGGGGTTGGTTCTCAACAAACATTCTCGGCAACAGAGACGGTGAGGTTCTAGATGATCCTGACAACTTCAAGACTAAAGAAGTTTCAAAACTGGGTGTCCTTGACACGATTCTTCAACCCGATTCATACCCTGACCTGTACGGCGATATAGATCACGTAGTCCGAATCAACTATTACCCTCCGCGGGGTGACAACAAAGAAGGTTGGGACAATATTGATATCTTCGGATGGCTTGG
>DBNM01000164.1:0-3030 GCA_002299135.1 Candidatus Neomicrothrix sp. UBA672 | reverse complement strand
TATCCAATGCAGATCAAAGTTGATTTTCTTTGTCGTGACTCTATTTTGGCCGCTCCAATTGTTCTCGACTTAGCTCTTTTTCTTGATTTGGCAGCACGTGCCGACCAATCCGGTGTCCAGGAATGGTTATCTTTCTACCTCAAAGCCCCTCAAGCTTCTACGGATGCAGGGCCAGAGCATGACATTTTTATTCAACAAACAAAGTTGAAAAACACTCTAAGGGAATGGATGGGCGAAGAACCTGTAACCCACTCAGAAGCAGGTTAATCAGATACGGGTTTCTTTATCTGACCAGTACTCATCTTTAAGAAGACGTTTATACAACTTTCCAGTTGGATGCCTTGGTAGCTCTTCTTTAAAATCGATACTCCTAGGACATTTCAAGTCAGCTAGGTGAGAGCGACAATAGGCAATCAATTCTCTCTCCAGAGCGGCTTCTGCTTTTTTTGAATCAACCAACTGGACTACCGCTTTTACTTCTTCACCAAATTCGTCGTTTGGCACACCTATTACAGCAACGTCATAAACATCTGGATGCATTGTCAATATATTTTCTGCTTCTTGAGGGTAAATGTTGACACCACCTGAAATGATCATATGAGCTTTACGGTCTGTCAGATAAAGAAAACCTTCTTCGTCAACGCGTCCAATATCTCCTAAAGTGCTTAGATCTTCTCCCATTCGTGAATCGGCTGTTTTTTCCGGATCATTATGATATTCAAATCTTGAATCGCTTCTAAAATAAACATTCCCCTCTTCTCCATTGGGCAATTCATCTCCATCGTCGTTAACAATCACAAGTTCACCTAGTAAAGATTTACCTACTGACCCCGGGTGATTAATCCAGTCTTCTGAATTAATGTAAGTGAAACCATTACCTTCAGTGCCTGCGTAGTATTCATGCAATATTGGGCCCCACCAATCAATCATTTGCTTCTTTACCTCGATTGGGCATGGGGCCGCAGCATGTATCACTGTCTTCAAAGAGGTTGTGTCATACTTTTTGCGCACCTCTTCTGGAAGCTTCAACATCCTGACAAACATCGTGGGCACCCATTGACTTGCTGTTACTCCATTAGCTTCTATTGCAGCTAATGCTCCTTCTGGATCAAATTTTTCCATGACTATCACCGTTGCTCCGATGCGGTGTGCTGCCATGCAAAATCTAAGAGGAGCGGCATGGTACAACGGTGCAGGAGAAAGGTAGACAGCGTCACTTTCTATTCCAAACACTGCTCTAAACAACATTGCTTGAGCTGATGGGCTTCCCAGTGGAACATTTGGAGCTTGGACCTTTACACCTTTCGGAAGACCTGTGGTCCCTGATGAGTAAAGCATGTCTTGGCCTTCGACTCTGTCGGGTTGTGGTTCTTTAGATGTGCTTTCTATAGCGTCCTCGAAAGATGCGTATCCATCCATATTTCCACCAATAACAAACTTCTCTTTGACGTCTGTATCTGCAAAATCTATTTGTTCAGCTGTATCTCTATTTCCCACTGAAGTTACAAAAACTCTTGCTCCGCAGTCTTTAACTATGTAACCCATCTCCTCTTCGGTAAGACGTGAACTTATTGCCGTGTAATACAAACCTGCATAATGAGCTCCCCATGCCAAAGGTAAAAAGTCAATTGTGTTCTCTAGGCAAAAAGCAACATGGTCTCCGGGTCGCAGACCTGAATCTACAAAAAGGTTAGATATGCGGTTCGCTTTTTCATCCAATTCCGAATAAGTCATTTTTTTGCCTGAACCGGTCATGCAAACTGCTACACGGTCAGGTTCATTTATCGCCCAAGTTCCAGGGAACTCGAGCTGCTGTTGATCATCGTTATTTCCCATACCTCTAAGGTAATAGAAGATAATCTGATGAATAAAGTCGAAGTTCTTAAGCAAGACGGACTTTTTGACGTCAAACTGTGTTATGGCGAATTTGTCTTTTCCAGATCAAATATTTAAAAGTCTTCTTTTTGCACCCGGAAACAAAGGAGCAATTTTGTCTAAATTGCCTCGAAGTTCTCCAGATGCGTCAATAATCGATCTTGAAGATTCCGTTCCAACTGATGAAAAAGAAAATGCGCGCGAAATCACTAGGGCAATAATTCCCGAGTTGAATGAAGAAGCAAAAAAAATGGGTCTGTTCGTAAGAGTGAATGCTTTTGAAACAGCACATTTCACTGAAGATTTATCGAATGCGATATCAGATGTCTTAACAGGAATTATTGTTCCAAAAATCTCTTCCAAAGAAGAAGCTGATCAGATTTCGAAATCTCTTTCTGATTTTGGATTCGGAAATCTTCCAATAATGGCTGGTTTAGAAACTGTTTCTGGTTTGGTTAACGCCTTGGAAATCGCAAAACATCCTCAGGTGAAATGGTGTTATTTCGGAGCGGAAGATTATGTGGCTGATCTGGGCGGAGTTAGGAGAGCTGACAACCGTGAGGTGCTTTTAGCTCGCTCACAGATATCTCAAGCAACACGACTAGGAGGAATCCATGCCATTGACATGGTTGTGTCAGATTTTAAAGATGAAAAAAGATTTATAGAAGAGGCAACTGAAGCAAGGTCATTAGGTTTCACAGGCAAATTATGTATACATCCTGATCAAGTAAGTCTTGCAAATAAAGCTTTCCAACCTACAGAAGAAGAGCTTGAATGGGCTCTAGAAGTAGTAAAGGAATTTGAAAAAGCTATTGAAAGAGGTGAAGCTTCAATAGCTATTGGAAGCGAAATGATCGATGAACCTATTTACAAAAGAGCTAAAACAACAATAAAAATGCACAACAATAGTGCTTAGGAGATTACGTGCCGAATTTAGTTCCTGAAGGCAAGGCTTTCTATGGGATACAACTACCAATTCAAACTTTGACTCAAACTTTAGTAGACCCTTGGGAAAAAGAAGCAGGACCTGATGAACTAGTAATGGTCGCGCAAGCAGCCGAATCATCTGGTCTTGACTTTGTAGGTGTATGCGATCACGTAGCCATTCCGGACGATGACTACTCGGCCCATATGACAACAACTTGGTATGACCCT
>DBNM01000114.1 GCA_002299135.1 Candidatus Neomicrothrix sp. UBA672 | reverse complement strand
CAATTCGAAGCTGCAGAACGAATAGCTTCAAACAGAGGTATTAGTCGTGAAGAGGTAGATCGCTGGGGTCTTCGTTCACAGGAAAATGCATCGGTTGCACAAAGTGAAGGAAGATTTGAAAATGAGATTCTTCCAATAAATGCACCTGTTTTGGATTCTGAAGGAGAGGAAACTGGTGAGACTTTATTGGTGAACACTGATCAAGGTATTCGTGATACGAATTATGAATCTCTTGCAAGTTTAAATCCAGTATTAGATGGGGGCATTCATACAGCGGGCAACTCTTCACAAATTTCTGACGGAGCAGCAGGTTTGTTATGGATGGATGAAAATCGTGCTAAAGCAAATGGCTTAAAGCCTCGTGCAAAAATTGTCGCAAATGTAGTTGTTGGCACTGATCCTTATTATTTACTGGATGGCCCTGTAGACGCTACAAAAAAGATTTTGTCAAAGTCTGGGATGAGTCTTTCTGATATTGACTTATTCGAATGTAATGAAGCTTTTGCATCTGTTGTTTTGTCTTGGCTTGGGGAAAATCCAGAGATTGATTCTGAAAAAGTTAATGTGAACGGTGGAGCGATTGCACTAGGTCATCCAGTAGGAGCGACGGGTTCTCGTTTGATGGTCACTGCATTAAACGAACTTGAAAGAAGAGATGGTTCTTTAGCAATGGTTACTATGTGTTGCGGCGGAGCAATAGGCACAGCAACAATTATTGAAAGGATTTAATATGGGTGCTCTTGATGGGAAGGTGGCAGTTGTTACAGGTGCTGGAAGAGGCCTAGGGCGAGTTGAAGCTTTGGAATTAGCGACTCATGGAGCGAGTGTAGTTGTTAATGATCTTGGATTATCAAGAGACGGAATCGGCTCGGATACTGAGCCTGCTGATTCCACTGTTGCTGCAATTATTGAACAGGGAGGGAATGCAGTAGCACATTTTGGTGATATTGCTGATTGGGATCAGTCCAAGGAACTGATAAATACAGCTGTCGATAAATTCGGTTCTTTAGATATTTTGGTTAACAACGCTGGTTTTATTCAAGATTCGATGTTGCAAAAAATGACTGAAGAACAATTTGACTCGGTTGTAAGAGTCCATTTAAAAGGACATTTCTGCATGATGCGTCACACGATGGCTTACTGGAAAGAAGTGTGGAAAAAGGAAGGAGAAAAACCACTAGGGGGACGCATTATAAATACTTCTTCAGAGGCTGCTTTAATAGGAGCTTTAGGAACAGGGAATTACAGTGCAGCTAAAGCGGGCATTATTGCTTTAACTCTTTCGGCCGCGAGAGAATTACAACGATTCGGATGCAATGCAAACGTTTTGGTTCCAAGAGCTAGAACGCGTATGAATATGGGTGGCCCGTCAGCTTCGCTTTTTGAAAAACCTGAAGAAGGTTTTGACACATATGCACCTGAACATGTAGCTCCATTAGTTGCCTGGTTAGCTTCATCTAGCTCTGAAAGAGTCTCGGGAAATGTCTTGCAGATTTGGGGTGGAGAACTTGTTGTTTATGAGAAGCCCCGACGTATTTTTGAAGCTTCTACAAATGAAGCATGGTCTTTTGAGGCAATAGATTCTGAGCTTGGTCATTTTTTCTCTGATAAAGAACCAATAACTGACGGTTTTGGAATTTAATTAGTTTTATTTAAAGCTTCTTCAGCTATCAATTTTCCTAGATTGTTTAAGCTTTTTCCTGCACCGTCCAAAGTGTCAGCTAATTGGATAACCCACAAGAAATAACGATGAATTGGGTGTGTAGTATCTGCGCCTGTTCCACCATGCAGGTGTTGAGTAGTTACTACAACTCTTTGCCCGGCTTCTGATGCCCACCATTTTGCTGCGGAGACAGCTTTGGAACATTCAATACCTTCGTCAAGTTGCCATGCAGCTTGTAGCTGTGTGACTTTTATCGCATCTATGTCAATATGAGCATCTGCTGCTTGTAATGCGACTCCTTGATTTGTAGACAAAGGTCTACCAAATTGTTCTCGTTCTGAAACATGTTGAGCGGTCATAGTTAAAGCTTCTTCACAACAGCCGAGAACGAGTGCGCAGATAGCAATTTTTGCTCTTTGCGAGACTTCGTGAAAAACTATTTCACCTTTTTCATCCAAAAGATCTTCTTCGTTTAATTCAACAGCGTCAAATAAAAGGTTTCCTTGAAGTTCAAGATTTGTAGTTTCGACTATTTTGCTCTGCAACCCTTTTTTTTCTAGAGAGATGATTGCGATTCTTTGGTTTTCATCAATTGTTATTGGTACAAGAACAGCATTACTCAAATTACAAGCAGGCACTGCAAGGGTTTCTCCTGTTATGCGCCATCCATTGCCATCATTTTCAGCTATGAGTTTTGTTGAATTTTTCTGTGGAGTCCATGCTCCTGTAAGTATTTGGTTTCCTGAGCAAACTTCTCGTAACCATTGTTCTTTTTGAGAATTTTTACCATATTTTGATATTGCCCAAGATCCGAGAATAGAAGTGGCAAAAAGTGGTACAGGTGCAACTTTTCTTCCTTGTTGCTGAAGCACAAGGGAAAGTTCAACCATTCCTAAACCGAGCCCCCCGTAATTTTCGGGGATAGTTATTCCTAGCAGTCCAGAATCGGCAAGTGCTTCCCACAAGTTTTTGTCAAACCTTTGATCGGTTTTTTCAACTTCAGCAACCCTGTCGCTTGTAGATAAATCGTGGAAAATTGTTTTAGCGAGATTAGATAACTCTATTTGATCTTCCGAAAAGTCGAAATCCATTAGCTTTTTTTGCTTTCTGCTTGACGGTTAGACCTCGCCATTCCTAGCCCGACCCATGCGACTATTTCCCGCATGACTTCGTTGACACCCCCGCCAAAAGTGTTGATTTGAGCTGCTCGCCCTGCTCTTTCTAGATCACCAAATAGGATTGATCCTTCCTGACCTCCTTTTATGCGTCCTTCTATGCCAATGATTCCGAGTAAGCGTTCATATATTCTTACTGCTACTTCTGTTCCATAGACCTTTACTGCAGATGAACGGTCGGGTGTGAGACGGCCTTTTTCGACATCAATGGTCATACGCCAGTTCATAAGTTTCAGTGCTTCAAGTTCAGCATAGCAACGGGCGAAATCAAGCTGAATCCACGGTTGATCGATTACCAATCCTCCTTCTGAAGACTCATTTTGAGTAGCCCATATCAAAGTTTCTTCATAAAGACGAAAAGCTAAAGCGCTAGTAGCTGCAAGGCCAACTCTTTCATGGTTTAGTTGTGTAGTAATTAGTTGCCAGCCACTGTTGATTTCACCTAACAGATTTTCTGCTGGAACTCTTACATTGTCATAGTAAGTGCTAGTTGTTGGAACACCTCCAACAGTATTTATTGGAGTCCAAGAAAAACCCTCTGAGTCTGTGGGAACGATAATCAGTGAAATACCTTTATGTTTTTTTGCTTCTGGATCAGTTCTGCAAGCTAACCAGACATAGTCGGCTTCGTTAGCGCCACTTGTGTAGATTTTTCCCCCGTTTATTATCCACTCATCGCCGTCTTTAATAGCTTTAGTGCGGAGAGAAGCAAGATCAGTTCCTGCTGAGGGTTCAGAATATCCACATGCAAAAATTATCTCACCATTTAAAATTCCTGGTAGATATTTCTGTTTTTGCTCTTCTGTACCAAATTCTATAATTGTTGGTCCAACTGTGTTGAGTGTCACGAATGGCATTGGACAATTTGCTCTTTGAGCTTCATCGAAAAGAATAAACTGGTCTGAAGGTGGGCGTCCACCACCTCCATACTCAACTGGCCAGCCAAGGCCTAACATTCCGTCCGCTCCCAATTGTTGGAAAATCTTTTTACGAACTTCTGAGCTTTTGTCTGTATTTCTTAGATTCTCGCGGATTTCTTCAGTCATAATTTCCGCAAAATATTTTCGTAAGTCGCCTCGTAACGCTTGTTGGGATGCTGTTTCGTTTAGTTGCATAGGATTTTTTTAAAATGTTTAAAGTAATTACTTACAAATGTTATAAAAATTGTGGTCGGGCCCGGCATCGATCCGGGGACCTTCCGCTTTTCAGGCGGACGCTCTGCCAACTGAGCTACCCGACCGCAAACTGCGGTAAAACACGTCAGTTTTGCGGTCCTGACGGGATTTGAACCCGCGACCTCCGCCTTGACAGGGCGGCGTGCACTCCAAACTGCACCACAGGACCAAAGCAACTTCATACTGAAAATGCATTCAGCTACTTTATGATTTATTTAGTTTTGTACCCCCAACGGGATTCGAACCCGTGTTACCGGCGTGAAAGGCCAGCGTCCTAGGCCACTAGACGATGGGGGCTCATTTCCTTTAGAAGTTTTGCCACGATAGCAGAGGCTTGAGTATTCGCGTTCCTCTTTGGATTATCTTTTACTGCCTCCTACGTCAAATTATTCATAGTTTTTCTATTAATAAAAAGGACATTAATCATGTTAATACGGTCTCAACTTTATAAATGCGTTTGAGTGCCAAAACCTGATTCTTAATTCCGGTGAGATAGTAATGAATTTTGTTACATAAGATTGGTTTATGGAGTTAAATGATTGCGTTGCGATTGTAACTGGTGGAGCTACGGGGATCGGCAAGGCTTTAGTTGAGCGGTTTCATAAAGAAGGAGCCTCAGGTCTAGTAGTAGCTGATTTGAATGCTGACGGCGCAAAACAAGTTGCCGAAAGTGTCGGTGGTGTAGCCGTCGAGTGTGATGTTTCAGATGAAAGTGAAGTATCGAGACTTATATCTGAAACAGTTGAAAAGTTCGGCCGGATCGACTTAATGGTTTCAAATGCAGGTTATGTCACTGTAGGTGCTTTGGAATCACCCGATGAAGAATTAAAGAAAATGTTTGATGTTCATGTTATGGCTCATCTTTGGGCAGCTCGACATTCGATTCCTCACATGATTGAAGCAGGTGGTGGTTATTTATTAAACACAGCTTCTGCAGCAGGTCTTTTAACTCAGTTGGGTTCGCTCCATTATTCTGTAACAAAACATGCTGCAGTTTCTCTTTCAGAGTTTTTAGCAATTTCGTATAGGGAGCATGGAATTAAAGTTTCAGTACTATGTCCACAATCAGTAGAAACAGATATTTTAGAGAACAGTCCAACTAGGGATCTGTTATCTGAAGGTGCGGCTAGTCCAGCTGCTGTTGATGGGGTATTAAAAGCTGAAGAAGTAGCTCAAAGTGTTGTAGAAGGAGTTAGAGAAGAAAAATTTCACATTCTTCCTCACCCAGAAGTTTCAGAGTATGCAAGACGTAAGAGTGATGATATTGACAGATGGTTAGCTGGAATGCATAGATTTCAACAAAAGTTATTTCCTGCTGGAGAGTCTCCATCTGATTGGCTTATTTCTTAAAACCTGTTTTTTGCGTTTGCGAATTCAAATGAACCCTTAGCCTAAGGATGATGCGTGTTTACAGTCCCGACTCGATTCGTTTTCGGATAAATTCCTTTTTCGCTTTAACAAAACCTGCGATAATCCGTACTTTATTGATTACAACTGTTCCAACTATGTTTGTTGCAGAACAGGGAACACCATCTTTATGGCTCATTATTGCAACCATGGTTGGAGGTTCACTCGCTGCAGCTGGAGCTAACTCATTCAATATGGTATTAGATGCCGATATTGATAAGAGAATGAACAGGACTAGTAATCGGCCTTTAGTCACCGGTGCAATTACACCAAAAGAAGCGACGGTTTTTGCTTCTGTTTTAGAGATAGGAGCATTTATTTGGCTCCTTAGTTTCGTGAATCTCTTTAGTGCATTTTTAGCTATTTCTGCTACTGCTTTTTATGTGTTTGTTTACACGATGTGGTTAAAACGTTCTTCGACTAGCAACATTGTTATTGGAGGCGCAGCTGGCGCAGTGCCTGTTCTAATTGGTTGGACTGCTGTAACAGGCACTTTAGGCTGGGCTCCAATTTTATTATTTAGTGTGATTTTTTTCTGGACCCCTCCTCATTTTTGGGCCTTAGCAATTAATTATCGTGATGATTATGCCGCAGCAGAAATTCCTATGCTTCCGGTTGTCACGGGACTAAAAGAAACAGGAAGACAAATAGTTTTGTACTCAGTTGTTTTAATAGCATTTTCAGTGGCCTTTTTCTTTGTCGCAGAAATGGGTAGTTATTACCTAGTCACGGCTATAGGACTTGGTGCCTTGTTCCTATTTTTTGCTTTGAATATTTTATTTAACCCAGTTGAAAAGAATGCTACGCGGTTGTTTCGTTATTCAATAACTTATATTTTCTTACTTTTTAGCTCTATGGTTGTAGATGTTCTTCTATAAACAGGCTTGAAAGAATTTAGTAAATTTCATCTTGAATAATTAGTTTCGCGTGTTGTAAAACGGCTAGCGTGACAGAATTAATAGTTGTTTGATCAACTTTTTTTGCTATGAAAACAGGTAGATTTAGTTGAGCAAAGTTTCAATTTTTAACCCCCAGGACACAGGATTCAATGACTACTACTGATATCGCACCAGATTCTGTAGCGGTTACGAGTGAACAAGACCAAACTTACGTAGAGCGTTTGGTTACTAGCACAAGTAATTCATCTATAGGAAAATCATGGATTTTCAGTGGTTTTGTTTATTTGGTTTTTTCAACAATTTTGGGTTTTTTACTGGACATTGTCAGGTTTGATTCTGATAGTTACTTAATTTTTTCTAATGTCGACAAGTTTTTTCAGTTTTGGTCATTGCACCGTACTTCAATAGTTCTTTTGGCTGTATTGCCAATGATTATCGGTTTAGCTACGTGCATAGTGCCTCTTCAAATTGGTGCAAATTCGATTGTTTTTCCAAGAGCAGCTGCTTTTGGTTTTTGGGTTTGGTTTTTGGGTTCTGGTATCACAGTTTTTGGGTTTTTGGCTGATGGAGGTTTTGGAACTCCAGAATTAGGCAGCCAACGTGAAGCAGTTGCACTCACACTCGTAGGATTTCTTTTAGTAATTGCAGGAATATGCATGTCAGTTATTTGTCTGCTTACAACCATCATTTCAGGTAGATGCATGGGAATGAACTTACGTAGAATTCCTCTTTTTAGTTGGACAATGTTGGTTGCTGGAACACTTTGGATTCTGACATTACCAGTTTTGGCAGCGAATTCGGTTTTGGCTTATGTCGATTTGAAGGGTCGTTCTGCAATTTATTTTGGATCTGAAGATTTGATTTGGGATCAAATTTCTTGGGCGTTTACTAATCCGCAAATATATGTATTCGTTTTACCGGTAATAGGAATCGCATATGACATAGTTCCAGTTGCGACAAAGGTTCGTCAGAGAAACCATGATTTGATATTAATTCTTTCAACTCTTTTCGGAATTATTGGTTTCGGAGCCTACGCTCAGCCATTTTTTGATACACCTGGAACTCCTGTAAGAGAAGAGGCTTTATATGTACTCACAGCTCTTTTAGCAGTTCCTTTAATCTTTTTTCTTTTAGTGGGACTTTTGGATACTTTAAAAATAGGTGCCGGAAATCTTACGAGACACCCGCCGGCTCCCATGGTTCTTTCTCTTTTATCTTTACTTCTTCTTATTTCCGGCACGGTCGTGGGAGCTTTAAGAGCAATAGAACCTTTTGAGCTTTTGTCTCGATCATCAACCGGTGCTCAAATGAAATTGACTATCGCAGCTGGGTTAGTTGCAGTTATTGCAGCGATGCTTTGGTGGGGTGAACTAATTATTGGCAAAAGCGCAAAGCAAGGAGCCGGTTTAATTTCAGGAATTCTCATTACTGCAGGTGCATTATTGAGTGGTCTTACAGATTCAGTAAATGGATTTTTAGGTTTAGATGACTTCGTAATGGTAGATTTTATTCAGAAAGTATCTGCCGAGCAGTTGGTAAAGATTCTTATTCCGTTTTCGTTCATAGGATCGTTACTGATTTTTGCCGGTGCTGTTTCATTTCTATTTATTGAATTATTAAGATCTAAAAATGGTCCGGTTTCTGACGTAGACCCATGGAATGGTCACACTCTTGAATGGACAGAAGAAATAGTGACAGTTGAATCTGAAAGACCGTTGCTGGATGAAGTCGAGAAGGCAGGAACCTAGTGTCTAATATCTCCTTACCACCAGCAGAATCCAGACCAAGAACACTCGTCACGGGGGCAGTTCTCGGAAGCATAACTTCTGTTATGTTTTTCGCCGGGTTGTTTGCAATCTACTTTTCGATGAGGGCAGATGCTAATGCTTGGGGAAGTGAATGGTTCCCAGAAGGAGCCATTCAACTTGTGCCTGGTGGAATGAACATGGCTACTTTGTCCCTGTCGGTGATAACCATGGCCTGGGCTGTGCGATCGGTTTCTAATAACGACCGTATCCATACCTATCTAGCTCTTGGCCTAACAGCTCTTCTTGGGATTGCTGTAATTAACCAGACCGTTTTTTATCTGAACGACATTGGATTACCAATTGACTACAGCAAATCCAGTACATTGCTTTTTACTATTGTTGGTGCTCATATGGTAATGATTGCCATCGGGGTGATTTGGAATCTTCTATTATTAGTAAGAGCTTTTGGAGGTCAAGACACTCAACGTCATCAAGATTTAGTTTCTGCCTTATCTTTTTATTGGTATGCAGGAGTTGCTGTCTATTCGATCATTTGGATCGGCATATACATAGCGAAGTGATTTACTGATGCTTACGACTGGATTCAAACTTTGGTTCGGCCTTTGTGTCGTGATGGTAGCAGCCGCTATTTTTGCTGGTTATACAACTGGTGGAACAGAAACAGGTCCAATCTCTTTAGGTTGGAAGGGTGGAGTCGGAAATCATGTGGTTTACACGCTCCTCATGATTGGTGCTGCTTCAATGGCAGTTATGGGAGTTGTAAGTCAAGCTTTTCGAGACAGTGACCCAGAAGCAGCGACTGAGTTGCTTGACACAGAAGAAACACCCGAAGCGCAACTAGAAACAGGTAGTTCTTGGTGGCCTATCTTTGCTGCTTTAGGATTAAGCATTTCGGTCGTTGGATTAGTAGTACATTCTGCAATTTTTGTTATAGGTATCGTAATAATTGTTGCAATCGGTTTTGAATGGACAATTACGAATTGGTCTGAGAAAGCCACATCTGATCCAGAGTTAAATCGCGAATTAAGGGAAAGGCTCATGCGGCCTATAGAAGTGCCACTTATCGGAGCATTGGGTATTGGAATTTTAGTTTTAGCGGTTTCCCGAATTCTTCTTTCTTCATCTGCTTCAGGAGCGGTGTTGGTCGCCACTATTGTGGCTGTTCTTATTTTCGGAACTGCTTATTATATAAGCACACGTCCGTCTATTTCTAGAGGTTTCGTTCAAAGCGTTCTTTTTATAGGAATAGCTGGAATATTAATTGCAGGTCTCATTTCAGCAGTTGTAGGTGAACGTGAATTCCATCACAAAGGACCTGATCATCATGACGATTCGCATGCAGAGGTTGAACATTGAAACCCTTTTCCAGTTTTAGAGCCTCATGGTTTTATGTTTCATTTTTAGCGTTTTTTTTATTTTTTACAGGGTGTTCTTCAGATGCTGAACTTGACACGCTAGAACCGCAAGGACCTTCTGCACAAGCAATAGATTCACTATCAAATCCGATTTTTATCATTGCAGGAATAGTTTTACTTCTAGTAGTTGGTGGAACTATTTATATGTGGCGTTTTCGAAGCGATCATTCCGATGAAGAGTTTCCGACTCAAATCCATGGGAATTTAAAGTTGGAAATTTTATGGACGATCATCCCAGGTTTGATACTTGCCGGCGTTGCTGTTTTCACTCTTATAACCCTTGCAGAAATAAACAGCACTGAAGACAACGCTATGGCTTTGTCAGTTAAAGGTGAAACAGTGTCATGGGAACCAGAAGTAGTAGTAGTAGGTCAGCAATGGTGGTGGGAGTATAGGTATTACATGAATGGCTTGGAAGATGTCGATCTTTCAGATGCTCGAAACCTGCCTCCCGCAGACATTGTCACCAGCACTCAAATGGTTATACCAACTGGCGAAGAAATTGAATTGAAAATCTTAAGCCGCGACGTAATTCACAGCCACTGGATACCTGCATTGAATGGTAAAAAAGACGCTGTTCCAGGGAGAGTTCACCCTTGGAAAATTGAAGCAGATGAACCAGGTGTTTACTTTGGACAATGCACAGAGTTCTGTGGACTTTCTCACTCAAGAATGCGCATGCAGGCTGTAGCAATGGAACCTATTGATTTTCAAAACTGGATTAACCAACAAATGCAACCAGCTTCAAACCCGGTGAGTGAAACCGCGAAGCAGGGGCAGGAAACATTTACTTCTTTATGTACTCGGTGTCACGTTGTTAACGGGTTAAATGACGAAACTTCTATTGGTGCTGATTTAGTTTCAAATGCTGCACCTAATCTGACTCATTTCATGAGTCGAACCACTTATGCAGGTGGAATTTTCAATCTGTATGAACCTGATGGTTCTATTGACCGAAGTCAATTAGAAGCGTGGCTTCGTAATTCCCCTGACGAAAAACCTGCTTATGCGCAAGGCAGAAGAGGTATGCCAAATATGGGCTTAGATGAAAAACAGATAGATGACATAGTCGCTTATCTGCAAACTCTTGGAACAAGACCCTCGAGTGAAATCATCCTTGCTACGGAGGTTGAATAATGACTCAAACAATGGAACCGTCTTCCTTGGAAACTTCTAATGGTGAAAATTCACATCGCCCGTTGGGGGTATACACAAGGCCTAAAGGCGGCGGTGGATGGAGAGACTGGGTAACAACAGTTGATCATAAAAAAATCGGAATTCTCTATGGAGCAGCTGCTCTTCTATTTTTTGTAATTGGTGGAATAGAAGCTCTACTAATTAGGTTGCAACTAGCTACTCCTGACGGAACTGTCTTAGGAGCAGACACATACAATCAGGTGTACACGATGCATGGCGTAACAATGATTTTCTTAGCAGCCATGCCCTTAGCCGCAGCGTTTGCAAATTATCTGATCCCATTGCAGATAGGTGCAAGAGACGTGGCTTTTCCTCGCCTAAATGCAATGTCATTTTGGGTTTTCTTAGCAGGTGGAATATTCATTAATCTCTCATGGCTTCTTGGTGGAGCCCCTGACGGCGGCTGGTTCGCCTATGCACCCAATACAGGAATCGTCTTTTCGCCAAGCCATGGAATGGACTTCTACGCTCTAGGGCTACAGATAACCGGTATAGCCTCATTGGTCTCAGGAATCAATCTGACAGTAACGATTTTCAACATGCGAGCTCCCGGTATGACTCTTTTCAAAATGCCTGTTTTTACTTGGATGATGTTAGTTGTGCAGTTGCTCTTAGTCTTCGCTATGCCGGTAATTGCGGTAGCGCTTTTCTTACTGACTTTCAGTCGATTGTTCGGAGCTACTTTCTTCACTCCAGAATTAGGCGGAGATCCATTGTTGTGGCAACACCTATTTTGGATTTTTGGCCATCCAGAAGTTTATATTTTGGTACTTCCTGCGTTTGGAATTATTTCTGAGGTGATTCCAACATTTTCAAGAAAACCTATTTTTGGTTATCCATTCATGGTGTTTTCTGGAATTGCAATTGGTTTCATGGGTTGGGGCGTGTGGGCTCACCATATGTTTGTATCAGGTATAGGCCCTGTTTCAGTTGCAGCTTTTTCACTATCAACAATGTTTATTGCTGTCCCAACTGGAGTAAAAATTCTCAACTGGATGGCGACTATGTGGGGTGGCCGTATCAAATTTAGTGCAGCAATGCTTTTTGCTATTGGTGTGGTTTCGATGTTCACAATAGGTGGACTATCAGGCGTTACACATTCAGTCGCACCTGCAGACACACAACAAACAGATACTTATTACATAGTTGCGCATTTCCATTATGTAATTTTCGGGGGAATAATTTTTGGACTTTTCTCAGGTTTCTATTTCTGGTGGCCGAAAATATTCGGACATAAACTCAGTGAAAAAATGGGGATACTCAACTTCTGGGTAATGCTGGTCGGATTCAATCTTACTTTTGGGCCGATGCATATTCTTGGCCTTCAAGGAATGTCGAGAAGAATTGACACATACAGTCCTGGTTTTGGATTCGAAGCTTGGAATTTAGTAGTCACAATTGGTTCTTTTATAATCGCGTTGAGTGTCTTGATATTTTTAATCAATGTGATCACGTCAGCAAGGAACGCAAGAGGGCGGCCACCTATAGGGCCTGACCCATGGGATGCAAGAAGTCTTGAATGGATGACCCCAAACCCAACCCCAGTTCACAACTTTGATGAAATTCCAATAGTTGAAAGTTTGGATGAGTTCTGGCACCGTAAGTATGGATCTGATGAAGACGGAAAAATTGTAAGAGTTGCTTCAGCAGAAGAGGTTTGTCAGGATGGGTCAGCTGAAGGTGTCCATCTTCCATCACCTTCTTACTGGCCTCTAGTTTTTGCTATTGGCTTACCATTTATTGGCTTGGGTCTTATCTACAGTTTGTGGCTTTGTGTATTCGGAGGAGCGCTTGCGTTAATGGGTCTTTACGCATGGGTTTTTGAACCAGTTGATGATCCTGACGTAGATCACCATGAACCTCAAAAGGAGGACGTAAGTGACTAACCAAACCCATTCAGAAGAGACCTCAACAGGACTATCTCATAACAAATTAGGGATGTGGGTATTTCTCGGTTCTGAGTGTCTTCTTTTTGGAGCTTTAATTTCAACTTATTTGCTCTACAGAGGACGCTTTGCAGATGGTCCAGCCCCCGGAGATATTTTTGATATTCCCTTTACCTCTGTGAGTTCGTTCGTGCTTTTGATGAGTTCCTTAACAATGGTTCTTGCACTTTCAGCACTGCAACGCGGAGACGAAAGAAATAACAGACTTTGGCTTCTTACAACTGCTCTTCTTGGCGCTGTGTTTGTTGGAGGGCAAGTTTACGAGTTCACGACATTTTTACGTGAAGGGCTTGGATACACAACAAGTCCTTTTTCTTCTGCTTTTTTTACCCTTACAGGTTTTCATGGAGTTCACGTAAGTCTCGGAGTGATTTTTCTGATGTCACTTTATGTATCGTCAGCTCGCGGTAATTTACATAAAGAACGAGCGGAAACGGTAGAACTAATAGGTCTTTATTGGCACTTTGTAGATATAGTTTGGATTTTTATTTTCACCGTCATCTATTTGGTTCCATCACCTACAAGTTGATACAGAGGATTAAAAAATGAGTACGGAAACCGAACACACTACTGAATCTGATAAGAGTGATGATGAGCATGTCCATGAGCACCCTTCTGATAAAAAATATTTTCAGATTGCTGGAGTTCTCGCTGTTCTAACAGCTTTAGAAGTAGCTACCTATTGGTTAGAAAGTATGCCTGGCGAGATACTTATACCTTTATTGATGATAATGATGGTCGTGAAATTCTTTTACGTAGCGGCTTGGTTCATGCATTTACGCTTTGACAATTCTTTATTTATGAAGTTTTTCGTATCAGGTCTGGTTTTGGCGAGTGTTGTGTATGCAATATTTCTTACCGTTTTTGAATTTTGGCATAAAGGTTGATTGCCATTCTTCTAGGGATGCCAGACAAATTATTTAAGGAATTATAAAGATGGCTTTAGTCATCGGAGCAATTAATCCTTGGGCATGGAAACCTCATCCAGAAGTGTGGGTATTAGTTGCAGCGATCGTACTTCTTGGAAGATGGGCAGTAAAAGGAATTGGCCCTAAGGTTGTAGCTCCAGATAAACCAATAGTCACTAGATTTCAAAAGACAACTTTTTTTACAGCACTCCTACTTCTTTTTTTATCAGCTGATTGGCCAGTGCATGATGTGGCTGAAGATCATCTGTATTCCGTCCATATGTTTCAACATCTTGTAATAACTTTTATAGTCCCTCCCTTATTTCTACTATCTACTCCACGCTGGTTAGCTGAGCTGGTTGTATTAGATTCAGGATGGGGATCCAAGATTCTAAGAAGAGCATCTCACCCAGTTTTCGCTGGAGTTATTTTTAATGCTCTCGTCGCACTAACACATTGGGGTGGAATTGTTCAAGCCTCAGCAGATTCAGGAATATTTCATTATTTAGTGCACCTTCTACTATTTGTTTCAGCCATTTTTATGTGGGTTCCAGTAGTTTCACCTTTACCTGAACTTCGTTTGTCTCCTTTAGCGCAAATGTTGTATTTATTTTTGATGTCTATTATTCCAACGGTTCCTGCTGCTTGGTTGACTTTTGCTGAAGGCACTGTTTACAGCCATTACGATGACGGATATCAAATGTGGGGAATAAGTGTCCAATCAGACCAACAAGCAGCTGGTTTTATAATGAAACTTGTTGGCGGTTTCTACCTTTGGGGAATTATTATTTTTAAATTCTTTAAAATTGCTGGTCATCATAGAGAAAATCAAACTCTCAGACCGGCATCTCTCAAAGAAACTAATAAAGATGAAAAATTGTTTAATACCAACCCACTTAAAGACTAAGTTAATTTAATGATCGATATTCGTTTATTGCGTAATGACTTCAAGTCAGTTAAGAAAGCAATCTCGCGACGTGGAGAAGATACTGACTCTTTAGATCTGATAATTGGATTAGATGAAAAACAGAGATCAATCGCTGAAAAACGAGATCAATTGCGTAATGAAATTAAAGAACTTTCAAGGCAAGTAGGCGACCTTCATAAATCTGGAAAAACAGAAGAGGCCAGCCCTCTTCAAGAGTCGAGTCGGGAAATGAGACAAAAAGAAGAAGCGCTTAGTGAAGAATCTGACCAACTGTCTACTGAGATACGAGAATTATTACTAAGAGTTCCAAATATTCCTGCTGATGAATGTCCTAATGGTGAAAATGCTGAAGACAATGTAGTTATACGAGTCGAAGGTCAAGGTGATGAGGCTTGGGAGGATTATCAACGTGTACCTCACTGGGAAATTGGAGAAACTTTAGGGATCCTCGATGTTGAAAGGGCAACTAAACTTTCTGGAGCGATGTTTGCCATGTACACCGGTTTGGGAGCTACTTTATGTCGAGCATTGATCCAGTATGGACTAGACCGAAATGCTGATGCTTATCGTGAGATAAGACCCCCTACTCTTGTTTTGACAGAAACAATGGTTTCAACAGGACATCTTCCAAAGTTCGTAGATGATGCATATCATCTTGAGCGCGACGATCTTTGGGCGATACCTACAGCTGAAGTTCCGCTTACATCGTATGCTCGTGACGAGATCATTAGCGAAAGCGAATTGCCAATGAAGTTGATGTCTCACACCTCTTGCTTTAGACGTGAGGCAGGTTCAGCTGGCAGAGACACAAGAGGTCTTTTAAGAGTTCATGAGTTTGACAAAGTTGAACTACTTGCTTACGCAACTCCAGAACAAGCTCATGAGGTTCACGAAGACATACTCTCTAGAGCTGAGTCAGCAATTGCTGATTTGGGTCTAAGCTATCGGATTCTCGATTTATGTTCGGGAGATTTAGGAAATTCTTCAGCACGAACTTTTGATATTGAGGTCTACGCTCCAGGTGCAGAGCAGTGGCTTGAAGTTTCATCGGTTTCTTGGTTTAGCGATTATCAGGCTCGTAGAGCAAATGTTAGGTATCGGTCAGAAGAAGCAAAGGGAACGTCGGTCGTACATACTCTTAATGGTTCAGGTTTAGCGGTACCACGTGTTTGGGCTGCAGTTGTAGAAACATGCAGGCAAGAGGATGGCAGCATTCTGATTCCCGACCCTCTCTTGCCTTACATGCAAGGCGTAAAAAGTATAAATTGACAATTTAAATACTCAGTCCAATTGTTGCTGCCAGTACACCTGCAATGACAGTAAGTAATGCATAGAGCAAACCAGACCGATAATTGCTTTCAGATAGGGAATCTATATTGGAGCAAAAAGTAGAAAATGTTGTTAGTGAACCAAGACCTCCAATGCCGATTAGTGTCATTCCTGAGTCGCTTAAATCAATCACAAGGCCAAGGCAAAATGAACCAATTACATTTACTAGGAACGTTCCCTTATGAGTGCCAAAAAATATAGCTGTTTTCCATCTGATGACGCTCCCGACAATTGCTAAAGCAAAAAAAGCTACAACTATCATCGTTTATCTTCGCATGCTTTTAAAGTGCTTTTAAATAGGAGTACTCCGACTAGCACTGAAATGAATAGATAACAAAGGGGGATAAAGATTTCATTGTCACGAAATAGAATTGCTATCTCAAGAGAGAATGTTGAAAAAGTGGTCAAGCCTCCGCATAGACCTGTACCCCAAGTAAGTAGAGTCTTACGATTTTTATTTCTAGCTATAAGCATTCCAAGAGCGGCACAACCAAAGAGATTAATTAGCAGAGTGGGCCATGGGAAAATTTGCGTTGTTGTATTTTCTATGATCAACCAGCGAAGACCTGCTCCCACAGACCCGCCAATCCCCACTCTGAAAAAATCGTATTTAACCATTCGCAAACATTACATCCTGATATTTGTAGTAGGTGACTATTTTGACTAGACCTTTTATATGGATCTACGACGGGTACGTAAAGAATATGAAAATCGTGGCCTGTATGAAGATGATTTAGTTAGTAATCCAATCGACCAATTTAAAATTTGGTATTCGGAGATAGAAGAAGTCGGTTATTTGGAACCCAATGCAATGGTTTTAAGCACTGTTGATAAGGATTGTTCTCCCAGCGGAAGAAATGTTCTTTTAAAAGAGATTCGTGAAGATGGATTCGTTTTCTTTACTAATTACGAGAGTAAGAAAGCTACAGATATTGAAAATAATGAGAAAGTTTCTCTTACTTTCAGCTGGAATGAATTGCGTAGACAGGTATCTGTTGAAGGGACAGCTGAGAAAATTCCCGAAAGTGAATCAGATGAATATTGGGCAATGAGGCCATATGAAACCAAAATAGGATCTTTAGTCTCTAATCAAAGCAGCAGAATTTCTAGTCGAGAGGAATTAGATACCGCATTTGAAACGCAGGAATTAAAGTGGCGAAACACTGAAGTTCCAAGACCGCATCATTGGGGAGGCTATAAAGTTTTGCCAAACTTCATTGAATTTTGGCAGGGGAGACAGAATCGGCTACATGACAGAATAGGTTACGAGTTGACCGGTCAAGGATGGATTTTCACTCGCTTATCACCATAATTTTTTTCAACTCTTTTCATCTCGCCAACTATTAATGCCTGAAACCAATCCCTTAATAAGTTTGTTTAAATCTTCTGAACGTGGAGTTCCGTCTGCATCCGACCAAAAATTATGTTCTCTGTTCCATCTTAAACCAGGTGGTATTTCAATTTGGACTCCTCCGTTAATTGGAAAATTAACCGGATTGTCAGGATGGACACCTCTCAAAGGTGGTGGGATGTTATCTATTTGATCTACTACACGATATTCTTCGGGCAGTACCTCTCTTAGCGAACCTGCGAGGTGGTAAGCCAATTCCCTGTTGCTTCCTCCGAGTAGTAAAGCCCAAAAATCATCTTCTTTTCCATATCCGTGAATCGAGATAAGAGTGTCAATTTTTTCCAAAAATTGACCAAGCTTTAAAGACTGATTTGGATCAAAATATTTAGAAGACAAATGTATTCTCGACCCCTCAGGTTGGATGACCGCATAGTAAGAAGAATTGGTGTTTTCCGCTACATCTCGAGCGACAGCTTCAGTAGCTCTTTCTAATCCACCTCCATGGAGCGCGCAGACACCAAAAGAAGATCGAATTTCGATTTCCTCAGTTATTTCAGGACTTGAAAGCAGTTCGGTGAAACTCTGAATTTTTTTAATCTCTTTCATCTCTTTTTCTCTTTAAGAAAAGCTGACAAACTTAAGTAAACAATTAAAAGGAAGATGCTTGAAACTAATACCTCAAAAGGAACAGCCCATCTTTCAGGTTTCTCGAACCAATTATTCATTCTTGCAGGCCATTTTGAAATTACATTAACTGTTGGTCTTATAAACAACATTCCTTTATATAAGACTCCTTCGAAGATAAGCCAAATTCCCAAAAGCGAAAATCTAAGATAATTTTTCGCACTACCGGTAAATGCTGGGTTTAAACCCCAAAGTATGAAAGTTATTATTATGAGCCATAAAGCTAAACCTATTTCTAAGCCTCCAACTTCCGATATCCAAATAGTCAAATGTGATTGGAGTTCGTTAATTTTTTCAACTATTGGATTAGTTCCTGATCCCGGAGAATTTAAAGTTCTAATTTCGTAAATTCCGTAAATAAACAAATATGCACCGCCTGTTAGCAGCGCAAGGGCTCCTATTTGATCTACATATGGCAGTAATTTTCTAAGATTGCGAACGATGCCACCTCTAGCCATAGCTAAAGACAGAGTTGTGATGGTTACAACAGCACCTAATCCGAGTGCATAAGCAAGAAAGATTATTATCCCTTCAATAATTCCTTCTCTGCTAAAACTGCCGGAGATTTGGAGTAAAAAGAGAGGGGCGGAACACCCAACTGAAACAATTGCGTAGGAAACACCGAATCCAATTACTGAGAACAATTCATTGGATTTTGGACCTCTTCTATTGAAAGAGGGAAACAATTTTTGATTTTTTTTAAATAAGAGAGAAAACCCGTATGGAATTAGAAGTACCCCTAAGGCGACAGTTATCCAAGGGGTTTTTTGAGCAATTGTCTCTTCGTTAACTAGATGAGAAATCACAAATCCAAGAAATCCAAAAACTCCTACGAATGTTGCTGTAAGAGTCAGACTTACCCATAAACCTCTTATGACTTGCTCTGGTCGTGCTTGGTTATCTGCAGTGTCTTTACCAATGAAGTATCCGAGCCAAGTGGGAAGCATCGCAAAACCGCATGGATTAATTGCTGTAATAATGCCAAGGCTGAAGGGGAGGACTAGTTCTATATCAAACATCTAAGAATTCCATTATCGATTTCTGAAGGTTCTCTTCACTGATAGGACCTTGATGAATTGTTGATAATTTCCCTTCAGTATTGAAGAAAGCAGTTACAGGTAAACCGATAGCTTTTAAAGATTTAGTGAAACTCCCATCAGGGTCATTTCCTAGCAGATAAGAAATGTGAAGCTCTTCAGCTCTTTTTTTAGCCCTGGTTGGCGAATCGCTAATGTTGATACCAATAAATTGTATTTCTTTTCCATATTTACGGTGGGCTGTTTCGAAGTATGGCATTTCTTCCAAACAAGGAGTACACCAGGTGGCCCAAAGATTCACCACCATGGGCTGATTATTTTTTTCATAAAGACTTTTAAGGGTCTCGGGTCCATTTTCTGTTTCAAAAAATTGATTCAATACATTCTCATCAAGTGATTCAATAGTTTCTTCACCACTGCAAGCACTGGCGATTATCAGAAATGTCAATAAAACTTTTTTCACATCTATAAAGGTAGTCGGGAGATGACCATTACGACTATAAGTCGCAAGGTCATCTCCCAAACTAGCCTTTGCAAATCGAGGTTCGTTAAAACGTCACCTCAATTTAGTTGGCCGATCATCAAGCAGAACGGAGGGCAGACTGCAGATGAACAGGTATAGGTATGACTGGAAGTTCCTCTTCGGGTATAGATACTTTGCGTGGTCTTCCTCTTCCGCGCTTGTTAGTTAAGATTTTTCCTTTTCGGAATAATTGACCACCCCAAACTCCCCAAGGTTCAGTGCGTTCTATGGCCGCCTCTAAACACAATGCAAGAGAAGGACACTCCGCGCATATTCTTTTCGCTTGAGCTATGTCTCCCAGATCTTCAGAGAAGAAAACTTCTGTAGGCACGCCAAGTTGAGAGCATGCTGCGTTTTCTCTCCAAGCTTCTGTTTTAAATTCGATTGCAAACATTTTTTACTCCTTTTTAGAATTAATCTCAAAAATGAAAAAAGCCGCCGGATTTTCCGGCGGCCATGGTTTCTGCGTTTTAGCTATTTAGCTAGTTGCTTCCCAGGGCCGCTTTATGGTGAAAAATCCATACTTGTTGAACCAGAATGAAATTGTCTCTGAAGAGAGAGCTACTGGATTAACCGGTGTGAATGCGTGAGAGGTTAAAGCATGACCAACGGTTTGATGACCGTAATGATTGCGAATGCTATTATTCATGCTCATTTTTTTCTTTCTATAAACTGTAAAACAGTTCTATACAACGAGTTTACCAAAACTACGCTAAGTGACCACTCAACACCTTTGAGTGAATTTTGTCAACTTATTATTCAATAAAATTAATAAATTGTTAGATATTGGCTTAAATCAGGCGAATTTATAAGTTTTTATGCCTTTTTCTTCTTTAGGCGTAGCTTCACCAAGAATCCTTAAATGTTCGAGATGGGCATAAGTTTCACTAGCTGCCATGTCGCCCCAAGATCTTTCCTTAAATAAGTATTTCATATACTCATTAACTGAGGCTTCACCTATCGAATCGCCCGTTTCTCTGATCAATTGTAAGCGATCTACATGATGTTGAATAATGTCATCTGTTCTTTCAACAAGATTATTGAATGGATGTCCATGGGCTGGCAAAACAAGAGAAACTTGTGAAAATTCTTTTGTTCTTTCTAAAGAATTAAAAAAAACGGCTAACGGGTCTTCCATATTTCCCATACCTCCTATGTGTGGAGTAATGGTTGGTAATACATGATCTCCAGATAAGAAAATTCCATCGACTGGATCAAATAAACATAGATGGTCATGAGTATGCCCTGGGAGATGAAGGGCTAACCAGATCCTTCCACCGATGGTTACTTCTTCAGAGTCTTCTACGGTCAAAGACGGTTTAGGTACTTGAAAAGATTTTGAATCAGCACCTGTATTACTTCCGCTCCATTTTCTAAGTTCTTCAACTGAAGGGGGTTCTCGTTTTGTGCCCCATGGAGTTGGTCTACTAAGCATTTCACGAAGTTTCTCTATATCGTCGTCATCGGCTAGATCTAGTGAAGCAGCATCAGGGTCTTCCATAATGTCATCAGTACCAAAAACTGATGAAAAAGAAGAATGAGTAAGAACTTCGACCTCATAATCATCTCGAAGTCTGTGAACTCCACCGTAATGATCTACGTGACTATGGGTAACTATCGCTGTATGGACATGATTAAAGTTGGTTCCTAGATCTTTAAGCCTTGCTTCGAGGGCATTCCAAGACTCGTGCCCAGGTAATCCTGGGTCGACTAAAGACAACCCTTTTTCGTCTTCAAGCGCATAACAATTAACATGTCCCAATCCAGGCATTGAAATTGGGAGTTGGAATCTGTAAATACCTCTAGCAATTTCAGTAACTTCTTCTGAAGCTGGTTCTTGTTCTTGCCTCATTGGGCGCGGAGATGAATCTGTTTCTTCTGAAGTATTTTTGTTCATGGGTTTATGAAAAGGTTTTCACGATAATGGTGGAGTTCAGTGATTGATTCACGAATGTCATCTAATGCGCGGTGGCCTCCATTTTTTTTCGGAGCAGAATCTATAACTTCTGGATTCCAGCGTTTCGCAAGTTCTTTGATAGTTGAGACGTCAATTGATCTGTAATGAAAGAAAGATGCTAAATCTGGGAGACCTTCTGATAAGAATCTTCTATCGGTACCAATTGAATTTCCACACAGGGGGACGGTTCCTGCTTTTTCAATATGCTCTTTTAAAAAGTCCAAAGTTTTTTCACCAGCGATTGAAAGACTTGTAGTAGATTTTGAAATTTCATCAAGTAAACCACTAGAAACATGCATTTGTTGGACGTGTTTGCTCATATTTTCTAATTTTTCAGATGGTTGGTGGATAACTAAGTTTGGTCCAACTGCTATTTCTTCAAGGTCATCATTTGTAAGTAAAGTTGCAATCTCAACGATTACATCTTCTTTAGGGTTCAACCCTGTCATCTCTAAATCCATCCAAGCCAACACAGATTTGATCATACGAGCTTAAAGTGTCGGTTATTCAGTAAGAAGTGCAAGTAAGGTCATATTTATGCTGAATATTCCAATTATTAGATTAATAGATGACGCAATAATCCCTATTTATGCAAAACCTGGTGATGCTGGTGCAGATTTAGTTGCTGCAGAATCAGTGCTTCTAGAGGCAGGTGGCGGGAGGGCCCTCATATCGACGGGAGTTGCAATAGCGATACCTGAAGGATTTGCGGGGTTCGTTCAGCCTAGAAGTGGTTTAGCACTTAAACATGGAATCACGTGTTTAAATACACCCGGTCTTATTGATTCTGGGTATCGCGGAGAATTAAAAGTGTTATTGATTAATACTGATCCTAATGAAACTTTTGAAGTCAAAAAAGGCGAAAGAATAGCTCAACTGGTAATTCAAAAAGTTGAAGAATGTAATTTTCAAGAAGTTGAAGAATTGCCAGATTCAGAAAGAGGAGAAACTGGTTTTGGTTCTTCCGGACGGTAAAAAGATTTGAAAATCACCTATCTTCCAACAATTCATCCGCGTTCTAAATCTGTTAGAGAACCAGGTTCGAATTCTCGAATGAGGCACATTACCAGAGATGTAGTTTACAAAAATCTTTGGAATTCTAATTTGGTAGAAGAAGTAAAGAAGTTGTTCGATGAAAAAGCCAGTGAATGGTCAACTACTCGAAATATTCCTTCTAGAGGAATACCAGTTTTAGATGCTTTAGAAAGGGGCGAGGTTTATGGGGAAAAAGTAGTAGACCTAGGAGCAGGTACAGGTTTAGCTACGCAACTTTTGGTAAATAAGTTTGAAAGCGTAGTTGCATTAGATATTTCAAAAGAAATGATCAAAAACTCTGTTACACCAGAAACTCCGCAAGTTTGCGCCGATGGTTGCTGTCTTCCTTTTGCTAGTAATTCTATTGATGTGTTTTTGGTTATGAATATGATTCTTTTTCCAAATGAGATAGAGAGATGTTTAAAAGATGAAGGTTTTTTGGTTTGGGTCAGTAGCAGAGGTCCTGAAACACCTATTTACCTTCCTCCGGAAGAAGTCATTGATTTAATGTCAGCGAATAGTGAAGTTAGTTGGTTCGGAGTTTCAGCTTATGCACTTGAAGGATCATGGCTAGTCGCGAGACGTTCGATTACCACGTAGCGCTAATGGTGCGCGAGTTTCCACTAGCTCTAACCTCGGCAGAAATACTGTTTTCACTGGGTTGAAATTCAACTTCCACGAATGGAGCCTTTGTAGAGATGTTTTTAATTTCTTGTTGAAGTGAAACGGCTAATTCGCTGACTAAAGCGGGATCAATTTTGTGAATTCTCAAGACTGCAGCAAGAGCGACTCTAGAAATTTCTTCAATTTCGCAATCTGGTGAAAATCTGACAGTGGTGCAGTTATTTTGAGAATCACTCATTTAACAAGTGTGTCATCAAATTAAGTGCTTTCAGTTGTTGGAAAAGAATTTGTCGTTAACGTGCAATTTTTTCTTTTTAAAGACAACATGTGGAATGGCAGTAGTTGTTGATAAAGCAATTTGGCCCTACAGGGGAAAATTATGGGCCCATCTTGCTAGTGATGATAATTTGACCGAACTACATGATTTTGCTGATTTATTAGGGCTTCGTCTTATGTCATTTCAAGGTGACCATTATGACGTTCCAAAAGAGGTTAGAGATCAGGCAATTATTTTGGGAGCTATTGAAATAGACGGACGTGAACTATTAGCTCGCTTAAAGAAAGCAAAATTAAGATTATCTGTGTCTGAACGTCCAGGAAAATGGGAAAAAGTTCACTCTTTCCCACCAACAGGTGTACCGCCCGATCTGAGTGAAGTTAAAACCATTAAGACATTGCCCGAATTAGGAAAATTCGTTCGTGTTGACTGGGACTTGGCAGAGGTTACGGTATTTCAGAGAAGACATGAAATGGCTTTAGTGCTTGAAGGCTCAAGTGGTTTAATTATTAAGAGTAATTTCTTGCGAAAATTGGACTGGCGTTGCATTGATGGCAAACTTTTGGAGATTTTGATTTAGCGACATGGGTTTGTTTGTGAAGAATAACTACTTTCAATTATTTATTTTACCCTTACTCATTTGGGTTTTTTCGTCATGTGCAACTAGTGAAAATACGGTTGAAATTTTAGAAGAAACTCAACAAGTTGAAGAAGAAAACATAAAAGTTTTTAATGGTTGGATCCAGATTGGAAATCAGAAATTCGATATGGAATTTGCTTGTTATGAAAATAAGTTAGGAGAAACTACAGCTATAGGGAATGGAGAAAATCTTAAAACAAGGGAAAGTGCAGAAGCACTAGTTCAAGTTTTCACCGGAAAACCATATGTTGGTTTGTTAAAGAATGGTTCAACAATGTTCGAAGCTTCATTAAATGAACCACTGGATCTTTCAATTAACGGTTTTGAGATAACTGCTGGTGCTATCAGTTGGCAAAAGAATTTAGATTTAGAAACTACATACGGTGAATTTGCTGGTTTCGGTTCCTTGTTTATCGATTGTAAGCAATTCGAAAGTGACCTTCTTGAAGAAAAATTTAGCAATTAGCAGATTTCAGTCATTTCAACCCAAGGAAGTCTGCCTGACCATAATCTCGTTATGAGTCGTCCATCACTTTTAAACACAACTCGGAAGTTTTTGTCAGAAGAATCACTGGGCACATAGATAAGTAGTTTTTCTAAAGATTCAGGAAGAACCTTTGTTTCTATTTTTTCTCCGAATAATTCATAAATTAAAGATTCGGTATCTCCAATACCAGCCCCCGAACGCGTTCTTATCAATTCATTGTCAATATCAATGCGTTCGACAGTGCTTTCTACAATCCAGAATGTGATTCCGCTAGGGCCTTCATCAGGAATTGCTAAAAAACATTTGCCTCTTGGTGTAACCGGAGAAAATCTTGTTCCGGCTGCTTTCTGGGCATTTGTAGCATTCATGCCGAAAGTAACCGTATCTAGCCCAACTGTGCTGATAGATGATGAATAATCAAGATTAACTCCTCCTTCTATTCCAACAAAAGGAAGAGTCCCAATAGGCGACAATATTGTTGTTGTAGTGACTGTTGTTGTAGTGACTGTTGTAGTTGTAGTTGTAGTAGGTGCAGTTAGTTGTATTTCCTTCGCGGTGTTATCAGTATCTATCGCCCCGAACCAGATGATCGCACTAACTAAAGCGATCCCTAAGATAGCAAATAAAGTGAATCGCATATTAAGAGGTTAGAAGGAATCAGTTAATTAGTGATTGTAAATAGAATCTTTATCTCTTTCTTTAGAATCAGTCTTATTTCAACATTAATATATTGATAAGCGGCTAGTCTGAATTTTGGGTCGCTAGCTCATCGGGTAGAG
>DBNM01000023.1:1097-5785 GCA_002299135.1 Candidatus Neomicrothrix sp. UBA672 | reverse complement strand
CTACCTTTTTCAATGTTCATCTATAGACCCTTTTGCTGTAATACTTTTGATTCAAATTCTCCGCCTAGTGAAACAATGCCCCTTTCCATCAACTCAACAGTTTGTAAAGCCAACTTTGCCGTCTCGGGTCGTGTCACACTAGAGATTTGTTTAAGAAGGTCAATGGAAAGACGTACGTTTCTTACAAATTCACCTCCTGTGAATTCATTAGTCAGAACTTCACCTAAAGTACGACCAGAAACCCAATCAAATACAACTTTTGCGAAACCTGGATCTGGAGGTGAATTTGGCTGAATTTTAAATCTTGCTTCTATTCTTTCGATTTCATCGTTCAACAACATCAATTCCTTGATGCTTTTATTTGTAAAATTTTCCGATTTTCGACTTTTTTTCCCATGAGGCTCATTCCCTCTGCTTCGAAAAATGAAGCATGAGACTAAAGCGGCTAATTCCTCAGGTGGTAGTCCATCAAAGATCCCATCAGAAATCGATCGAGTGACGAGAAGATCAGATTCATTAAATATCTTTGTTAAGGGCATACCAATCTCAGTCAAACTCCAACCATCAGCTAATCCGGTTGTTTCTAATACATTTCTACGCAATTGGACCTCTTCAATCAGTCCAGAATTTATATTCCTGGTATTTCTTACCCATTGAAATTGTGCGAAAGAATTTGCCAATAATTCTGCAGCTTCTGTCTCACTGCGGGTAGACAATAAATTTGCCAACATGTTGTATGTCGGCGTGAAAGCAGAAATAAGTTCGAATTCTCTACTCGTAAGCAAATCCGCCACTTCACTAAATGGAACGAAGGGAGACCAGCAGGTAAAGCTATGACCTTCTTCATCAATTCCTCGTCGTCCTGCTCTGCCGGTCAGTTGTGTGAATTGACTTGGTTTGAGCAGGTCATGACTTTCGCCATTGAACTTGGTTAGTTTCTCTATCACCACAGACCTTGCCGGTAAATTTACTCCTACAGCTAAAGTTTCTGTTGCAAATACCAACTTAAGCAGACCTAAAGAAAACAATTCTTCAATTGTCTGTTTAAACAGTGGAAGTAATCCTGCGTGATGTGAAGCGAAGCCTTTTTCTAATCCCTCCACTAGCAAGTCGACACGTAAAATCCTCTTTTCTTCTTCCGTTAGTAATCCGAACTTTTCCTCGGCATAATCTCTTGCTTTCTTACCCTCATCTTCATTGTTCAGCGACCCTACGTATCTAACCATCGCATCTCTAGCTTCGTCACATCCTTTTCGACTGAAAATAAAATATATTGCTGGCAACATTTCCAACTTCTTCAACTCGGCGATAATCTCGCTCCGCCTCGGAGTTGTCCAACGCTTAGAATTTTGTTTTTCTCTCCCTCTATGAGAATTACTGAATATCTGCCCTCTGCTATTCGGCTCACCATTCTTTAGTATTTCAATTCTGCTTAATTGGTAATGTCTGCTTTTTTCTGCCGCAAAAAAATGTCCTTTTAATGGAACCGGACGAGTATCTCGAGTTATTTGCTTAATGTTTCCTCGAACCGAGGCAATCCAATCTTTAAGCTCATCTGCGTTAGAAACCGTTGCCGACAAAGCAACAAGGAGAACTCTTTTGGGTAAAGTCAGAATTATCTCTTCCCAGACGGCTCCTCGGTATGGATCTTCCAGAAAATGAATCTCGTCAAGAACTACGTAGGAAAGGTCCTCAGGTACTCCTCGCGAGGTGTAAAGCATATTTCGTAAAACCTCTGTAGTCATTACAAGAACTTTTGAATCACTTCTTATCGAATGATCTCCGGTTAGAAGGCCTACATTTTCTTCTCCGAACTGATTTGAAAAATCACGAAACTTTTGATTACACAAAGCTTTTATCGGCGCCGTGTAGTAAAGGTGTTTGGATTCTTCAAGAGCTTTCGCGATCGCGTACTCTGCAACAAGAGTTTTTCCGCTTGAGGTTGGGGCTGTTACAAGAACCGAGTTCTTAGCTTCTAACGCTTCAATGGCTTTCTTTTGAAATTGATCTAATTTGTAAGGAAAATTTATCTTCACGCCTTCGTCTGCAATCTACGATTCCGTAAAGAACCTACAAGTATTGCTATCTCATAAAATAGCAACATAGGGATTGAAAGTATCAATAATGTAAAAGGGTCTCCGCTCGGGGTTAAAACAGCAACCAATGCAACAATTCCCACAATTGCATATCTACGGCTTTTTCGTAAAGCAGTCGGTGTAAGTACACCGAGCAACTGTAAAAATATCAAAAATAGCGGAAACTCGAATCCAATTCCAAAAGCAACAACCATCTTTATAACGAAACCGATGTACTTAGCGGGTGAAAATACACTAACAAGATCAGGTCCTCCGATTTCTACTAAAAAGTCCAGAGCTCGTGGAATGCTCCAATAAGCAAGAAGTGAACCCGTAACGAACAAAAGCAGACCTGAGAGCACAAAAGGTATCGCCCATTTTTTCTCTTTTGAGAGCAAACCAGGTGCAATAAAACGCCAAGCTTGCCAAAGCAGCATAGGAATTGAAAGAATCACACCTCCATATCCAGCGACTGTCAATCTGACACTAAATGGCTCTAGAGGGTCAGTTACTAATAACTCACAACCGCTTCCGAAAATACGCTCAGGATCTGAATCGTCCCTTATTTGACAATATGGCTCTAGCAACAACTCGAGAATCACGTCGTACAAGAACCAACATGCGATCCCTCCAACACAAATCGAAAGAAAAGATATTAATAACCTTTTTCTTAATTCTTGCAGGTGACCCAACAAAGGCATTCGATCTTTTTCTACAGCGACCACTTAGGTACTCTGATCCTCTAAATCGTGGTTATTCTGTGTCTCTTGAGACAATAAAGCACCTTGAGCTCTCGCTTTCATTTCAATATCAGGGTCTTCCACAGCGCTCCGAAGTTCCTCTTGAAAACTTCTACTCATCCGTTTTGCTTCTTTTAAAAAGTTTCCAATTTTTCTAGCAAACTCTGGGAGTCGTTCAGGACCAAGCACTAAGAGACCAAGTACCAAAATAACTAAAACTTCTCCACTTCCGATATTTCCCATATTGTGATCCTACAGAATAAGGATCAAATGGATGACATAGCTGACCCTTTAAGGCATGCTTACTGTATGGAGGCGCTAAATAGAATAGAAACAACTCCACTTCTTTTTGCTCATCGCGGAGGAAAGGCTGACGCTCCAGAGAATACGATTGAAGCATTTAAGAAAGCCCTTTCGAATGGATCAAACGGTCTGGAAAGTGACGTACAAATAACCAAATGCGGTCATGTTGTCCTTCACCATGATCATCACTTCGGTTCATTTTTTAAACGTAAATTAATCAACAGACATGAACTGGATTCTCTCCCGTCTGCCATCCCGTCACTACAGTCTTTCTATTCAAAAATTACCGGAGAGTATGATTTATCTATCGATATTAAAGATGCAAGAGCAGCGAAAAAAGTTATCGAAGTTTCAAAAGAATTTTCCTTCCCTCTCGAAAAGTTATGGTTGTGTCATCCAAGCCTTGAAAAGATGTCCTTATGGCGGAATTTGGATTCAACAGTGAGACTCGTAAATTCAACGACACTTGACCATGTCAAAGAAGGACCTGAAAGAAGGATCGCTACTCTAAGTGAGGTTGGTGTCGACGCTTTTAATATGCATTTTTCAGAATGGAATGAAGCACTCGTGTCGCTTTGTCATCGATTTAAAATTAGAAGTTTCGCTTGGGATGCTCAGGAAGAAAGGCAAATTAACTGGCTTTTCAGTATTGGAATAGATGGGGTTTTCAGCGACCATGTTAAAAAAATGACCAGCGCTTGGGAGCGGTATAGCGAAAGAGACTAAAGCCTCTTCATGTCACCTAGAGGCCAAATACGAATAAACGCTCTTCCTTCAATATCTTCTATAGGAACTGGCCCAAAAAATCTACTGTCGCGCGAATTGCTTCTGTTGTCTCCCATTACGAAAACATGATCACTAGGAACTCTGCAACCGGAAGTTTCCTCTGGACGGTTTACACAGTTAACGGGTGTAGCAAATGAATTAATTTCGGTCTGCAAAGGTAGGTAGGGTTCGAGTAGTAAACCACCATTGATTTCCATTTTTCCATCTCCCACTGTTACAAATTCTCCCGGTAATCCGATAACACGCTTTATTAAATCATCTTTACCTGTGGTCTCTTCCTGTGCGGAGAAGACGACTAAGTCCCCTCTATTGACGGAATGAAGGTTATAGCTCAGCTTATTTACCAATATTCGATCACCCTCAAGGAGTGTGGGGTTCATAGATGGTGATGGAATATAGTACGCCTGAAAAAGAAAAGCTTTTATTAATAAAGCTAGACCGATCGCTCCTACTAAAACTACTGCCCATTCCACTACTGACTTTCGAGTTCTCTTCACTACCGAAGGGAAAAAATCGTCATTCTTAGAAGTTTTTGAATCCTCCTCTGGAGACAACGGGGCTATTGTTTGCTTGCCTTCGATATCTTCTAGAGTCACAATTGATCCGCGGAATGACTCCTCTTCGTGTTCTTGAATTTCTTCTAATCTGACCTCATAAGGATTTTTGTTTCCTGGTGATGAATTTTCCTCAAAAAGTGAGCTTTCTGTTTCGAAAGTCTCTTCGGAACGGTTTCTAGCACGCTCTAAAATTTCTTCTGCCCATTTTTCAGTTTCAGTAAAACTTT
>DBNM01000023.1:0-713 GCA_002299135.1 Candidatus Neomicrothrix sp. UBA672 | reverse complement strand
AGCAGGTGTGGCCGCTATCCGGTATATATTTTTAATATTTCTTTAGCCATTTTTGACCGAATGTTTCCGTCTATCTCTTCTGGAAGTTCTTGAATTTCAGCATTTATTCCCAAGACCATCAATAAATGTTTAAGCCATACTTCCGATGCAACAGGGCATAATAGTTTCACTTTTTCGTCTGAAATTTCTTCAATTTCTATATTTGGGAATGTATCAATAAGTGATTTGTCTCGAACTGGGATTTCAATAACCGCATTTGGAAATTCATCTAAATCGAAGAAATCCTTATTGTGTGAATCATCATCTGGTTGTGTTTCTCTTATCTCATCTAGAATCTTAAAATCTTTGATTCTGTCTACTCGAAAAGTCTTCTTTGCAGATGATTTTTTACAATAGGCATCAACGTACCAGTACCCTCCTAACGCGAATATTTTTTCAGGTTCTATTTTGCGTGTAGAAAGCTCGTTTCGAGAACCGGTCAAATATTCAATCTGGATGACTGTTTTATCCTTTATGGAGTTCTGCACCTCAAGAAGGTGCTTTGTCGGTGCCACTAACTTTATTTCTAAAATATTCTCCTTTCCGTCCTCAAAAGCTGACAATTTAGTTAAAGCTCTCTCTAAAGGTCCTAATTCTTCCATGTCGCCTGTTAGAGAGTCATTAAATTCAATGAGAGATTCTCCAGCTGCACGCAATGACGTCAGCTCTCTTTT
>DBNM01000065.1:6649-6946 GCA_002299135.1 Candidatus Neomicrothrix sp. UBA672 | reverse complement strand
CTCTTTTGGTGATGACCTTTTCTTACGAGTTGAAATCGCACTCATTTTGACTGTGCTTATCACCACCGTGCTTTTAGGGTTTTTTATCGTTAAAAGTTACAAAACTCAGATGGTAAACAAAACTTAAATATTCCTAAGGCTCCACTAGTGCGGCTGTTCTTGCTTCTACAATCCGAAGTGCGGATAGCAAGGCAACCTGAGCATGATTTCAGAAGATCTAGAAAACTTTGAAAGACCGACCGGCGTTCTGTTAAAAAGACGCCATAAATTCAGGGCTTTGCTAACAGTTATGGCACT
>DBNM01000065.1:5123-6261 GCA_002299135.1 Candidatus Neomicrothrix sp. UBA672 | reverse complement strand
CAAGCAGGCGACAGCCTGTCATTAATAGCACTCAAATACGGTGTGTCAACTCAATCAATAATGAACGCGAATGGAATAAGCAACCCGGATCTTCTTTTTATGGGACAAGAACTAATAATTCCAGGTGTAACTCAAACAGTGAGTACAGCTTCTGTGGTAGTTACAGTCGAATGGGGTGACAGTCTTTCAGCTATAGCAGAAGATTACGGTGTTTCAGTTGCTTCTTTGATGGAAGCTAACGGAATCACGAATGCCAATTCGATCTTCGCAGGACAAGAATTGACGGTGCCTGGAGTATCTGGACCCTTGCAGCCTGCAGGCCCAGTAATTGTAACAGTGGTGTCAGGGGACACTCTTTCTGAAATCGCTTCAAAATACGGCGTTGGGCTTTCCGTGCTAATGAACGAAAACGGTATAACGAAACCAGATGCAATTTACATTGGTCAAAAAATACGAATACCTGGGACTGGAGCACCACCTACCACGACGCTCCCACCAATCAGAATCACCGTGAAGTCAGGGGACACTCTTTCGGTGATTGCAGACACTTATGGTGTCAAAGTTTCATCGATAGTCTCTGCAAATGGTCTATCCAATGCTAATTACCTTTCAGTAGGCCAGGAGCTGGTTATCCCCGGTGTATATGGAACAGCAGCATCACCTCAATATTCCACTAATTACGGTCCAGTGGTAGTAAACGGAAGAGGTTGGGGGCATGGAAGGGGTATGGGTCAGTACGGATCCCTTGGATACGCGATTGATGAAGGGTGGGGGAGAGATCAAATACTTAATCATTATTACGGCGGTACCACAGCTGGAACAGTGGCTAATGAAGAAATAGGTGTCAGATTACTTAGCCATGATGGGAAACCCACAACGGTTTATGTTGAAAGTGCCCTTCTAGCAATTGGAGGGGAGGCTGGAAACTGGACTCAACTAAATGGTAAAGCAGTACAGGTAACCCTCGAAGGTGATTCCGATCGTTACCGAGTAGCCACGGGACAATCATGTGCAGGGCCATTCACTAATACAGGAATTGTTATTTCAAGCCCCATAGCGCGAATAAGAGCAGCGCATATAGCACCTCCAGGCGCTACAACAACAACGACGTCTACAACAACAACGACGACAACAACAA
>DBNM01000065.1:3882-4700 GCA_002299135.1 Candidatus Neomicrothrix sp. UBA672 | reverse complement strand
GATACAACTGATGCAGATCTCGATTGGACACTTCAAGTTTGCGAAGGTTCAAACAAATCTTCGTGGTACCGGGGGGAAATAAGAGCCGCTAGAGCTGGCGGAAATCAAAGAACTGTTAATTGGTTGCCAATCGAACAATACTTACGTTCAGTAGTCCCACGCGAAATGCCACCAGAATGGGCAGATATGGGAGGTGGCACTGGAATCGCAGCATTAGAAGTCCAATCTGTAGCTGCACGTTCTTACGCATTAGCTGAAAAACGTTATGCCTATGCGAAAACATGCGACACCATTAGATGTCAAGTTTATGAAGGAAGAAGAAGTCGTTCCGGAAATAGTTCATGGTCAAATGAAGATTCCAGATCAGACATTGCTATAAGAAACACAGCAGGAATGGTTAGATACCAAGATGGAGAAATAGCTAGAACCGAATTTTCTGCATCAACAGGAGGTCACACAATTACTGCAGATTTTCCAGGTGTTCCCGATGCCGGAGATGATGTATCAATCAACCCTGTACACAAATGGACGAAAGAGATAACCGTAAATGATGTAATTTCAAGGTTCGGTTTAACACCACTTTATGAAATAGAAGTGATCACACGCGATGGGTTTGGTGACGATGGTGGGAGAGCAGAGGAAATAGAATTCAGAGCGCGAGACGGACAACGTTTCGTGATTACCGGCAATCGCTTTAGAAGAGAATTTGGGCTTAAATCAAACTGGTATGGCGTCAACTATGGCCCACCCGAAGCAGCAACTCAATTCCCAGAAGAAAGACTTGATGAATACAGAGTCACCACTGGTTACACGGAAGA
>DBNM01000065.1:2888-3544 GCA_002299135.1 Candidatus Neomicrothrix sp. UBA672 | reverse complement strand
TGGCAGTCGTTGCTTGATTCAGCAGATCACTTGAAAATGACACCAAATGAATTCCAACTTTCCGCAGTATGGGCAGTTGCGTTCCTATTGAACCTTTCATCCAGTGGAACCGACCCCAAGCCACTAGCAGACCCTCCTTTAATTGATGGCGTTCACAATGTTGAAACCGCCTACAAGGCTGCAGCAGAAGATCAGAAAGCTCTTGAACAGATAGCAGAAGTATTTGCCATAAACGGAGGTCAAGCCCAAAAAGCGGCTGTAACAATACTCGTTTTCCTTGTTCAAATAGCAAAAGCTGCAGGCCGTTAAATTCCCATAGTCACTTAATGCCCCTAAGGAAGGTACCCTCCGGTGATGAAAGGTCTTATATTGGCAGGGGGAAGTGGGCGAAGATTACGACCAATAACGCATAAAACAGCAAAACAATTGGTACCAATAGCCAACAAACCAATACTCCACTATGTGATTGAAGATTTAGTAGGGATTGGAATCACAGACCTAGGAATAGTTGTAGGGGACACAGCGAAAGAAATTGAGAAATCCGTTGGAGACGGTTCCCAATGGAACGCAGACATAACCTACATACACCAAGAAGAACCACTGGGGTTAGCCCATGCTGTCTTAATCTCTGAGTCCTTTTTAGGTCAGGAAAAGTT
>DBNM01000065.1:1001-2528 GCA_002299135.1 Candidatus Neomicrothrix sp. UBA672 | reverse complement strand
GACAACATGTTTGAAGACTCTCTACATGAAGTAGTTAAAGACTTCGAAAATTCTGCAACAAATGCACGACTACTTTTAGCAAAGGTTGACAACCCGAAAGCTTTTGGAGTGGCCGAGGTTGATGAACAAGGAGCAATTGAATGTCTGGTAGAAAAACCTGAAAATCCTAAATCAGATTTAGCACTTGTAGGCGTTTACCTTTTTGATTCGACAATCCACCGCGCAGTGAAAGCGATTGAACCTTCCGATAGGGGAGAATTGGAAATCACTGATGCAATCCAATGGATGATCGATGAAGGGAGCAATATAGAACAAAGAACATTAAAAGGCTGGTGGATAGATACAGGAAAGAAAGACCCCTTACTGCTTTGCAATGAATTAATACTAGAAAAAATAGAAACACGTCTTCTAAGTCAAATAGGTGAGACAGTAACACTAAAAGGGGAAATAGTTTCAGGTGAAAACGTTGAAATAATAGATTCGAATATTCAAGGGCCGGTAGTAATTGGATCTGGAGTAAGAATAGAAAGAAGTGATATTGGACCGTACGTTTCAATAGGAGATGAGTGCAAAATAGAGGACTCATCAGTGGAACGTTCAGTACTCATGGAAAAAAGTTATGTAAGCGGAGTGACACAATTGACCAAATCAGTTTTAGGAAGAGAAGTTGAAATTAACGGCAAGGAATCAGAGTTTCAAGAGCCAACTTCAGTGATGCTTGGAGATAGAACAAAAGTGAACCTTAAAAATGGTTGAAATCAAAGAATCAGAAATCATAAATGGGGTAATAGTTGCTAAACCTCAAATATATGAGGACGAACGTGGATTTTTCATAGAAACATGGAGACAGGAGTGGTTGCCTGGAACTAGACCAATGATCCAATCAAATAGAGCAGATCGTTCAAAAGGAACTTTGGTTGGATTCCACTATCACATGCATCAGTCAGATTATTGGTATGTATCTCATGGGCAAGCTCAAGTAGTACTGCATGACCTGAGACAGGGTTCGCCTACACAAGGAGCAACGCAAAATTTTAAACTCGGAACAAGCAAGGACTCAGAACAAAAAGGTGTGTATATTCCACCCGGCGTAGCTCACGGATTTGCTGCTATGACAGACATAACAATTACGTATTTAGTCGACAATTATTATGATCCTGAAGATGAATTAGGCATAGCTTGGAACGACCCTCAAATTAAAGCCGATTGGGAAATAGATAACCCCATTCTTTCAAAAAGAGATCAGTCGAATTCTCTTTTGGAAGATATAGAAGAATATTTACAACCCAAATTTCAGGCAGATTCCTAAATGCGTTTACTGATAACAGGAGGTGCAGGATTCATAGGGTCGGCTTATGTAAAAAAATTGATAGCACAAGGTGATGAAGTAATCGTCTATGACGCACTTACCTACGCAGGCAATTTAGGCAATCTTAAAGAAGTCGAAGAAAACGATTCTTATAAGTTCATTCATGGAAATGTGTGTGACTTAAAGAAACTCGATGAAGCCATCAAAGGCTGTGACGG
>DBNM01000065.1:0-623 GCA_002299135.1 Candidatus Neomicrothrix sp. UBA672 | reverse complement strand
ATTGAAACGAACTGCACTGGGACCGCAAATCTTTGTGAACTTGTACTTAAAAATGAAATCGAAAAATATGTTCATATATCCACTGACGAGGTTTACGGGTCGATCGGAAGCAAAACCGGTGAAGGTTCTTTCACCGAAGAAGACCCTCTGCGACCCTCATCTCCATATTCTGCTACAAAGGCAGCTGCGGATTTGATTGCCTTGTCTTATCATCACACGCATGGGCTACCAGTAAGTATTATTAGACCTTCTAATAATTACGGTCCGAACCAATTCCCAGAAAAAATAATTCCTCTTTTTATAACAAATCTTCTTGAAGGTAAAACAGTCCCTCTATACGGCGATGGTCTCAACATAAGAGACTGGTGCAATGTTGAAGACACTTGCGAAGCAATAGACATAGTTTTAAAAAAAGGAGAAAAAGGCTGCGTATACAACGCAGGAGCAGGAAACGAAAAGACAAACTTAGAACTCGCTGAAAAACTCATTGAATTGTGTGAAGCTGATAGTTCCCTGATCCAGAAAACAACCGATAGAGCAGGTCATGATAGGCGCTACTCAATAAATTCAAATCTAATTCACCAGCTCGGATGGCACCCAGAATGTGATTTCGAAAAAGGACT
>DBNM01000010.1:7881-8009 GCA_002299135.1 Candidatus Neomicrothrix sp. UBA672 | reverse complement strand
GGATACAAAAGTCTTGATGAAGGACAAACCGTAGAGTTTGAAATCGGTGAAGGTAAAAAAGGCCCAGAAGCCTTGAACGTAAACAAAATCTGATAATTAAAATCTTAATTTCGTTCTCTTAACCACTC
>DBNM01000010.1:3850-7533 GCA_002299135.1 Candidatus Neomicrothrix sp. UBA672 | reverse complement strand
TCTGAACAATTTCTGGTTGTTCTTCTAGTAGCGCGCGTCCGGAATCAGGACGGTGACTAATTTTTAACTATTTGGAAGTTCTTCAATAAGATCGATCTTAATCAGTTGATGATGTTTCTCTGGAGTCACTCATAATCAATCCCCTCTTCTTCCATCACTACATCCCAACGGTCCATGCATTCAAGACATCTGTATGCAACTACATCCCCAGGTTCAATTTCTGTTTCTGGATGTATCAAGAGTTTGCATTCACCACCGCAATCAACACAAATAATCGTTTCTGGAGCTTTCATACCTTTACACTACTTCTTGCCCACTGTCGCCGTTGCATAAGTTTTTTAGCTACTGTTATCCGATGCCTGATGGATTTAAAAAATGATATTGACAATTCTTCACCCGGGAGAAATGGGTGTTTCTGTTGGGTCTGCTGCAATCAATTCAGGTCATAGGGTTTTATGGGTTTCCGAAGGAAGATCTGAAGCAACCAGAAAGCGTGCTTCAGATCAAAAGCTGGAGGATATTAGAACACTTTCTAAAATTGGTGAAAGTGACATGGTTTTTTCGATCTGTCCGCCACAATCAGCTATAGAGGTCGCGAAAGCTGTTCTGGAAACTGGATTCAAAGGGCTGTACATGGATGCAAATGCAGGATCTCCAGAAAAGAAACACCTGATTAATAAGCTTTTAGAAGGTAGTGATATCGACTTCGTAGATGGTGGGATTATCGGACCTCCTGTCAGCTCAGAAGGGTCAACACGACTTTATGTTTCCGGCGAAAGGTCCAACGAGGTTGAAGCTGTTTTTACTAATAGTTTTTTAAGCGTTCGTTCACTTGGAGATGAGATAGGTAAAGCTGCTTCTTTAAAAATTGCTTATGGCGCTTGGACTAAAGGGTCGAGTGCATTGATTCTTTCTGTTAGGGCCATGGCGAGGAATGCCGGTGTCGAAGAAGATTTACTTCACGAATGGGGTTTATCTCAACCCAATGCTGAAACAATGACTTTATTGTCAGCAACTTTGAATGCTCCTAAAGCATGGAGGTTTGTTTCAGAAATGAATGAAATTTCTAAAACTTTTGCTTCAAATGGAGTTCCAAATGTTTTTTGGGATGCTGCTGCTGAAGTTTATGAACGTTTGGAGAATTTCAAAAATCTTCCTGATGATCAGGTAAATATAGATTCAGTTCTCCAAAAACTTATTGAACCAAATGAAGACATTTAAAGTCTTTGAAATTAGACTCCTGTATCGAGTCTTTTCTTGTAAAGAAAAAAATTATGACTACTATTATTCGGATTTTTATTTAAATGACTGAAATTAACGGAACTTTTGAGCCATCTTTTGCAGCCGTTGCGGAAGCTTTCGAAAAGAACTTCGATGAAGGAGACTTGGGTGCTTGTTGCGCTGTTTTCGTAGATGGAGAAATTGTTGTCGATCTTTGGGGTGGAGTCGCTAACTCGGAAAAAGGGACTTTGTGGGAAAGAGACACAATCGTAAATGTGTGGTCAACCACAAAGACAATGGCCGCAATTTGCATCTTGATGCTTTTTGATCGGGGGTTAATTGAACTAGATGCCCCTGTTTGTGAATATTGGGAAAACTTCGCTCAAAACGGAAAAGAAAGGGTGCTCGTTAGTCACCTGCTGTCTCATTCTGCTGGATTACCAGGATTTGACGCCCCTATAACTGAAGACCAGCTATTCGACTGGGATTACACATGCAACCGACTAGCATCTCAGTCCACATGGTGGGAGCCAGGAAGCACTTCGGGGTACCACCCAATGACTCAAGGCTGGCTACTTGGAGAACTGCTCAGACAAGTAGACGGCCGCACTTTGGGAACTTTTTTTAAAGAGGAAGTTGCTAATAAGGTTGGCGCAGATTTTCATATCGGATTGCCCGAAGAGCATTTTGATCGAGTCGCTCTTTTGGATACTGATTCCGTTGACGGACCTGCAGTTCTGAATGACCAAGCACCTCACCCTTTTGTGGAGCGTGTTGAGAAACATGGAAGGATGGGTGCAAAATTAGCTAATACTGATCGTTGGAGAAGCTCCGAATTCCCAGCTGCAAATGGGCACGGAAATGCACGGTCTGTTGCTCTTGTGCACAGTTTGATCGCACAAAATGGAAGTTCAGACAGTTTTAAACTTGTTTCTCCTGAGACAGTTGACACGATTTTTGAAATCCAAACTGATGGAACAGACCATATCCTTGGTGTTCCAATACGTCACGGCATGGGTTTCGGTTTACGAAGTGAACTGATGCCCATCAGCCCCAATGAGAAAGCTTGTTTTTGGGGAGGATGGGGAGGCTCTCTGGCAGTAATCGATGTTGATGCAAACATGTCGTTTGCTTATGTTATGAACCGTATGGCTCCGAGTCTTCAGCATGACACGAGGGCAGGTCGTCTACTTATGGCAACTCATGCTGGGTTGTCTTAAGTAATTCATCTGAATAAATGGATCAATCATCGACTCCGAAAATACCTTTCGGTATTTATGTATTGCTGGTATCGGCTTTTTTCTCATCATTATCTCAGATCGGTCAAATTACAATTATCGGCAAGCAAGTGTGGGACATGACTGGAAATGCACTTGATTTAGGTTTGATTGGTGTTGCTGAATTTTTACCAGTTGCTCTCCTAGCACCTATAACTGGATCCATAGCTGACCGTTTCGATAGAAGACGAGTACTTGCAATAGCTCTTTCAGGTGAGGTAATTGTTTCCATTCTCCTCTTTTCCTATATTCGTACTGAACCAACTTCTTTAAAGCCAATTTTTGCTTTGATTCTGCTATTCAGTGTCTTCAGATCTTTCGCTATGCCTGCCAATCGAGCTCTTCCTATTGATCTGGCTCCACCGGGAACTGTCGAGAGGGTGGTCGCGTTGAAAGCAGTCTCCTTTATGGGAGGAACTGTTGCCGGTCCAATCATTTTTAGTTTCCTATTCGTAGCCGATATAGCTCTTCCCTATCTGATGGCTGCAATCGGCCTTTCAACTGGGATAGTACTTCTTACCTTGGTTCCAAAACCTCCAGTTACTCAATACAAACCAACCGGAACAAAACAAGTGATAAAAGATGCTTTTGAAGGTCTGCGTTTCATCAGAAGAACCCCAATTCTCTTTGGAGCTATAAGCCTTGATCTTTTTGCTGTTCTATTCGGTGGGGTCATCGCCCTACTTCCTGCAATAGCTGAAGAGCGTCTCGGAGTTGGAGCGGTAGGTCTTGGATGGTTGCGCGCATCAGTGGGAATTGGGGCAGGAATCACAATGCTGTCTCTTTCGTTCAAACCCTTAAAGCGAAATGTAGGTAAAAGACTTATTCATATGGTTGGAATTTTTGGTGTGGCCACTATAGCCCTCGCGATGACACGAAGTTTTGCTGTCGCTTTAATTCTTATATTTATTGCTGCCGCAGCCGATGCCGTCTCGATGTTTATACGTGCCAGCCTTGTTCCTCTGGCTACACCAGAACAAATGAGGGGTCGCGTTCTTGCTGTAGAAAGTGTTTTCATAGGTGCATCGAATGAACTAGGTGCTGCAGAATCTGGTGTCGCAGCCGCATTACTAGGTTTAGTAGGAGCAATACTTTTTGGGGGTGCAGGAACTCTTTTAGTTGTTATCTTGTGGTGGCGACTTTTCCCTGCGCTTCGTTCTGTAGATAGATTTGAAGATGTAAGAG
>DBNM01000010.1:0-3521 GCA_002299135.1 Candidatus Neomicrothrix sp. UBA672 | reverse complement strand
AGCTCAATACAACGAATGACTTAAGGATAAAAATTGGAAAAAAAAGAAACAAGCAATTTACGTGTTCTAACTCACAACACTTACGATATTGATGCCATCTGGGATGATCAGCGCCCATTCGTAAAGGAAACAGACATTGAAAAAAGTCTGGGTTGGGAACTTAAACCCGAAGGTCTTTGCAAGGACGACTCCTGTGTTCCTTACACTCCTCTAAACGAGCCGGATAGCGGGTACGTTGACTTTTTAGATGTTGCAAATACTCTTGGTTTTTCTAACGTTCTAGACGTTGAATTAGGTCTTGCAGCAGTAGACACCTTTTCCTTACTTCGCAGTTCAGCCTTGAAGGATCGTGAAGCTCCCGACATAGAACTCCCAGATGTTGATGGAGAATTGCACTCTCTGTCTGAGTGGAGCGACAAGAAAAAGCTACTTGTCGCTTTTTCTAGTTGGTGAGGCTGTGCTTTTGATCTGCCAGGTTGGCAGACACTATTCGAAGATTTAAACGATGAAAATTTTATTGTTATTGCAATTGCTATAGATGAAAACGTTGATGCTATTAGAGAGCTTTCCAAAGATGTGACATATCCGGTTCTAATTGATGCATACCATCTTTTCAGTGATCTGTATGCGGTCAGCAACGTTCCAACTGTTGTTTGGGTGGATGAGAACGACACCATTGTGAGACCAAATGCTGGAGAGTTCGGTAGTGACACTTTCTCTGAACTAACTGGCATATCTTGTATCGATCACATGAATCAGGTCAAAGCTTGGGTTAAAGAGGAAGAGTTGCCAGAAGATGCAAGCCACACTGTGGAGGACTTTAATATAGATGAAATTAAAGCTCGCCTTCACTTTCGAATTGCTGCAGATACTCGCTCTGAATACCATTTTAAAAAAGCTGAGGAATTAGCACCTCTAGATTTCACGATTGTAAGAGCTTCCATGCCTATGCGTGGTGGCAACCCTTTCGGAGAAGAGTTTTTTGATCTTTACGAAAGATATCAAAATGCCGGATCCCCTTATCATGGGATTCCGCGTAGAACAGCAAGATTGGGGAAAAATGACTAAGAATGTAGTTGTTTGGGGAACCGGAAACGTAGGCAAACTAGCTATACGAGCAGTTTCAAGTCATAAAGACCTGAATCTAATTGGTGTGATTGTTCATAATGATTCCAAAATCGGAACAGATGCTGGTTCTATAGCTGACATAGGCAATTTGGGAGTCCTCGCGACCGATGATATTAAGATCGCGGAATCACCTGAGGTCGATGCTGTTGTTTACACTGTGAATGCTGATTTTCGCCCTGACGACTCACTGTCTGAGATTCTTCCTGTACTGAGGGCCGGCACGAATATCGTCTCGACCAGTTTTCACCCTTTGCTTCACCCACCTTCAACCCCGGAACCTATGAGATCACAAGTATTAGAAGCTTGCACTGAAGGTAATTCTTCTATTTTTGTTTCTGGCATCGACCCTGGTTGGATAATTGATGTACTCCCCATTTTTTTAGCGAGCATGGTCTCAAATATTACCGAAGTGCGTGCTCAGGAAATCGCCAACTACGCCGGTTACGACCAGCCGGATGCTGTCAGATTTTTATGCGGTTTTGGGCAACCAATGGAATACGAAGCCCCCATCCTTACTGACTGGGCTCTTATGCAAGTTTGGGCACCTATGGTCAGAGTTTTAGCCGATGGTTTTCAAGTAGAACTGGAAGAAATTACAACTGAAGTTGATAAACGTCCTCTTGAAAAAAATGTTTTTGTTGAAGGAATGGGAGATTTTGAAACCGGCACTCAAGGAGCACTGCGTTTCGAAGTCAAAGGAATAGTTAATGGTAAACCTCTCTTAGTGATAGAGCATGTAACAAGAATTGATGACGACTGTGCTCCTGATTGGCCGAAAAACAGCCCAGAAGGTGGGTTCCATAATGTAATCCTCACCGGAGATCCGTGTTTGACAGTTTCGGTTCACGGTGAAGACCCGATTGACCCTGGTGCTGCATCAGGTGGGAATTTCACTGCGGCAAATCGAATTGTTAATGCGGTGATACCAGTTTGTGAAGCTGAGTCTGGGATAATTCACCCACTTGATTTACCGACGAACTTAGGCTCTTCTCAGATAAAACAATAAAACCCTTTTATAAAATCGAGGGGGTTGGGTTATTTATTCCCAAATACTTAGCCAATGAAGCAGTGACCATATTGGGTATGGCTGGATTGGAATCTTCTTGCATGAAACCGGCATTCACGAGACGGTCGCCAAGTCGTATGAAGATAGAACAAAATCTCATTGTGGCAAAGACCTCCCAATAATGGACATTCCTGCTGGCTTCTCCTGTGAATGTTTCATAGATCGAAATCATTTCCTCTCGGGTCGGGTATCCCTTCATTCTTTCAACACCCATGTCATCAAAGCTCATACGGTCGAACATTAGCCACCATCCAAGATCTGCCTCTGCAGGTAAAAGGGAACATGCTTCCCAATCCAGAATCGCTGCTGCTTTGTAATTCTGCCAGATGATATTTCCTATTCTTGAATCACCCCATGAGAGACCCACCCTTTCATCTTTTGGGTCATTTGCTTCCAACCAGTTGAAGGCCTCATATAAAACCGGATGTTCTCTACCTTTAAGCTCTGATAAGGAATAATCTCGCCAAATATCTATCTGATTTTGTGTGGTCGGCTTTCCTGTTCCGCTGGAATCAAGCCATTCAAGACCTGCTTCTTTCCATTTGATTGAATGAATTCCTGCCATTGCTCGTAGTCCATCTTCAATCAGGATTTTTCTCTCCTCAGGGGTGGATGAATCGACTAGAAAACCTTCTACTGTGTACCGAGGGTTGTCACTGGGTATCTCACCTTCAACAAAACTCATTGCAAAAAAGGATCTGCCCAAAGGTTCAAGGTTTCCCTCGAAACTCAACAATTCAGGCATCGGAGCGACTTTTTGATCTGCAACAGTTTGCATGATTCTGTGCTGCAAGTAACAAGATTCTTCAAGGCCACTGTGTTGAACAGGGAACATGCCACCATCTTTGGGTTCAATACGACCTACAAATTTTTCACTGTGTTCTTTTCCTTCTTCCTCCCATCGGGCTGTGAAAATAATTGTTTCATTGGAGAATCCAGTAGCTACGGGAATATCAAGCTCAACGATTTCGAGATTACTTGCATTAGGTTTTTCTCTGGAAAGATAATTCTTTAGGGCGTTTTCATAGCCTTCTTGGTCAGTCGGCAACATTTGTCAAACTTTCTGATAAAACTTTTCGCGCCACCTTTTCTCCTTCTTTCATCAGGTTAGGGACATTCTGAAAATCTATGTCTAAGTCACCATCTGGGTCTTGAAGTCCGATATGTATTACTTTTACATTTTTTGGTACGTCAGCCCACTCTTGTCGTGACAATTCAGCTGAAGCAGCACGAAATCCAATCATCATCAACGAGATAGCTGTCTGTTTTTCAGGTGGCAGGAATCTTGTTGCAACATCTAGAACAATTACCCTTGTTGGCTTCAGAG
>DBNM01000104.1:8024-9043 GCA_002299135.1 Candidatus Neomicrothrix sp. UBA672 | reverse complement strand
TCGATTCTGAGTGCCTCCACCCAAAGTCTTCCTACGCCATATCCCAATATCCAAAGCCCTATCAAACGACCAGGTTTCAAGAGTCTTGCCCGATCACACTTAGCTAAAAGTAATGCTAATAAAACATTCCAGACTGCCTCATAGAGAAAGGTCGGATGGAAAGTCGACTCTGCAATGAAACCCTTTGGTCTATGTTGAAAATCTATTTCTAGAGCCCAAGGTAATTCTGTGGGCTTTCCAAACAATTCTTGATTAAACCAGTTACCCCACCTGCCTATTGCTTGTGCAATAGGTATTGAAGGAACTACCGCATCAAGAACTTCGGAGGTATTTATACCCTTCTTCTTAGCAACACTTACCCCCACAACAACTCCGAGGATTAAACCACCTGGTATCCCCAAGCCCCCTTGCCAAATGGCAGGCACATCTTCCCATCTCCCTCGAAAAGATCGCCAATCGGTTATTACATGGTAAAGACGTGCTCCGATAAGACCGAAAGGCACTGCCCAAATCATGATCTCAGAAATTTCTTCAGCCTTTCCACCTTTATTTTCCCAGCGTTTCTGACACCACCAGATTGCTACTAGAACTCCGAGAGCGATCATAAGCCCATAGGCACGCAACTCAATTGGACCAATATGAAAAGAGCTCGAAGAAGGGCTGGGTATGGAAGCCAAATAAAAAATTAGAATAACTCCAATTAAGTAGAGAAAAGCTCTTCAGGTACTGCAAATAAGTCAGATGACCCAGCAGTCACAGCTCCAAGTTGAGCTCTGGTCAAGGGCAAAAGCTGCTCAGCATAAAAATTGGCTACAGTCATTTTACTATTTCGAAAATCTGCGTCTCCGACGTCCTCATTGCTTCTTGCCCCAATTGCTAAACGTGCTAAGAACCATCCTCCTACCAACTGTCCCAACATCCGTAAATAAGGTGTGGCTCCAGAAATTGCTTGTATTGGGTCTCCAGTTCCTTTTTCAGCAAGCCAAGCAGTGGCCTCTTCAACAGCTTGCAAACTGTCA
>DBNM01000104.1:7278-7603 GCA_002299135.1 Candidatus Neomicrothrix sp. UBA672 | reverse complement strand
ACTTTCCCTTCGTTCATCTTCAATTTTCTTCCAACTAGATCTATCGCTTGAATACCATTCGTTCCTTCATAAATAGGAGAAATACGTGAATCTCTAAGATGTTGAGCTGCGCCTGTTTCCTCAATATACCCATAGCCTCCATGAACTTGAATTCCCAAAGAAGTCATTTCAACTCCCAAATCAGTGCACCAAGCCTTGGAAATGGGTGTCAATAATTCAGCTCTGTCCGAAGCCAATTGTCTTTCCTCGCTATCAGGATGACTCCTTGCTAAATCCAGGGCTGCAGCATTCGCATACAAAATACATCTCATTGCATCTGTATAAG
>DBNM01000104.1:0-6883 GCA_002299135.1 Candidatus Neomicrothrix sp. UBA672 | reverse complement strand
CCTATAGCTTTACCCTGGCGTCTATCCAAAGCGAAAGAAGAAGCCTGCTGTAGCGCTCTCTCTGCTACCGCTAACCCTTCAACTCCAACACCCAAACGAGCGTTATTCATCATTTTGAACATGTAACGCATTCCTTGATGCTCTTCGCCAATCAAGTAGCCAACTGCTCCATCTCCAGCTTCACCATAAGAAATTACACAAGTCGGACTGGCATGAAGACCTAACTTGTGTTCAAGGGATAGGCAACGGTAATCGTTACGTTCTCCTAGCGAACCGTCATCTTCAACTAGATACTTGGGGACGATGAAGCAAGATATTCCTTTTGTGCCTGGTGGACTATCTGGAGTGCGTGCTAACACCAACTGAATAATATTTTCGACTAACTCATGCTCTCCAAAAGTTATGAAAATTTTAGTTCCAAAAATTCTATAAGTTCCGTCTTCTTGAGGTACAGCCTTAGTAGTTAAAGCACCTACATCAGAACCCGCTTGGGGTTCAGTCAGGTTCATCGTTCCTGACCATTCACCGGTAACTAATTTCGGTAAAAAAACTTCTTTTTGAGCTTCATCGGAAAAAGTGTGCAAACAGTCGATTGCACCTGCTGTCAGCATGGGACCCATTGACCATGCTCTACTCGCTGTTGCTAGCATCTCTGTCAAAATAGTGTGGACAGCTAATGGAAAGCCGCCGCCGCCGTAATCTGGATCTTGCGAAATGGCTCCCCATCCGGCATCTACGAAGTGATCCCAAGCCTTCCCAAACTCTTCTGGCATAGTAACTACACCGTCTGAAACTGAACATCCTTCTTGATCACCAATTTTGTTAACAGGTGATATAACTTCGGCTGCAAAACGTCCAAGTTCTTCAAGAACACCATCAACCGTCTCGACATCTACATGTTCGTAACCTGGTAGGTCACACAATCTGCTTATATCACTAATCTCATTTAGAACTAGTCTGATGTCGTTTAGAGGCGGTTTGTATTCAGTCATATTTTCAGGTTAGCGAACTTGACGTAAGACACGCTGTTTGCGCTAACCGTTTGCTGATTTCATTTCTTTATGTGGAGCATGTATCGGGACGACTTGGCGGTCAGGACCTGAATCTCCATCTAACCAGTGTTGGCGGCACCGAAGCTCATAAGTGACTTTATTATCTTCTGGGTCATCTACTACGACAAGGTCGCCATCATAAACTTGTTTACCTTCAAGCAATCTCGCATTATGTGTAGCTCGACGCCCGCACCAGCAACGCGCTTCAACTTGCACTTCAATCCTCTCGTCAGAGAGTTCCAAAAGCCTTCTCGTACCCTCAAACAACTCTCCTTGAAATGAAGTAAGAAGTCCAAATGCGTAAACTTCCGCTCCGATCTCATCTACAACCCGAGCTAACTGCTCGATTTGATCAACAGAATAAAACTGTGCCTCATCACAAATCATGTAGTCAAGAGATCCGTTATTCTCTTTTTCCTTTAAAGCAAAATCGTAAAGATTAAAGCCTGAGGACACTTGAACGGCATCTGCTGAAACCCCCAGAGCACTAGAAACTTTGCCGCCAGCTCTATCCAACTGGCTGCAGAGGATCCCGAACAAACCTCTAGAAGATAGATTGTGATGAATTTGCAGGGCCAATGTACTCTTACCGGATCCCATAGTGCCGAAAGAAAATCTTAGAGAAGCCATCAGAATTTCTCTTTAAAAGAACTTAAAGCGACTGAATGTGTTTCCATTGACATATTTATACCTATTTTTACAACCTAATTTGACGATAGTGCTTAAATAATAAAGTAATCACTGAAATCTGCATCTTGTTTGTTTTGGTTAAATATTTACTATGTCTAAATCAAAAAATCTAAGCAATGCCGATACTGTCATTTGTATGAAGCAAATCTTTCCCGAAGAAATTGAAGTGGACCCTGTAACTGTTTACAACAATGACATCAGAACTCCTTTAAATTCAAGGCCTTGGGTATTACTAAATATGGTCAATTCTGTGGACGGTTTCATTTCCGTTGAAGGCAGAGCGGGAGGATTAAGTGGACCCGCAGACAAAAACATCTACCAAATAATCAGAGGTCTTGCGGACATCATCTTGGTTGGCGCAGGCACCGTTCGAACTGAAAATTATAAGGCCCCAAAAACACCCGAGGGTGATTTAGCTAAGTTTCGAGAATCTAGAGGGCAAGAAAAAAGACCCAGACTCGCTGTCCTTTCAGGTGAACTTAATCTGGACCCTGATATGGATTTATTTGCTGAACGCCATCTAGAAGACAAACCACCTCTGATTTATACGAAAAGTGAGTCACTCAAAAAAAATGCTTCTCGATTTACGTCTTCAGCAGAGATTGTCGATTTCCCAGAGAAAGAATTGAATGTTTCAAGAGTAGTTGGGGACCTCTTAAACAAAAATGCAAAGATTGTGGTTTGTGAAGGTGGACCTAACTTGAATGCACACTTATTGGCCGCCGGATTAATAGATGAATTCTGTCTGAGCGTTTCACCTCGAGCAGTAGGAGGGGAAGACCCTGCAATGTTTCTTAACCAGCCAGTTGATTCACCTACTGAACTTTCCTTAGATCGGATATTAATAGAAGAAGAATTTCTATTTTGTCGTTACCTGACGATTAGGTGAGAATTTACAACCCTCTGTTCAAAACAATACGCTGACCCGGTTGCAATTGAGCTCCACCGGTAATATTTGCAAGTTCATCAACGGTGTGTCGTATGTCTGTACCCTCTGGATTGAATTTGTCAGCAATTTCCCAAAGAGTGTCGCCAGGTTGCACAACATATACGACTGGTTGTCCAGCGGCTTCCACTACAGAACCCCCGGGGACACCATGGATTCGGCCAATAATTTCATTAGCCATCAAAACAGTTAAAAATACTATTAACCCCACCATCGACAGGAAAACTAAACGTCGACGGCGATAAACCTTTTGAGGTAATGGCCTTGAAGCAATATTCTGCAAATTCTGACCAGTAATCTCGTAGGAGCTATATATGACTGCTGTATTCATGTATATATCCTTTCAAAGGGGTGTGACATAGCTGTTTTATAAGAAAAAACGTGCAAATACTTGACAAAGAACGTTTGTTCGGGGAACATATGTTTGTCGTACAAGTGTTCGGTCATGGTATCATGTTATCGAACATTTGTTCGATTGCAACTAAAAAAGGTTTTTTTATTATGAATGAAAACTCGCTAACTAAACGACAAATACAAATACTCGAATTCATTGACAGTGAATCCAGGGAACGAGGCTTCCCGCCTTCCGTTCGCGAAATCTGTAAAGCGGTGGGGCTAACATCCCCTTCAACCGTGCATGCTCATCTCTCCAGTCTTCAGAAATTGGGCTACTTACGACGGTCTGACCCCGGTAAACCTCGAGCTATCGAAGTTTGTTTCGATCCGATAAGCGGAGTCGCTGTTAACAGGGGATCTGTCCAACATGTTCCTCTAGTGGGTGATGTAGCAGCGGGAGTTACAGTTTTCCGCCAAGAAAATATCGAAGAATCTCTTCCCCTTCCTGCCGAATTTACTGGCGACGGAAACCTTTTCATGCTGAGAGTTAAAGGTGATTCGATGACAGGTGATGGGATACTCCACAACGACTACGTGGTCGTAAAATCTGAAACTTCCTCCAGTTCTGCAAATGAACTTCTCGTGGTTGAACTACCCGAAGCCGACGGAACTGTGGGAGTCAAAAGGTTAAAGAAGCAAGGAAGCAAGGTCATAGTATGTTCGTCAAACCCTGACTTTGATGACATCGAATACAGCGCAGATGAAGTAAAAATTATCGGCAAAGTTGTAACTGTTTTACGAAAGATCTGAAATTCTAATTTCCCTCTAAGACTCTTCTGATTGTCTCAAAAGCAACTTCTAGATTTTCACGCTCTACCCGCTCTTCAGCAGTGTGAGCCAATGTCGCATCACCTGGTCCGAAGTTAATCGCTGGAATCCCCTGCTCGGAGAAAAAAGCAACATCTGTCCAACCTAATTTTGCACGAGTTTCAATACCTTCACCTATAGAAGCAAGCAGAGAATGATCCATACCAGGTGCCGCTGCTGGCGCCATGTCTATCAATTCAATCATGTCACCATCTTCCATGTGTGGCCCGAGAAATTCCCTCACATGATTTTCCGCCTCCTCAGAATTGCGATCCGGTGCATGTCTGTGGTTAATAAGCAATGTTGCCGTATCAGGGATCACATTGCCCGCCACTCCCCCTTCGACACCCACCGCTTGCAATGCCTCACGGAACTCACAACCCTCTATAAGGGGCTCCCTGTATTGATAGTTCTCTAAAGCATCAAGTACGCCGCTCAAACGATGCACAGCGTTTCGACCCATCCATGGGCGTGCGGAATGTGCCCGCTCTCCTTTAAATGTCAATAAGAATCTCATTGTCCCTTGGCAACCTGCTTCAATCAAAGCACTTGTAGGTTCTCCTAGAACTGCAGCATCCCCACTTAATAGTTGAGGAGCTTCAGTAAAAATTTCTTTCAAACCATTATGCTCACTCGCTACTTCTTCACGAGCATAAAAAACCCATGTGACGTCGATTGCATAATCAATTACAGACCTAGCCAGTTCTAGCATTACGGCAATGCCACCCTTCATGTCTGCGCTACCGAGCCCCCAACATGTATCACCTTCAATCCTTGCCCCAGACTGCGTATCGCCCGGCACCGTGTCAGTGTGACCCGCCAAAACCAGTCTCTGTTCTTTATTAAAATCGGTTCTCGCTATCAAATTGTCTCCAACGCGGTCAATTGACAAATGAGGAATAGCGCTTAGTTCCTTTTCGATTAACGAAACAAGTGGACCTTCCTCAAAGCTGACAGATGGAACATCAACCAGCTCTGCAGTCAATTCCAACAGATCACGCATAGCTGAGGCATCCGGTATTCAAGTCGTTACTCCATGCGTACGCAAAACTTCGTTCAGAGCTGACTTATCATGTCGCTCTCCTGGTTCTAAGTATCGAACAACTAAAACACAAGGCAACCCAAAAGTGCCTCCAGTGAATTCCCGTTCACGACTTGCTTGGACGGCTACACACCATGGCGGAACCATTCCTCTACTTATCTCATCGCCAGATTCAGCGTCAATAACAGGTATTGAACCTGTTAAAACCGCTCCAGCTCCGAGCACTGAACCTTCACCTACAGAAGCCCCCTCAGCTACTATGCATCTGCTTCCGATAAGACACTCATCTCCTATAAACACTGGGACAGCATTAGGAGGTTCTAAAACACCACCGATACCAACCCCACCCGAAAGATGAACATTTTTCCCTATCTGGGCACATGAGCCAACAGTTGCCCATGTGTCAACCATGGTATTTTCACCTACATAAGCCCCAATATTCACATAGCTAGGCATCATCACAACACCAGGAGCTTGATAGCTTCCCCAACGGGCAGATGCACCCGGTACAACTCTCACCTTGCTCTCAGAGTAATTTTTCTTCAGAGGTATTTTGTCAACGAATTCAAAGGGTCCTACTTCTTGGATGGACATTTCAGATTGACGAAAAAGTAACAAAATAGCTAATTTCAACCATTCATTTACCTGTACACCATTTTCGGTGTCATATTCAGCTACTCGCTCTTCACCCGTATCGAGCAAATTTATAGCCTGATGGATCAGAGAATTAACTTCTGAGTCCCCAGTTGTTAATTCATCCCTTCTTTCCCATATATTTTCTATTTCTTTAGCTAAATCAGTCATACCCGAGATTACCCCTTATTCCTGAGCTAGAAAGCAAGTTTTTAACTAAACCCCGGCCCTTTGTTCCAACAACTCGATCCGATCATCAGTGGCGACCGCGGCAACTCTTATATAACCCTTGCCTTTTTCACCAAAAAACTGGCCTGGGGTGACAACCATGCCCAGGTTTTTTGCCAATTTTTCAACTAGCCCCCACTCATCACCTTCGGGTGCGGGTATCCAGAGATAGAAAGAACCTTCTGGCATTTCAGTTTCAATTCCAAGAGATTCAAAAATGGAAACCAGCTTTGAAAGTCTCCCCAAATACAACTGCCTCTGTCTATCCGCATGCTGTTGATCAATCAAAGCAGCTATTCCTGCAATTTGTGCCGGCCCGGAAAGCATAAAACCTTGATGTTTTCTGACTTCACGTAAATAACCGACCAGTTCTGCATCTCCTGCGTAAAACCCGACTCTCATTCCGGCCAGATTGGATCTTTTAGAAAGTGAATGGATGGCTAATACACCTTCTTTACCACTCTGAAGAACAGACTTTGGAGAAGTCGCCCATGAGAACTCCACATAGCATTCATCTGACAAAATTGTTACTCCATTTGCCTTGCCCCAGTCGGCTATCGCTTCTAAGTCCTCAATCGCTCCTGCAGGGTTACCGGGACTGTTGACCCATAGACAAATAGCTCGCTCTATATCTTTTTCATCAACTTCCGAAAGGTCAATTCTCCAATCTTTATCAACAGGAACTGCGACTGGACGACAATCAGCTAATTGAGCCCCCATTGAATAAGACGGATATGAAACTGCCGGGTACAAAACTGTATCTTTTTTCGGATTTCTCAATTTAAGAACTGCAGGCAACCCTGTAACGATCTCTTTTGTGCCGATACAGGCTCCTATTGAAGTTGTGTCGATTTTGACTTTAAGACATCTCTCCAACCACTCAGAAGCTGCCCGTAAGAAATCTTCACTTCCGACTGAGGAAGGATAAGGGCGAGCTGAATCAAGACTAATTTCTGATGTAATAGCTCTTCTAACGACTTCAGGTACAGGGTCACATGGTGTGCCTATGGAAAGATCCACAACTCCACCGGGCAAAGAATCAGCCAAAATTCTATATTCATCAAGTTGTTCGTAAGGGTAAGGAGGTGG
>DBNM01000006.1:2402-3498 GCA_002299135.1 Candidatus Neomicrothrix sp. UBA672 | reverse complement strand
CTTGAGGTTCCAACTGAAGGATCAATAGCTATTGATGGAGTCGAACTGACAGATCCAGAATGCGATATTGACACAATTAGAGCTGAAGTGGGAATGGTATTCCAGCAATTCAACTTATTTCCCCATCTAACAGTTATGGAAAACATTTGTTTAGCCCAAAGAAAAGTTAGAGGACGCAGTAAAAGCGAGGCAAATGAAATGACCATGAAGCAACTTACGAGAGTAGGAATTCCCGATAAAGCCGACTCCTACCCGCGTCAACTATCAGGAGGACAGCAACAAAGGGTTGCTATTGCAAGATCATTAGCTATGGAGCCAAAAATTATGCTTTTCGACGAACCTACTTCAGCACTGGATCCTGAAATGGTGAAAGAAGTCCTAGACGTGATGCTTGAGCTCGCTTCTGAAGGGATGACTATGGCCGTGGTTACACATGAAATGGGTTTCGCTAAAGCGGCTGGTGATCGTTTAGTTTTCATGGATGAAGGCATGGTGGTTGAAATAGGTCCACCAAATCAAGTTTTCGAAAATCCTACTGAACAAAGAACTAGGAACTTCTTCGACAAAATCCTTTATTGACTTCTTTTCTTTTTGTTTCAGACTCTTCAGATAGACTAAGGCATGACTAGTAAAGATTCGCACTTTGATGAATCTGGTTTTTCTGAACTTGTAACCAGAGGTCCAAAAGTCCTTCTACATGACCACCTTGATGGAGGTTTACGCCCTTCCACGGTCATTGACCTAGCGAACACCTCTGGATACGAAAATCTTCCATCAAACAATGTCGACGAATTGTCAAAATGGTTTCATGAAGGTGCTAACCGTAGAGACCTGAACCTATATCTGGAAACTTTCACCCATACCGTGGGAGTTATGCAAGATGAATACTCTTGCCACCGCGTTGCCAAAGAATGCGCTGAAGACCTTGCTGAAGATGGCTGCGTTTATGCAGAGATAAGATTTGCGCCTTCCCTTTTCACAGCCCAAGGGCTGTCTGTGCATGAAATAATAGAAGCAGTTTTGTCCGGTTTTTCTGAAGGTTCGTCTGAAACCAACCTAACCATCAAAACAATCATCACTGCCATGAGAACCAGTA
>DBNM01000006.1:0-2063 GCA_002299135.1 Candidatus Neomicrothrix sp. UBA672 | reverse complement strand
CGATTCAAAGACGATTGCCGAAGCTGCTGTGCAGTTTCGCGATAAAGGAGTAGTTGGTTTTGATATCGCTGGTCGTGAAGTCGGTTACCCTCCAACAAATCATTTAGAGGCATTTCAATTTCTCCAACGTGAAAATTTCCACTTTACGATCCATGCTGGCGAAGCGTTTGGATTGTCTTCTATTTGGGAAGCCGTCCAATACTGCGGTGCAGAACGCTTAGGACACGGAGTAAGAATCATTGATGACATAGATATGGATTCGTCAGGCAACCACCATCTTGGAAGTCTTGCTTCTTTTATTAGAGACAGAAGAATACCTTTGGAATTATGCCCGACATCAAATGTTCATACAGGCGCGGTTCAATCATTGGAGGAACACCCTATTGAGCTACTGAAAGACCTTGGCTTTAGAGTTACCGTAAATACTGACAACAGACTGATGAGCGACGTTTCAATGACTTCTGAGTTGCTTTCGTTGAATAAAACTTTTGGTTGGGATTTAGATGACTTTTCGTGGCTTACAGTTAACGCTATGAAAAGTGCTTTCCTTCCCTTTGATGAAAGGATTCATTTAATCGAAAATGTTATTAAACCTGGTTGGAGAAACCTCTCCTAAACTCGTCTTGCAGTTAGAGAGAACTGAGAATTTATTATGACAACTGCTTCAGAATCAGAGTCACGTCGAATAGTTGAAAACGCAGGAATTCCTGTTTCCAGATGGAAGATTGCCAGTAATCCTGATGAAGCTCTAAACGCAGCGAAAGAAATCGGCTTCCCTGGTGCATTGAAACTAAACGGATCCTCTATCGCTCACAAAACCGAGCATGGTTTTGTGAAGCTCAACTTGAAGACAGAATCTGATATTTTAAATGCCGCTAAAGAGCTTCTAGAAAATGAGATCAATGACACCAATCTGATAGTCACAGAAATGCTCTCAGGTTCACGTGAAGTCATTGCAGGTGTGGTGAGGGACCCTCAATTTGGTCCTTGTGTGATGTTTGGATTTGGCGGAATTTTAGCTGAGGCCATTGCGGACGTTGAGTTCAGGCTCGCTCCAATCACTTCTTATGATGCAAAGGATCTTATTTCTTCACTGAAAACAAACGGATTGTTGAAAGAATTTCGCGGAGAAAAAGCTCTTGATGTTGATGCAACAATTGATTTGCTCATAAAACTCGGTGAACTAGCTGAAGATGAACAAATTTTATCGATTGATTTAAATCCATTGATTATTGTTGATGGATCACCCATAGCAGCTGATGCCCTTGTTGAATTAAAAGATGGAACGTCATGAATATGGATCTTAAGTACTTGTTTGAACCTAAGGGTGTAATAGTTACAGGAGTTTCAAGCCATCCAGGAAAATTTGGTTCCGTAGCTCTGCATAATATTCTTTCATGCGGATATGAGGGTAAAGTTTTCGCTTTCGGACGTGAAGAAACGACAATTCTGGAGCAGGAAGTAATTACGTCTTTTGACTCAATACCTTCAAATGAAGCTGATCTGATGATTTTGTGTACTCCTGTCGAGGTGAATGAAGAATTGGTTAGGAGAGCTTCGGAAAAAGGTGTAAAAGCAATTTTTTGTGCTGCTGGCGGATATTCAGAAACAGATGAAGAGGGTTTAAAAGCCGAAGAACGGCTCGTTGCTTTAGCGGCGGAATTGAATCTTGTACTTGCCGGTCCCAACGGGCAAGGAATTGTTTCTCCTCACGCAAATCTTTGTGCACAAATTGTTGCGCCTTATGCCCCAAAAGGACGCATAGCTGTGGTGTCACAATCAGGGAATTTTGTTTCAAGTTTTCTCAACTATGCGAATCAGACCGGCATCGGGATCAGTAGATCTATCTCAGCTGGAAATGCTGCAGCAACAGAGATAGTTGATTTTCTTGAGTGGTTTGCTATCGACCCAGCCACCGACGTTGCTCTTTGCTACCTAGAAGGCTTGGAAAAAGGTAGGGATTTTTTCGAAAGAGTAAAAGAAATAACAAAGAAAATGCCTATTGTGCTTGTAAAGGGTGGAACTACTGCGGGTGGTCAAAGAGCGGCTGCATCTCATACCGG
>DBNM01000045.1:2596-5749 GCA_002299135.1 Candidatus Neomicrothrix sp. UBA672 | reverse complement strand
TACGATTACAAGATTCGTAGCTATAGCCGGTTTAACCACCTCTGAAAGTGCACCGGAGATTTGACCTCTAACTGATACATCCAAACCTGGTTGATGATCTTCCAGATTTCTCGAAACAAAAAAAGCGACTACTAAAGGAGCTAAGAAAGCTAAAAAAGTCCAACGCCAACCTATTAGATCGGTGATTACTCCCCCAACCACAGGATAGACCGCTACTGATATTGTTATGGCGGCAGCATTCTGTCCGATTAAACGTGCTCTATCTAAACTCACCCAATTGTCGCTAATTATCACTACAACTAGATTTATTAATCCTGCACTGCCTAAGCCTTGAAAAATTCTTATAAGTATAAACCAGAACAACGAAGGGCTTAAACCCACTAACATTCCAAAAACTCCATAAATGACAAGACATGGGATTAGAACTTTTTTTCGACCAAATCGGTCTGCTAGAAAACCTATTAAAGGTGCCACTACTATCCCTGGGACTGAACCAGCAGCAATTAAAAGTCCCGCCAGATTTTCTGACTCTCCAAGAGATCTTAAAATTTCAGGAGTTGAGCTAACAAAAATAGAATTGTGTAAAAGTGCTACGGTAGTAACAGAAAACACCAAAACTTTTGATGGAAGTCGATTAACTTCGAAATCAGATTTCACTTATGTTCTTTTTTTTCGACAAATTTGGACGCAAAACCAATTTTAAGAAGAGATTTGAAATTTTGTTCTACTGCTGTCCATAAAGTCCCAAGAATCCGATCAAGCTCATTTGGTTGCACCGTGCTTGCTGGGATTGCCCCTATTAAAAAAACAGCATCTTCTTCTGCTAAACAAAATGTGGCACCTACAATTTTTCTATTCCTAGTTAGAAGATTTTCGAAAAATAATTCCTTATTCTCTTCAGGAGCAGGCATCACATAGGTTTCATAATGCAACATTCTTTGCCTGAGCATAAAACGCAAAGTAAAGGTATCTTTTTCTTCCCCCAAAACTCTGATAAACCATCTTGATTCGCCAACCGGTTCATCGGAATCTCTTTCGAAACCAGCAAGCAGAGGATTTTCTTTTAAAGATAAATCAAGCCATCTTTCGATTTCCTTTTCGAGAGATTCCAGTTCAACTTCAGTTAATAGTCGGGCGACTTCACCTTCCGTCACTATGCACAATCAACTAAAGATCGAGATTGCAAATCTAAACAAATCCGTCGTAGTCGCGCAGCAGTAACCGACCAGGTGAACGATTTAGATCTTTTAACTGCTTCTATAGACATTCCTTCAGCTTTTTCAGAATCGTTAATAATTTTTGAGACATGATCAGCATAAGAACAAGGATCGCGATCATTAATCAAATATCCGGATGAGCTATCTGAAACAATGGTCTGTAATCCACCAACTGCGGAAGCCACAACTGGCACACCACAAGCAGCAGCTTCGAGAGCTACAAGACCAAATGATTCAGATCGACTTGGCATCAGTACGACGTCAGCTGCCCGATACCAATCAACTAATTTTTCATGCGACTGAGGTTCAACAAATAAAACTCTATTTGTTAACCCTAATTCTTCTATCATTTGTCTGATGCGTCGTTCTTCACTCGGTCCTTCTAGACCGCTGGAACTGCCGATCAAGATAAGTTGAGCGTCTTTATTTTCCAGTTCAGACAATGTAGAAATTGCTAAATCCACTCCTTTCAAAGGTTGAATACGTCCAACAAAAAGGAGTGTCGGTTGTTCATTTAAATTTAGGAGTTGTCGTGCTTCTTTTTTAGATGCAGGGTTGAAAACCGAGTGATCTACCCCTGGTGGGACAATTTCTATACGAGAATGATCAGCACCGTAGTGAGTGACTAGTTCCTCCATTTCAAAAGAACTGTTTGACAAAATTACATCCGAACAACCTATAACTTCAGTCTCTATCTTTACGCGTTGTTCATATCCATGGCTTCTATCTCCTGAAGCAGCTTTAACCCGAGCGAGTGTATGAAACGTAGTTATTAAAGGCAATTGAAGGCTGTGTTTTAACTGGTGGGCAGCGACACCTGAAAGCCAATAATTTGCTAACAAAGCATCATGCTGGTCTTCGTTGACTAGGAAATCTTCTACACCATTCTTGAAATCATCAGTTACCAAGAACAGGTCTTCTTTACTCAGGGAGAAATCCCCGGCATCGATTTGAACAACTTTTAGTCCATCACCAAATGTCATTACTTTCGGTGTCTCTCCATCGATTCTCCTTGTGAAAACTGTTGAACTAATTCCTGCTTGTTCAAGAGCTGAAGAAACTTCACGAACATAGACATTCATCCCTCCACCGTCACCAATACCTGGTTGGGCCAAGGGGGATGTATGCATTGAGAGTACGGCTAACTTACGCACATTCATCCTCCCGAAACAGGAGGTAGCAGCGCTATCTCATCATCATCATTTACAGGAGTATTTATTTCAGTTGGATTTCCGTTTAACCAAATTCGACAATTCCTTGCCATGTCACTGAACTCAGCTCCATATCGTTGAGATGCTTCTTCGACTACATCAGCCACTGTTGCCCCTGACAAAATGACTGACCCTGTTCCTGCCATTTGTTTTACTGATGCAAAAAGACGAAGAATTGCCATAAAAGTAGTCTACGGAAAGTATCAGCTGAGTCCGAATAGAAGTTGAAATAGATACCGTCAAATTATGACTAAGTTGTTAATTGTTCGTCATGGTCAGTCGGAATGGAATGCTCTCGGCCGTTGGCAAGGACAAGCTGATCCTCCCTTAACTGATGTGGGAGAGAACCAAGCAAAAAAAGCTACCAAAAAACTTGGTTTGTTTGACTCAATCGTTTCATCACCTCTTCAAAGGGCAAAAAATACCGCTTCCATAATTTCAGAAATAACAGGGGTTGGTCCAGTAACTACTGAAGTTGGTCTAATGGAACGAGATGCAGGTCCTTGGCAGGGTCTTACACGCATTGAAATTGAAAAAGGTTGGCCGGGGTTTTTAGATTCAGGGCATCGCCCAGACGGTTATGAATCCAATCCAGATCTTTTATCGAGAATTTTTGAAGTTTTAAAAAAAATCTCTAAAAATTCAGATTCAATTCTTATTGTTTCACATGCTGGGATAGTCCATGCGTTAGAAAACCTTCATAACCAACCCTCTAAGAAGGTACC
>DBNM01000045.1:670-2197 GCA_002299135.1 Candidatus Neomicrothrix sp. UBA672 | reverse complement strand
ACCGAAGACCCAACGCCTGATCTTTTGTAATTAGATTTCTTGACTGCAATAACTACGTTTCAACAATCTCAGCTTCTATTGTTTCATATGCTTCAAGATCTTCTTGATCAATCTTTTCCATCGCTGTCTCTATAAGAGCTAGATCATCTTCTAGTTTATTTAATTCCAAATCTTCTTTATCAGATGGACTATATGTTTCGTTAGAGGTTGAATCATCCATGGAAACAGACTACTGGCATCTGCTAGGTCAAAGGACCAAGTACCTTATCCAAATAAGGATTTGAGAAAATTCCTAAAGGATCCATTAACCTACGTACATTTTGAAATGCTTCCCATTGGGGGTAAGTCTTTGAAAGACTTTCATGGTCTTGAAAGTGAAGTTTCCCCCAGTGAGGACGTCCGTTGTAATCGACCATTATTTCTTCAACACCTCGAAAATATTTTTCAAACGGTGTATTTCGAAATACGTGGACAGCTATAAATGCAGAGTCCCTATCACTTGCAGTCGACATTGGTATTTCATCTTTTCCAAGTACTCGGTATTCAACTGGAAAACTTATGTAATGGTCTAAATCCCCTATTAATTGAACAACTTTTTGGAATGCTTCTATCCCTGACTCAATGGGAACTGCATATTCCATTTCATAAAATCTGACCCTTCGTGGGCTAGCAAAAACCTCATAGCTTGTTGTTATGTACTCTGCTCTACCACTTTCTCCGGCAACCATGGAATTAAGTTTTGGAACTAATGGAGGGGCTATCTTGCCTAAATGATTCATCGCTCCAAAAAGAAAATTTTGTTTTATTTCTTCATTCTTAAATCGATTCCAACGCCTTTTAAATGAGTGTCTTTTATTCCTTGGCTTTGGAGGTGCTTCGAGTGTTCTGGTATTCCTTTTCAGTAGAGCCTTGTCAGTATTTGGCATCCAGAAAAATTCTACGTGATCAGTCATTTTAGACCAGCGATCGAAATTATTTGTTACTTCTCCTATTGGTAGAATTTCTTCTACTGCATGAAGATTAAATGCCTCTACACATTGAATAGTGACCTCGGTGATTATTCCTAAAGCACCTAAACCTACTCTTGCTGCATGGAATACTTCTGAATTTTGTTGCGTGTCACACGCGACAACTGTCCCCTCACCATCAACAATTCTCATCCCGCACACTGCTTCTGCAATAGTTTTAAACTCCAAACCAGTTCCATGAGTTGAAGTAGAAATCGCTCCCGAAATTGATTGGTAAACTATGTCACCTAAATTCGGCATAGCTAATCCAGATCTTCGTAATATTGGATTAAGATCACAAAGTTTTATTCCTGAACCGACACGGACTGTGGAATTTTCAAAATCTACATCGCGGATATCCGCTATTTCATCAAGACAGATTAGAACTTCATCTGTAACTGCTATTCCTGTAAATGAATGACCTGAACCAACAGCTTTGACTTTTAAGCCGCGTTTTTTTGCTTCTTTAACTATGGCTACGACGTCTTCTTCATTTTTAGGTTTTTTGATACTCAAAGGA
>DBNM01000045.1:0-256 GCA_002299135.1 Candidatus Neomicrothrix sp. UBA672 | reverse complement strand
TTAAAATATCTATTACTTCGGAATCTAACCCTTCTTCGATTTCATCTACAAGGTAAATTGATTCATGTTTTGCAATTGTTGGATCGATATGAGATGGTCTAAGCCCTGCTCTCTGTCCTACAGACCAGGAAGCATTAGTCACAGTTGTGTGTTCATCGGAACAGAACATGACTTCACCCTGACCAAATAGTTTTGGATTTCCACTATCAACTGACAAAGCCTTTAATCCGCCGTCCAAAACCGCGTAATCAGTCAT
>DBNM01000096.1:42343-45493 GCA_002299135.1 Candidatus Neomicrothrix sp. UBA672 | reverse complement strand
ATCACAATAAAGAAATGGCTTTTTTGACAGCTGAATCACAACAACAATATGGAGATCTTGGTTTACAAAATGTTCCTGGAGGAATAGAAGTAGCACGCGACGAAGTCCGCCTTGAAGAATTCAGGAGAAGGATGACTTCCGCTAAAGCTTGGGGTATTGAATCTGAGTTATTAACAACCGATCAAATCAAGGAATTAGTTCCTTTTATTAATGAGGAAATTATTATCGGAGGATTTTACACTCCCAGTGTTTCTGTTGTTGATTCGTTAGAAACTGGAACTCAAATGAGATTAAGAGCTCAAAATGCTGGCAATTTAGAGGTCTTTGCAAATACTGAAGTTTTGGACATAGAAACGACTGAAGATCAGATTGGTATTAAAAAGGTAAACGCTGTAGTTACAAGCAGAGGTCGAATTGAGGCGGAATATGTGGTTATTGCCTGCGGAGTTTGGTCAGATCGTGTAGCGAATATGGCAGGAGCGACAATTCCTTTAACACCTGCAGTGCATCAAATGGCTGATGTTGGACCGATAGATGTACTAGCGGAAACTAATAATGAAATTGGTTATCCAATTGTTCGTGATATGGACACATTCTGTTATGAGCGTCAGACGGCAGGTTCAATGGAGGTTGGTTCATATGCTCACAGGCCAATACTCCATCACCCTGATTCGATACCATCCAATGAAGAGGCAGCTTTATCACCAACGGAACTACCACTTAGCCAAGATGACTTTGACCCTCAGATGGAACAAGCAATTGAATTAATGGACATGCTGGGTGATGCAGAAATTAAATATGCAATTGATGGTCTTCTGTCGCTAACCCCCGACGCTATGCCAGTGCTAGGCGAAACAGTTGAAGTGGAGAACTTGTGGTCAGCAGCAGCCGTTTGGGTTAAAGAAGGACCTGGAATAGCTCAACTTATTGCAGAGTGGATGACATACGGATATCCCCATCTAACGGACCCCCATGGTTCTGACATAGCCCGCTTATATCCCGAAGAACGAGATTATGATCATGTCTGTGCTCGCGCCTCTGAGCATTTCAACAAAACTTACGGGATTGTTCATCCAAGCGAGCAATGGGAAAGCAACAGAGGAAAAGCCAAAAGCCCGTTTTACTCCCGAGAAGAAGAATTGGGAGCGGTTTTTTATGAGGCTCGTATTTGGGAACGCCCCCAGTGGTATGAACACAATGCACCATTAGTTGAGAAATATGGAATTGAAGAACGAGATACAGAGTGGGATAGTAGATGGTGGTCTCCCATAATTAACGCAGAACATTTAGCGCTTCGAGAAAATGTCGGGATGGTTGATCTAAGCGCATTTCAAATCTTTGACATCACGGGACCAGGTGCTATTGAATACGCCGAATATCTAGCAGTTAATAAAGTTGATGTTCCAGTAGGTAAGGCTGTGTACACGCCTTGGCTCACACAAAATGGTGGTTTCCATTCAGATCTAACCATGATGCGTCTTGGAGAAGATCATGTACGCGTTGTCACTGGCGCTTTTGATGGAGGTAGAGATTCTTTTTGGATGCGTAAACACATGCCCAGAGATGGTTCAGTAACTGTTGCAGACAAAACCAGAGACATATGCACAATAGGACTATGGGGTCCCAGAGCACCTGAAGTTTTACAACAGTTGACAAATGTGGATTTAACACAAGACGGTTCTCCATATGGTCATGTAATCGATGCAGAGGTGGCGGGAGTTGATTGCAGTCTTTTCCGAATTTCGTATGTTGGAGATACAGGATGGGAAATCTACACATCTTGGGAAGATGGACCTGCTTTATGGGATGCACTTTGGGAAACAGGTCAGGAATATGGGATAGTTCCAGTTGGTATTGGAGTTTACGGTCTTACAGGAAGAATGGAAAAGAGTTACAGGTTAATGGGTGCAGAACTTGAATCTGAATACAACCCAGTTGAAGCCGGTTTAGCAAGACCAAAAGTAAAAGCAGCTGATTTCATTGGAAAAGATGCCTACTTGAAAATGCGTAATGAAGATACTGTTGCAGTTCTTTGTACTCTCACAGTTGAGGATCTAGCTGACTCTCAAGGTCGGAAGCGTTATATGCAAGGAGGCAATGAGCCAATTTTAACTCTTGACAATGACCGGATTGTTGATTCAAAAGGCCGAGTTTCAAGAGTTACAACAGCTGGGAATGCCCCATCAGTAGGGAAATATGTTCTGATGTCTTATCTTCCTCCTGAATATGCAGTGGAAGGGACAAAACTTCAAGTTATGTATATGAACGAGATTTTTCCTGTGGAAGTTGCGGTCGCAGGTCCTGGTGGAATATTTGATCCAGATGATTCAAGGATGAAAGGCTGATTTGAGTTGAAAATTCTTGTTTGTGTTAAACGAGTACCTGCACCAGGAGCAAGAATAAATGTTACTGAAGATGGTTTCGAAGTGGATTCTACACATTTGGGATTCACAACAAGCCCTCATGAAGAGTGTGCAGTCGAAGAGGCAGTTCAACTAGTAGAAAACCATGGCGGTGAAGTCACCGCGATCACTTTGGGTCCCGAAGCTGCTGAAGAACAACTCAGATACGCTGCAAGTGTTGGAGTTAATAATTTGATTCTCTTACCAATAGATGAACCAGATTGGGATCCGCAGAAAACAGCTGATGCCTTAACTAAAGCAATCACTGAAATCGAATCCTCCGAAGGCGTGTTTGACTTAATTTTATTTGGAAATGAATCAGCAGATGCCGGAGGATTCCAAGTAGGAATACGTGTGTCACATCAGTTGGGAAGACCAATAGTAAATGGGATTAAAAATGTTGAAATAACCGATAATGAAGTAGAAGCTCAGAGAGAGATTGATGGCGGGTTTGAAGTTTATAAATTGCCACTACCGGCAGCGCTAGGAGTAAAAGAAGGAATAAATTTACCCCGTTATCCAACCATGAAGGGTCGGTTGGCCTCGAAGAAAGCAGAACTTAAAACACTCGAACTTTCAGCTGAAGATGGAGGTCAGAAAAGAAATAAGCTTCATCGCCCTGAAGAGCGAGTTAGCGAAACTGTTATTTTAGGTAACGGACCTGAAGCAGCACCAGCAATAGTTGATCTTCTAGAAGAGTTGGGAGTGTTGCAATGACGCTTTTAGTTCTTTGCGACCATGATCGTGG
>DBNM01000096.1:35647-41939 GCA_002299135.1 Candidatus Neomicrothrix sp. UBA672 | reverse complement strand
CAAGCAGTTCTTATTGGTAAAGGATCTGAACAAGCAGCGGAATCGGTTATTGCTTTTGGTGTCGAAACTGTAAATGTAGCTTCCCACGAATGTTTAACTGATTATGGACCAGAGGTGTGGGGTGAGACACTAACGCAGATAGCTAATGAAACTTCAGCAAAAATTATTGTTTCATGTGGCACTGATCGCGGTAACGAAGTTTTAGCCCATGTTGCCGCTCGTTTAGAGATGCCTTTCTTAGCTAATTGTCGAAAGATTCAAATAGAGAATGATTCATCAACGGCAACAAGAATCCAATGGGGAGGTTCACTGCTCGAAGACGTGACATCAAACGCAGAAGTGCAAATATTTTCCGTTGAACACCATTCGACTGAAGCCGAGGCTGAGACTTCTTCTGGGGATGGCAATATCGTCGAGTTTAAACCCGATTTAGATTCTTCGCTGACGAGGACACTTGTTGTTGATCGAGTTGTCCGTACACATGGGATTACTTTAACTACCGCATCAGTAGTAGTAGGTGGAGGGCGAGGTGTCGGATCCGCAGAAGCGTTCGCTCCACTTGAAGAACTGGCAGAAGAAATTGGTGGAGTAGTCGGCTGTTCGCGAGCGGTAACCAATAACGGGTGGCGTCCACACAGCGATCAGGTAGGTCAGACCGGAAATCGAATTGCACCAGAAATTTATATTGCTAGTGGTATTTCCGGAGCAATTCAACATTGGGTAGGTGCAATGGCATCGAAAAATATACTTGCAATAAACACTGATCCTGAAGCAAATATGGTTACTAAAGCTGGTTATGCAGTTTTAGGTGACCTTCATGAAGTCATACCTGCTATTACCGCTGAAGTTCGTAGTCGGCGAAACGCCTAACAAGCTAAACTTTTATTGAATATTTTTTTCTCTATTGAGATCTCTAACGAATACGCCAGATCTCGGTTTGGGCATCAGATATGAAGACTTGGGTGGCATTAATTCTCCTGCTTCCGCTACGTCCATCAGGTCTTTAATTCGCAATGGGTGCATCACAAATCCAACCCATGAATCCTTATCGCAACGCTCTTTAACAACATTTATACCGAGAGGTCCTGGTACGTAGTCAATTAATTCATGAGTTCCAGGATTCGCAACCCCAAAAATTTGGGAAAGTATGTGTTCCTGTAATCTCGCAACATCAAGTTGGTCAACCAAATTGTTACTATTAGATTTCGGGAGAATGATTCGGTGGCTTTGACCATCTAAATAGAGTCCAACTTCCCCTATTCGCTTAGGTGCAGTTTTTTCGGACATCTCTACTTCACACACTGAACTAATTGCCTTTAATAGGTCCTGACTACTCCTACCTTCAGGGTCACCTACTCTTCGATGAAAGGGTAGTACCAACATCTCATCGTCGGGGAATAGAACCGCCAGTGTAGATTCTAGAGGTTCATAATTTTCGTTTGACTTTTTAAGAGCTTCTTCAGCGGCAGCCATACGATGGTGTCCATCAGTTATATACAAAGTTTTATTGCTTACAAGCTCTGATAGCTCCTTAGCTGTTTCACCAACAACTTTCCAGATAGTTTGTTTCATTTCACTATCCTCAGTCATTAGAACAGGCTCATTTAAAGTGCACTTACTTATAGCTTTATCTAGTTGTTCATCATTCTTATATGTTAAAGAAATCGGACTTGATGAAGCTCCAACTGCTACAAGATGACGTGACATTAGATCAGAACGTTCAGGTCTCACTTCTTCATGCTTAAGAATTTGAACACTTTCAGTGTCTTCAACTGGCACTAAACCTACGATCCCTGTTTGTGAATGGCTTCTCCCATTGTGGGGAATGTCTATCCTGTAAATGAAAAGAGAAGGTTCATCAAAAGACTGATAAACGTCAGCTTTGTAAAGATGGTCCATTGCTTCTTTACACTCATTTAAGAGTCCTTCCACATCGTTGCGTTGTTCAACTGGTAGATCTTCTAATGATCTGGTGATGTTAAGAAAACTCAATTGATTTTCAGAAGTAATCACTTGTCTTTGTTCAGGAGTATAAGAATCGTACGGTCCAGTAGTTACTTTTTCTACCCACTCAGGTTTGATAACAAGACCCGGGAATCCTTTTAATCTAGGCATAGTTAGCGGTTACTTAATTGAACATGAATGATGTGATCTATTTCTCTCAGCTGTGTAAGTGCATTTTCTGAAACGTCACCTGAAACGTCAATAATTGCTAGTGCAGCTTTTGAACCTTCGAAAATTTTGTTTTCCATTGTTTCTACGTTTAGTTCTTCTTTTCTCAGAATTGCGAACACTTCAGCTAAAACTCCGACCTTGTCATAATGCCGAATCGTCAGTGTTGAACTCCCCACACGTTCTTTAGCTATGTTCACACAGTTGATTACATTCCCTTCGCGAAATGCGTCTATGACCCGAATTGTTTCCTCCACTGTTGCATTTTGCGCTTGTTGTGTAGAGGCGCCTATGTGATGGGTCCCTACAACGTTTGGATGTTGAGCCAGTTCAGAGGAGAATTCTCCAGTACCAGTAGTAGGTTCATCGCAAAAAACATCTAACCCTGCTCTGATATTTTTTTCATTTATGGATGCGATTAAGGCAGTCTCATCAACAATTTCTCCACGACTTGTATTAATTAGGATTGAATTGGGTTTCATCAGTTTCAAAAAGCCTTCGTTGACGAAATTTTTTGTTTCGGGTTGACCTGGAAGATGTATTGAGATCACATCAGATTCACTAATTAATTCTTCAAGTGCCTCGACGAGCTTTATACCATTTGAGCGGATTCTCGATTCTGTCTCAGGTTTTCTTTGAGCTTTTTTCGCAAGCACTGTCATTCCGAAAGATCGAGCCCTTTCGGCTACTGCTAAACCAATTTCACCTAGACCCACAATGCCAAGAGTTTTGCCAAATAGCCCTTCGGCATCACTGTAGATTTTTTTGTTCCATTTGCTTTCCCTCAGGTCAGCTGTGGCAGATGGGATATGGCGATCGATTGAAATAATAAGACCCATAGTCAGTTCTGCTACTGCGATTGAATTTGTTCCAGGCACATTGCACACGTAAATTCCCGAATCGGCTGCCCCTTGACAGTCGATTGTGTTAGTTCCAGCACCTGAACGAACAACAAGCCCTAAGCAGTCAGACTTGTCAAAAACCTCGGATACCACTTTTGTGCTTCTGACTACAAGAATCTCAACGCCGGAGATCTTCTCTGGAATTTGTTCAGCTGTCAGGTCAGGTTCAACAATGCATTCATAACCCTTTTGACGAAGGACTTCAATTTTGTCCTCTGGAAGTGCATCAGCTATAAGAATTTTCATTTTTCCTCCTCAGTGCGCTACAACCGGTAATAAAACGGGAAGTAGGGACCCTCGGGATTAATATCAGTCTAGTCGGTATTGAAAGTTTTTTAAATTAGTTTTTTTATCGACTGCGTGGGAGGCCAAGAAACCTTTCCGCGATGTTGTTTCGGTTGATTTCACTCGTTCCTCCATAGATCGTTGTAACAGGAGCATGACGAGCGTCATAGTCGATCCACCCAGATGCCGCTGCATCTTCTGCGCCGAAACTTAAAAGACCTTCTGCTCCTGCCATCTGTTGGAACCAACCGACCACCTTTTGGTATTCCTCAGAGGCATATATTTTTGCCATAGAGCCCTCAACCCCTGGCATTCCTCCGGTAGCAGCTATCCATGCAGCTCTTAGAGTTAGTAGTTGTCCCACCTGGTTGATTATGGCTGTGCGGGCTATTCGTTCTCTCATAAGAGTGTTATTAATCATTAAGCCTTTGTTTTTATCTGGTGTAGTTTCAGCCCAGTTGAGTACATGTTTTAAAAGAGGAACTGCAGGGTTTGTTCCGCCCATAACACCTCGTTCCAATGCCAAAGCAATCCCCATTACTGACCACCCATCGTCTACTTCACCTAACCGCCATTGGTCTTCCACTTCTACATTGTCGTAAAAAGTCGCATTGGTTCTTTCTGAAGCCATAGTTGGGACAGGTTGAATTTCAATTCCTGGAGTAGCCATAGGAACAAGGAACATCGTCATCCCCTTATGTTTCGGCACCTCAGAATTAGTGCGAGTTAATAAAAGAACCCAGTCTGACTCGTGGGCCATAGTCGTCCACATCTTTTGTCCGTTGATGATCCACTTGTCTCCAACTTTCTCAGCTTTCGTGGTGATTGAAGCAACGTCTGACCCATAATCAGGTTCGCTGTAGCCGAGGCAACAATTATGTTTCCCAGTAAGTAACTTGTTAAGGATTTCTTCATGGTGGAATTCTGTTCCTACGGCATTGATGATCCCAGCAACCAGCATGGTTACTGCTAGACCGTCATATGGTGCACCAGCTTTTTCGAGTTCATTGAACAGAAGGTATAACTCCACTGGATCACGATCCCCGTAACCTGGCACCGCTCCTGCCAGTAAACCCTCTGAAGCTAGGGCCTCATTAAAACTTTTGTCATTGAATGTCCCTGTTTTATGCATATTTGAAATTATTTCTGAAGTGAGATTATTTTCGATGAATTTTTTAACCTGAGATCGGAAATCAATTGCTTTTTCAGAGAGTTCGAAATCCATTATTCAGCCCTCACTATCTTTTAGAAGAAGGTCTGCGAGGTGAAGGCATTCTTCTGAAGGGTTGTTAAGAATTTGAGACCAGGCTCTAGCTCTGCGGTAAAAAAGTTGTATGTCATATTCTTCTGAGAAGCCATAACCTCCGTGGTAATGAAGACTGCGATCTGTTGCCTGTAATGAGGTTTCTCCTGCAAAAATTAGTGACATAGATGCGAGGGTAGCGAAATCAGAAATTTCGTTATCAGTTAATTTTATTTCTCCGGATATTTCCTTGTCTCCTGACCATGCTGCTTTGTTTACGAGCAGGCGAGCCCCATCACATAAACCTGGTAGATCGGCTAGTCCATGTTGAACCGATTGAAAACTGCCAATTGGTTTTCCAAATTGGTGACGATCTTTCACATAGTTAACGGCCATTTCGATTGAACTACGAGTTATACCAACCAGAAACGCTGAAATCAGAGTTTTCCACTCGTTCAAAGCTCTATCAAAAATCTCAGCGGCTTCTTTTCCTTCTGCAACGACATTAGTATTTTTTATTTCACGGTGGGCGATTGGAAGATCACCATGATTTGGTAAGGATTTGTTAGGCGGTTCATCGGTAATTAGCAGTAGCTTGTCTCCATTTAAAGCTATTAATCTGTTTGCTATAGCACCTGTTGGGACTGATTTAGCCACACCGTTTTCCACCGGTCTTACTACCAGACCGGCTACAAGAGTTCCAGTCAAAACTTCTTCTTCCAGCAAGTCCAACTTCTCCAAAACTCTTGATGCCACCACATGATCAACAATAGGAAGAGGCGCAATTTGAGATCCGGCTTCCTCAGCAACAATTACAAGATCAGATAATGAAGCACCTCCACCAGCCGGCGGCGAAACGCCCATTCCAGGTGCTCCGGTTTCTGATATGCGCTTCCATGCTTTTACGTCAAAGCCTAAAGGCATGGAATTCCTAGCACTTTCAGGTCCAGTTTGTTCGAGAAAGAAACTAGAGAAAACATCCTTAATAGCTTCTTGGTCTGCACTCATTCCTAGATCCATAAGTAAATCTTATCTAGGCTCCGTTAGTGGAATTGCACGGGGAGTAGATAGTGTCCGCTTATGGAACAAAAAATAAAAAGCTCAGAGGGCATTGACGTAGACCAGATTGGCTCTCAGGTAACAATTACGATCAATAGACCCGATGTAATGAATGCCATGACGACTCAAATGTTTGCTGATTTTGGAAGAATTTGTAGGGAAGTATCTAGAAGCGAAAGTGTGAGAGTTGTTGTAATCACCGGAGCTGGAGGCAATTTTTGTTCGGGAGCTGACGTTGGAGGACAAGGAAGTCAAGCAAACTCTGGAAAAAAACATGTACATATAAAGAATATGAGGCAGATTAGTGAGTCAGTTCTCGCCCTAAATGAAATCCCGCATCCAGTGATCGCGAAAATAAGAGGTGTAGCAGCAGGGGCTGGTATGAATCTCGCATTAGGTTGCGATATTCTCATCGCTTCGGAGACAGCTAGGTTTTCAGAGATTTTCGCACGTAGAGGATTATCTATTGATTTCGGTGGTTCCTGGCTATTGCCGAGGCAAATTGGTTTACATCGGGCTAAGGAATTGGTTTTGCTGGCTGATGTAATAGATTCTGCAGAGGCTGACCGCATCGGTTTAGTGAATCGAATAGTTGCAGAGGAAGAGCTCGACAGCACTGTTCAAGACTTTG
>DBNM01000096.1:26602-35234 GCA_002299135.1 Candidatus Neomicrothrix sp. UBA672 | reverse complement strand
CAGTCCCTCGAAGCTGAAGCGCAAGCGCAATCAGTTAACTTCGAGACAGAAGACATTAAAGAAGCTGCTTTAGCGTGGATAGAAAAACGTTCTGCAGAGTTTAAAGGTTTCTGAATCCAAACCTCAGATTGTATTCGGAGGAAAACCCGGACCTTCGCGATCTCGACCTGACATGTCAGCATTCAGCCTCGCTTTTTCCATCAAAGTCTTCACTACAGCGTCAAGTTCTGATGGTTCATCCCCCTGAGTTTCACTCGGGCCGAGATGCCATCCTTCAGCAATGCCAAGTTTGTCACCACGGATGTCAAACACGCGACCGGTTACATTCTGCGCTTGTTCGCTACAAAGCCAAGTTGCGATTAGAGCAATCCATCTAGGTGACATTGATTCACGAATTTCATCACTAACTCCGTCAGTTCCCCCCATCAAAGGTTCGGTAAGACGGGAGATTGCTGTTGGAGCTAAACAATTAACGGTTACTCCGTATTTAAAAAGTTCCTGTGCAGCAATGACACTAAAAGCAGCGATTCCAGCTTTTGCAGCACCATAGTTAGTTTGACCGACATTTCCGTAAATACCCGAAGGTGATGAGGTGTTAATCACGCGTCCAAAAGTTTCACCACCTGCTTTAACGGATTCTCTCCAAAAAACCGAAGCGTGGTGAGTCGGGGCAAAAGTTCCTTTTAAGTGAACATTTATGACTGAATCCCAGTCATCTTCAGACATTGAAAACAGCATTCTATCTCTGAGGATTCCAGCGTTGTTTATGAGTATGTCTATTCGACCCCATTTATCAACCGCTTCTTGTATCATCGCTCCCGCAGCATCAAAATCGGCAACGTTACACCCATTGACCATCGCTTCACCACCCATGTCTGCAATCTCGTTTACTACTTCTTGAGCAGGACTGAGATCCGCACCGTGTCCCGATTCATCTCCTCCAAGGTCATTGACTACAACTTTTGCACCTTCACTGGCAAGCATAAGTGCATGCTCGCGTCCTATTCCTCTTCCAGCACCGGTGACAATTGCTACTCGATTTTCGCAAGATTTATTCATTACTGACCTCCATTTAGTATTTCTATTTGCTGACGATACAACCCATTATGAAAAATTCATTTAAGAATCTAAAGTCTTTCAAATTTTTCGAGATCCAGAGTCCATGCGGAAAGGTTTTCGTAACCATTTTCGGTGATTAACACCTGGTCTTCTAATTTCACTCCTTGACCACCTGAGCGAGATCCGACATAAGCCTCAACAGTTAGGACCATTCCTGGAACTAGAACTCCGTCATACCCGGATTCCTCCCAAGCATCTGGAAAAACAATGTCTGGATATTCATCACACTGACCCACACCGTGAAATAGGCATGAATAATGGCGGTAATCTTCAACTGGAGGCGTCCACGAGTTATGGGTTAATTCATAGAAAGTAGTTCCAGGAGTAAGCAACTCAGTGTTTTTGTTAATTTGTTCGACAGCTAATGAGTGAACTTCGCTTTGTTGTTTGTTTGGTTTAGTGTCTCCGCAGATCCAAGTCCTTGAGACATCTGTCATCATCGAGTACGGGCCAACAAAGTCCGTGTCGAAGGCTACAAGGTCACCTTCATTGATGATATTGCTACTCGACTCTTGGAACCAGGGGTTCGTTCTTTCCCCTGCTGAGAGAAGCCTGCATTCCATCCATTCTCCATTACGAGAAAGCATTTCTGACCACATAACAGCCCAGAGTTGATTTTCGGTCATACCTGGTTCCATAGCTTCAAATGTTTTCTGACAGGCAACCCGAGTCGTTTCCACAGAACATCTCATGGCATTGATTTCATCATGTGATTTGATCATTCGAGCTGATTCCATGATTTGAGTGCCTTCAACCAAATCTAAACCTGCCTGTTGAAGGGCTTGGCTCCCTGCAATTGTGGTGACGTCAACTGCCAAACGTAGGTTTCCACCTCCATGAGCTTTAATCAGATCAGCTATTTCTGAAGCAAATTTTTGTGCCTGTTCTTCAACTCGATCTCCTGCGATGAAATAGAAAAAAGGTCTTGCAGGTCTGACCTCAGTGACTAGATGGTTGTGCGCAGATAAAAATTCACAGTTCGGGTAATCAAATTGAATAAGCGGACCGTCTGTTGCCAAGAAAACATATCTAGAAGGGTTATGGGTGATCCATAGCTGCATGTTTGGTGAATAAGTTGCGTACATCTGGTTCATCGGGTCAAAAAGTAAAATTCCTGCTAGGTCAGCCTCCTCGAGTTCAGAGCGGATTCTTTTCACCCTGTATTCCATCATTGCCTTCTCATCGGGTAATAAAAGTTTTGCTTCAGCCCATTCACTTAATGCAGGTTCACCAGGGCCAAGAACCATTCTGTGTCCTGTGGTTGCGGCCTTACGTATAAGTGGATCGTTGGGGTCTTCAGTAATTTTGTTATGTGCTTCCATGCAATCTAATTCCTTCAGCTACGCATCCGAGAACCTTTAGGATCGAATAGTGGTTCATTTATCCGTTTTGCTTCACGGAGTGTCCCCAATACTTCTATTTCAAACCCTTCATCCACGCCTGAAAGTTCTGAAGGAAGGTAACCGAGCGCACATGAAGCTTGTGACCAATGCGCATACCCTCCGGAAGTAGCCCAACCTACAACTTTTCCGTCGTGCCAAATGGGTTCATCACCGAGCACATCAGAGTTGTCGGCATCAACAACAAAAGCGCTGAGTTTTCTTCTTGGTCCTTCTTCAAACACTGCAGTAAGTGACTCTTTGCCTACAAAGTTTTCTTTATCGAATTTTACGAAATTGTTCAATCCAGCTTCTAGAGGATCGTAAATAGGTCTGTATTCAGTGGCCCAAGAGCCAAAGTTTTTATCAAACCTCATACTGTCCAACGCGCGCAGTCCAAAAAGACTCATATCAAATTCTTTTCCAACATCGTTTAGAAGGTCATAAAGTTGTGATTGAAGTGATGATGGAACCCATATTTCGTAACCAAGGTCGCCTGTAAAAGTTATTCTTCCTACTAAAGATGGAATCATTCCGAGCGCCATATTTTTAATGTCTAAGAATCTAAAGCTTTCAGCTGATATGTCTTCGTTTGCTATGGAACTTAGAAGGTCTCTGGAAGAAGGACCTGCAATCGACAAACCAGTCATATCATTGCCTATTGGCTTGTAACGAATGGTTGGGTCATTATCGATGTGTTCAAGGAACCACCTCTGGTGGTAACCCTCAGCAATTCCTGAACCAAACAAAATGAATTTTTCTTCTTCTGTAATCTGATTAGTAAGTGAGGCCACAGTGAAGTCTCCTATAAGTTTCCCTGCCTCGTTTAACATCGGAGCTAGGGCTATTCGACCATTTTCAGGAATTTTGTTGGTCAGTAGTTTTTCTAAGAACTCCCTTGCACCAGTTCCACTAAATTCATGTTTTGCAAAACCTGTTATCTCCATAAGCCCGACATTTTCGCGCACTCTTCTCACTTCTTCAGCTACCACGGGGAAAGCATTAGATCGTTTGAAAGTGACTTCTTCTATAGGTTCTTTTCCAATTTCTTGAAACCAGAGAGGGTATTCAAGTCCGTACGCGGCACCCCACACGGCATTTGCATCAGTTAGTTTGTTGAAGATTGGTGAAGTGTGAAGTGGTCTACCTGCAGGCAGTTCTTCATTAGGGAAACTTATCTTGAAGCGTCTTGTGTAGTTCTCGATTACTTTTGTCAACGTATAGTCGGGAGTAGTCCAATCACCAAAACGTGAAACATCCATTCCCCAAACATCAAAACCCGGATCACCAGTAGTAATCCAATTCGCCATAGCCAGTCCGACGCCTCCACCTTGGCTGAGCCCAGCCATTACGCCACAAGCAACCCAGTGACCTCTTTGTCCCCTTATGGGACCAATTAAAGGATTGCCGTCAGGAGCGAATGTAAATGGTCCATTAATGACTTGTTTGATACCTGCATCTGCATAAATTGGGAAATGTGAAAACCCTACTTCGAGGGAAGGGGTGAGTCTTTCCAGGTCAGGGGTAAGAAGTTGGGCGCCAAAATCCCAAGGGGTTGATTTAGTTTGCCAAGGCACGCATGCTTGTTCGTAGGTCCCAAGCAGAAGGCTTTTACCCTCGGCTCTTAAGTAAATTTCGCCACTGAAGTCAATGACTCCTCGACCGTGACCATCATTTTCTTCAAGCCACGGTTCAATTTCAGGTAATTCTTCAGTGAGAAAGTACATGTGTTCCATTGCTTGAACCGGAAGTTCAATGCCACACATCCGACCAACTTCTCTAGCCCACAATCCTCCAGCGTTTACAAAATTTTCACAATTTATTATCCCCTTGTCTGTTAATAGATCCCAAGTGCCGTCAGGTTGTTGAGATATTTCTTCTACCCATGTATTTCTTTCAATTTCAGCCCCTAAAGACCTTGCTGCAGATGCGTAAGCGTTAGTGACACCTGAAGGGTCGACGTGCCCACCGACTGGATCCCAAAGAGCACCTACAAAATATTGTTCTTCTAGAAAAGGAACAAGATTTTTTGCTTCTGAAGTTGAAATTATTTCTGTTTCCATGCCCATATACCTACCGCGGGCATGAGCCATTTTCAGCCAATCCAATCTGTCTTCATTATCTGCCAACATCAATTCGCCAGTCAGATGGATTCCACAATCGACTCCAGTTGATTCTTCAAGTTCTTCATAGAGCTTTATTGTGTACCTTTGTAGTGCGGCTACGTTCGGATCTCCATTCAGGGTGTGCATGCCTCCGGCTGCGTGCCAGGTTGAGCCTGCTGTAAGTTCTTTTCTTTCCAGAAGTACTACGTCAGTGCAACCGGCCTTGGTTAAGTGATACAGCACGCTACAACCGACAACGCCTCCACCTATAACCACTACTTCAGCTTTTTCTTTCATGTTCCCCTCCTAATAGTCAGTTGGGACGCCACCTTCAGCAACTCTTCTATCAAGATATTCATCTAATTCGGTACGGATATCCTCTTCCATGGGCGGTTCTTCATGTGAGTCAATTAGTTGTTTTGCTAGTTTTTCAGCTCGTTGGTGAGCTTCTTGACGGCCGGACTCGTCCCATGATTCATAATTTCTCCAGTCTGAGACCATAGGACGGAAATGCTCGGTTTTGTAGCGTTCTTGAGTGTGTTCTGAACCGAAGAAGTGACCCCCTGGACCTACTTCCGCGATTGCTTCCACGGCTAGGGTTGCGTCATCGACAGTGACTGGTTCCAACATGCAGTTAACCATGTTTAGAACATCTGCATCTATAACCATTTTTTCATACGAAGCGAGGAGACCTCCTTCGAGCCAGCCGGCCCCATGGAGCAGAAGGTTTACACCACCCATAATTGCACCCCATATTGAAATGACACTCTCATACATTGACTGGGCATCGACACTGTTTGCTGCGTTCACATTGGATGACCGGTAAGGAAGCCCGTAACGCCTAGCTAGTTGACCTCCGATAAGGCAGGCTTTCCAGTATTCAGGTGTTCCAAATGCAGGCGCTCCGGATTGCATGTCGACATTGGAAGTGAAACCCCCATAGATGACAGGCGCTCCTGGGTTGATTAGTTGTGTATAGGCGATTCCCGCTAGAGCTTCAGCATTTTGTAAAACTAGTGCTCCTGCAACAGTCACTGGAGCCATAGCTCCTGCCAATGTGAAGGGGGTTATGCAAATAACTTGATTCCGCGCAGACATTTCTTGAATCCCATGAAGCATTACGGTGTCATATCGCAAAGGTGTACTCGCATTAATTACAGAAAGAATCGAAGGTTCTGAGTTGAAAGTTTCTTGGTTTACACCTCTGGCTATCCGAGTAATTTCCATTCCATCGATATTTCTTTGCCTTCCGAGGCTGTACACAAAGGGTGGCTTGTCAGAAAGAGTCACAGCATCATGTGTTGCATGTAAATGTCTAACCGAAGCGTGTATGTCAGTTGGTTCCACTGGGTAGCCAGCATTTGTGTGGAGGCAGTTAAGCATTTGAGTCAATTTGATCAGATTACGAAAATCCTCTCTATTGCCGTCACGTCTGTCACGTCCCAAGCCGGTTACAAAAGGAGGGCTAGCCACTGCAGTATAAGTAATCCATTTACCACCCATAATGAAATCTCTGTGGGGTGCTATTCCGTGCATAGTGAATTCATTAGGCGCAGTGGAAATAAGTTCCATAATCATCTCAGGGTCGAACCTGACTTGTTGATCTTTAACAACAGCTCCGGCATCTGCTAATTGCTGGCAGGCTGTTTCATCTAGAAAAGCAATCCCAGTTTCTGAGAGAACCTTCAGAGAAGCCTGGTGGATTGATTCCAACTCATCCTCAGAAACTGCTCGCAAAGGTTCGAATCTGTGTTTTGGCTGAATTGAAGAAGGTTGTTGGATATTATTTGAACCTTCGCCTCGTCTTTGGCTCCTACCTCCCCGTCGCCGTTCATTTGGCATTAGAAATCCTAAGGTCTTGTCCGTTCATTTTTTGAAGCCGTCTCTTCCTGACGGTGGGTCGTAGAGGGGAGTTAGTTGCAATTCTTCTCCATTCCAAGGATTTGCTTTCGCAACATCTTCATTTAGTACGACACCAAGACCTGGTTCAGTAGAAGGTATTACCAGTCCTTCAGAGAATTCAATGGGCTTTTCGAGGATCTCGGCATGGAAACCAGACCAATCCTCGATTGACTCAAGAATTAGAAAGTTTGGAGTGCAAGTAGCCAGTTGAATATTTGCAGCGGCAACAACAGGCCCGCAGTAACAGTGTGGAGCCAGTAGAGCTTGTTTCACTTCTGCAATTGAAGCAATTTTTTTACCCTGAAGGATGCCTCCACAACGGCCAAGATTTGGTTGTATTATCGAAGCTGCATTCGACTCAAGAAGTGTTGAAAATTCACTAACTGTTGTGAGTCTCTCTCCAGTTGCAACAGGAATAGATGTTCCGGCAGCAACTCTTGCCATTCCTTTAACATCATCAGGAGGTACAGGCTCTTCAAACCAGAGAGGGTCGTATTTCTCTAAGACTCTCGCAAGTCTTAGCGCCCCTGAAGGAGTGAATTGTCCATGGGTGCCAAATAATATGTCAGCGCCTGTTCCAAGAGTTTCACGGAGAGCTTTAACCATCGATTCGCAAAATTCCAATTCGCTTGGAGTCGGTTGACGACCGTCAAAAACTGAATAAGAACTGGCAGGATCGAATTTGACTGCAGTGAAACCCTTTTCAACTGCAGCAGCAGCAGCTTCAGCAGCTAAGGAAGGGTCATTATAAATATGTTTTTCTGTTGAGGGGTTGTATGTGTCCTCTCCATCAGGAGGGTATAGATAGGTGTAAGCACGCAACCCTTCGTGCACACGGCCACCTAGAAGTTCATAGACCGGCTTGTCACATTCTTTTCCAATTAAATCCCAGCAAGCCATTTCCAGTGAACTGATCACGCCACACAAGGTGGGGTCAGGGCGAAGCGTGTACCCGACCCCATAAGATCGACGCCAAAAAGTTTCAATATGAAAAGGATTCTCACCTATGAGAAAACGATCTGCGGTATCTTCAATCATTTTTGCAATGAGATGGGGATTAAAGGAAGCTGCATACGCCTCTCCAATTCCAGAAACACCACTGTCAGTCGTCAGTTTTACAAAAATGAAATAGCGGCCTCCATGACGTGGTGGAGGGTTAGCTACAACAAATGTTTCCACCTCAACGATTTTCATTTCAAATCCCCCTTAAGGTCTCGGACATACCACAGCACGTATGACTGAACCGTTACGCATTTCATTAAGAGCATCATTAATATTTTCCAACGGGTGGGTGCTTGAAACCATATTTTCAAGATCGAGTTTTCCATCACGCCATAAATCAACCATCTTAGGAATATCTGCATGCGGTCTAGAGGTGCCCATTTTCGAGCCTAGGATCCTCTGATTTCTAGCTGCCAGTAAGCCTGGGTCGAATTCTGTTTTAACACCATCTTCAGGCATACCTACTAGCACCAGAGCGCCCATCGGTGATAAAAGGCTCATTGCCATTGAAATTGCTGAAGCTGCGGCAGTGCTTACAAATGCAAAATCAGCCAGATGCCCTTCGGTTGTGTCCTGAATGATTTCAGTCAGGTTTTCCGAAGGTTCAAGAGCCTGAGTAGCTCCGAATTTAATTGCTAGTTCTCTCTTATTTGCTAATGGATCAACCGCAATCACATGTTTCGCTCCGGAAATTTTCGCTCCCTGAATTGCGGCTAAACCAACACCACCACAACCAATTATCACAGTGATGTCACCACTTTTAACTTGCGCCGTATTGAACACAGCACCCATTCCTGTCATGACTCCACATCCAAGAAGAGCAGCAAAATTAGCAGGTAAGTCTTCCGGCACAGGAACACACTGTGAAATATGGACGACTACTTCTTCCGCAAACCCTCCAGTATTGAGACCATGCGTTATTACCGCACCCGTTTTTGTCTCCAGAGGGCTGGTTTCATTAAGTCTGACTCTTCCTGTGCAAGCTATATCGTGTCCTCGTTCGCAAGCTAAACATTGACCACAGGTTCGGATTAAGGAAACTACAACTTGGTCTCCAATACCTAATTCTGTCTCTGTTTCTGGTCCTATCTCAACTACCTTCCCAGATACTTCGTGTCCCAAAAC
>DBNM01000096.1:1148-26218 GCA_002299135.1 Candidatus Neomicrothrix sp. UBA672 | reverse complement strand
CAGATAGCACAGGCTTCTACAGTTACTCGAATTTCATCTTGTTCAGGGTCCGACAATCGAATCTCTTCAATGGTCAAGTCAGATTTAGACTCGTAACATACCGCCGCTTTGATGAGAGTCATCGAAAGTTCCTAGACATCAGCGAAGATTACTTGAACTTGTTCTGATATAAAAGTTGAAAAGAGGTAAAAAACTAGGATTTACCCAAGGATTATTTCTGACACCTCGCGCAGTTCATCAAGTGAGCGTGCAGAAATATTCAACATGGTGATTGGGCTGTCTTCGAAAGCTTGAAGTCTGTCACGAATCCTGTCCGCTGGTCCAACAAGACTTATTTCATCACAGAAGTCACTTGGCACTGAAGCAATTGCTTCTTCTCGCTTACCTTCCAGAAATAGTTCTTGTATGAGTTTGGCTTCAGCTTCAAATCCCATTCGAGACATTAGTTCTGTATGAAAGTTTTTTCCTTTCGCCCCCATACCGCCTATGTACAGAGCAATACTCATTTTGATTGGGAGTAAGCCCGTTTCAATATCATCAGTGACATTCACGATCATATTAAGAGGTATTTCAAAAGTATCTTTACGATTTGAAATCACTTCACTGTAGACATCTTGGCGATATGGCGAATAGTAAAGAGGCAGCCAACCATCAGCAATTTCACATGTTTGAGCAACATTTTTCGGGCCTTCTGCGCCAATAAAAATAGGGATGTCGCTTCGTAGAGGATGGGTCATAATTTTTAGAGGTTTACCAAGCTCAGTTGAGTCAGGACCCTTGTAAGGGTGTTGAAAAAATTCACCCTCATAAGAAAGGTAATCCTCACGAGCGAATGCAGACCTCAGAATTTCAACGTATTCTCGAGTTCTGGCTAATGGACGTTTAAACGGTTGTCCATACCATCCTTCTACTACTTGAGGTCCGGAAACCCCTATGCCAAGAATTAAGCGACCGGAAGATAAATGATCAAGAGTCACTGCATGCATAGCGCATGCGGTTGGTGTACGAGCTGCGATTTGAACAACGCTTGTACCTAAGCGAATTTTTTCAGTTACAGCAGCTAAATGAGCCAGTGGAGAAAAAGCATCGGAACCCCAAGATTCCGAAGTCCAAACTGCGTCTACACCCAGTTTTTCAGCTTCCTGTGTGAGCGGAACCCAGTCTGTGGGTGGTTGAGCGGACCAGTATCCCCAAATCAATCCAAGTTTCATTCAACACCTTTCTTTATCGTTACTTTTTAAAAGTAATGCAGTAGTCGTATCTTAAATGTTTTTTATGCCGGAGCAGTGATTAACTCTGTTGCTTTGAATGCAGCCCAAACTTCGTCACCTTTATGCAGGTTGAGAACTTCAAAAGCATTGTTAGTAATTTCAGCCATAAAATTTAATTGGCCATCCAAGTTGATGCGAACATTTTCCCCAACATGGTTTATTTCTAAGATTTTCGCCATAAGAACATTCCTGGGACTTCCTATGGGTTTTTCTCTATAAAGAGCAATAGATTTTGGAGGAATTACGATGTTGACTGGACCTTGGATTGATTCACTTAAAATTAGTTCCACTCCTTTACTGGTCTCGGCAACTAATCCATTCGCTATAGCGGGTACGAAGTTCAACCCAACAAGAGAAGCGGAATAAGGAGTTGCCGGCGAATTTCTTAACTCATCTGTCGTCCCAGACTGAGTTATTACACCTTTTTCTAAAATAACTAAACGTTCTGACAAAGAAGCTGCTTCAAGGGGATCGTGTGTAATCAGCAAAGTTGCCACTCCTTTTTGTGTTTTTAAATACCGGTGAATAATTTGTTTACTTTTTTCATCAAGACCAGTAGATGGTTCATCAAGTAATAGAATTTGAGGCTTAGATGCGATCGCTCTAGTAATTGCGACACGCTGAGATTCACCTCCAGAGCAATTGCCTGCCTTTTTGTCTTGTACATGTTCTAAATCAAAAAGTTCGATCAATTCAGAAACCTCTTTATTAGATGAATTTGGGCTGAATTCAATGTTTTGCTTCACGGTTAGATGATCGAAAAGCATTTGGTTTTGCGGCACCCAGCCGACATTCCGGAAACGGGAATGGAGAAAAGTATTTTCCGAATCCACTATGTTCGTATTTATTCTCAGACTTCCTGTAGTCAGCTTTTCTAGACCACATATAAGCCTCAAAAGTGTTGATTTCCCCGAGCCATTGGGACCCAGAAGACTGACTGTTTCATTCTTATCAATTTCAAGTTTGACTTTTAAAGTGAAATGTTCGAGATCTAAAGACCCATTAAGTTCCAGCATGTTATCTACTCGGCAGCCACTGATCGCGGAACGGTATAAGAATTGCAAGCGAAGTTACAATCATCACCAAACTAAGAGCTAACGCTGCTTCAGGTTTAGTTTCTAGCGCTAGAAAAATTGCTAGAGGTAAGGTTTGAGTTTCACCAGGCATGTTCCCAGCGAAAGTTATAGTTGCACCAAATTCCCCAAGAGCTCGAGCCCAAGATAGAGCGAGCCCTGCAACTATTGAAGGGAATATACGAGGAAATGTGACTTTTAAAAATATTTTTAGTGAAGAAGCTCCGAGCGTTTCTGCTGTTTTTTCAAGATCTTCATTGATAGAGCGGAAAGCAGATTCAACAGCAACTACAAAAAAGGGCATCGAAACAAAGACTGCTGCCACCACTGAACCAGCTGTAGTGAATGGAAGGGTCAAACCAAACCAATCATTTAGCCACTTACCTAAAAAACCCTGCCTTCCAAAAGCAAAAAGTAAAGCAGTACCACCTACAACTGGAGGAAGAACCATTGGTAGGAGCACTACAGCGCGAAGCAATTTCATAAAAGAAAAATTAGATCTGGCCAAAAACCATGCTATTGGAATTCCAAATACGAACACGATAAGAGCGGCTGAAAAACTCACAAACAAGGAAAGCAAGAAAGCATCCAGAATGATGTCACTTCCAAGAAGGTCCGACAGTCCCGACCATGGCATTCTCTGCAGAAGTCCTATTAGCGGGGATAGAAGGAATAAAATCGCAATAGTCGCGAATAGAACGACTGTTTTTGGAATCCTATTCATAGGGAAAATCCATGACTAGAAAAAATTTCTTTAGCGATATCGGAAATTAAAAAATCAGTGAAGTCATTTCCTTTTTTACCTCTAAATGCCGTTGCATAAGAGACGCAAGGACAAGCAATTTCTTGAGGCCATGCCGTAATCACTTTCGGTTCATTCTTGAGGTCGGTTTTGTAAACAATTCCCAGATCTACCTCCATCGAAGCAACACGCGCTAAAACAGCTTTAACATTCATTTCGTATGTGTCTGCTTCTATGATTCCAAATTTTGATTTTGTGGCATTGCCACATGGGACTCCCTCCGAACAGATTGCTATAAGTCCTTCATCGCGGGTTAAATCGTTCGGTTCAAAGCTTTTATTAACAAAAGCGACAGGTTTAACTACAACCAAAGAGTTGTAAGCGAAACCCTCTAAAATTCCGTCAAAACCCAAACCAGCAATAAGCTCAACATCCGCTGTGATGAAAACATCTGCATATGCTCCATCTCTAAGTTGTGAGGCTAAGTGGTTTGAGCCGGCAAAAACGACCTTTGTCTTAACCTGAGAAATTTCTTCGTAACGTTCGACCGCAACAGAAACTGCCTCAGTAAGAGAGGAGGCAGCATAAATGTTTATCCCTTGTTCTTCCTTGCCACACCCGAGGCAAGTCAAGCAAAAAATTCCAACGATTAATAAGTGTTTGTGTAGTCTCTTACGGACTTTCAATAACCACATTTGTTGCCTTTATCGCAGCTACTGCTAGAGCACCAGGTTTTAATCCAAGTTCTTTAACTGCTTCAGCTGAGATCAAGGAGACAACGCGATACGGACCAGCTTGAAGTTCAACTTGAGCCATAACTCCATCAGCGACGACACGAGTGATTAAACCGGTGAAACGGTTTCGAGCTGAAAGAGTAGCTCCTTCCTGTTCACTCGAATTTGAAATTTCTTGGGCAAGTTTTGCAAGCTCAACTCCGTTTATAAGCCGGTGTCCACCTTCGGTTCTTTCAATTGAAAGACGACCAGAGTCTGCCCATCTTCTGACCGTGTCTGTGCTGACACCAAGCAACTGAGCTGCTTCACCAATTCTAAACTTGTGCATGCAATAAAAAATACTAAAAAACCTTGCAAATACAACTTTTTTTATTAAAAAAAATAAATTATGATTTTGCCATGAGTATTAAAGTCACAATCGAAGATATAGACAAACGTCTTGATGAATATGGCGATTCAGCGTTTGTAGTGACCATGACCGAAGCGGGAAAAGCAAAAATCGTTCATTCATTAATTTCTTTAGAAGACGATTGTCTTATCTGTTCACCTGGAAAAGGAACCTTAAAAAATTTAGCTGACTCCAGTTCAGTCAGTTTGATCTTTCCTGCTCACTCTGATGGAGGATTCAGCATGATCATCGACGGAGATGGGCAAATTCTGGATCCAGAAAAAGGTTCTATAAAAGTTAAAATCACAGGGGGTGTTCTACACAGACCTGCATCACAGAGTTTGGATGAAGAACCTAAGTGTTAAAAAAATTATGAATCAGAACTTTTTTTCTTAATTTTAGCCAAATATTCTGATTGAGCTTCTTGCGATTCTGGATCAGCCATCGCAACTTCTAAACCATCCGCATCAGCCCACGACCTAGCAGTTCCGACCATCTGAGAAGTAACTGCATTTACGTGCGCTTTAGTAGAAAGAGTAGCGATTCTAGATTTTGTTGCAATGACTGAAACTAAATCGTTCACTGCAGAGTCAATTTCATCAATAGTTGTGACTTTATTTACAAAACCTATTTTGGACGCCTCTTCAGCATCAAACGGTCTACAAGTCATGACCAATTCTTTTGTCAAAGCAGGTCCTATCTCTCTCACTAGTCTCGGAATTCCTCCCCAAGCTAAAGGAATTCCCAAATCGACTTCTGGGATAGAAAAACTTGTTTCAGTGGAAGCAATCCTTAAATCACAGGCTGCTGCCAATACGAGGCCGCCACCGACAACATGGCCATGAAGACGCGCTATAGCTATTGGAGCCATCCCTTCGATTGCGTCAGCCATCACTCGACCTAAATCAGCAGGTTTTTTACCACCTGCCTTTCCGGAAGCATTTTGGTTATTGCCTCCGAAAGCATCAATATCAAAGCCAGCGCAGAATGATCTACCTGCGCCACTAACAACAACAACACGCAAATCAGGTTGTTGGTCAAACCAATCCGCGGCTTCAGTTATTTCTTTCATAAGAGCCGCTGATAAGGCGTTTAGACGCTCAGGTCTATTCAGTTGCATCTGAGCTGTTCGCCCGTCAGAAGAAACAACTAAATGTTCAAAACTTGGTTCATCTCCCATTTCAATCACCTTCTACTTCTAAAAGGAGAACTTCAACCTCAAATTTTTCTCCTGTAACAAGGCTGATATTTTCGGCTTTTGCTGCAGCACAAACATCATCTAAAGCAAGACGAAGAAGGTCGAGTCGTTCGACTGTATCTACAACCGTGCAATTCTTCACTGGTGTTGCCAGCGAACATTTTGCTTCAGTTTTTTTCTTACGAATTTCAGCAATTGCCTGTGCAGCCACAACAGCGATTTCTTGATTTCCAAAAGAGTCCGAAGTTGAAAATAAATTTTCACTTGAGGGCCAATCTTGTTGATGTATTGATTCTTCCCTCCACCATGACCAGACTTCTTCGGTGACAAACGGAAGAAAAGGTGCAAAGAGTTTCAGCAGAGTTTGCAGCGCTAAACGCAGTGCATGTTGAGCTGAAGCGGCATTCGTATCTTCTTCTCCGTAAGCGCGAACTTTGACAAGTTCCAAATGGTTATCCGTAAAATCCCAGAACCAAGATTCGGTTTTCTCTAATGCTCGAGCATAATCGAAGTTGTTGAAAGCATCGGTTGTTTCGTCTATTAGTCCAGCCAGACTTGCAAGCATTGAAAGATCTAAAGGGTTGCTTATAAGACTCTTATCAATCTCAAGTGAATCGCTTGTTGGATCACTGAAACCTAAAACAAATCGGCTTGCATTAAGTATCTTTATGGCTAATTTTCTACCGATTTTCATTTGACCGTCGTCAAATGTCGTATCTGTTCCAGGCCTTCCATTAGCAGCCCAGTAACGAATAGCGTCTGATCCGTATTCCTCTAACAAATCAATTGGAGTAACTACATTACCCTTCGATTTCGACATTTTTTTTCGATCAGGATCAAGTACCCAACCACTTAAAGCACAATTCAACCAAGGAGAAGAATCAGATTCAAAATGTGATCTCACAACAGTTGAAAAAAGCCAAGTTCGTATTATGTCGTGTGCTTGAGGGCGCATGTCCATTGGGTAAGTGCGTTCGAATAAATCTTGGTCTTCTTCCCATCCACAAGCAATCTGCGGAGTCAGGGAAGAGGTTGCCCAAGTATCCATAACGTCAGGATCTCCTATGAAACCATTAGGCTTACCCCTCTGATCTTCTGAAAATCCAATTGGTACCTCTGAAGTTGGATCTACAGGAAGAGAGTCTTCTTGGGGGACAATTGGTTGATCCCAGACAGTTTCACCATTTTCATCTATCGGATACCAAAGTGGTATAGACACTCCAAAAAAACGCTGCCTGCTTATCAGCCAGTCACCATTAAGCCCTTCAATCCAGTTGCTGTATCTAGCTTGCATGTAATTCGGATACCAGTTCATTTCATCGCCTCGATTAACAAGTGCACTAGCTAAATTTTGATCACGGCCTCCATTTCTTATATACCACTGACGAGAAGTGACGATTTCGAGAGGTCGGTCACCTTTTTCGAAAAATTTCACTGGATGAGTAATAGGTTCAGGTTCTCCAACCAGTTCACCTGTCTCTCGGAGCATTAGTACCATTTCTTCTTGCGCAGAGAAAATTGTTTTTCCGGACAGACGTTTGAAGGCATTAACGCCATTTTCATTAGAAATGCCGGATGGAGGCTCGTTTATAATCCTTCCATCTCGGTTGATTATTGCTTGAACAGGTAGGTCCAATTCCCGCCACCAAGTCACATCAGTAGTGTCACCAAAAGTACATATCATCGCTATCCCAGTACCTTTTTCAGGATCTGCAAGTCGATGTTCACAAACAGGGACTTCCGCACCGAAAACAGGAGTTGTCACGGTTGTCCCAATAAGTTTTTTATATCTTGAATCTTCTGGATGAGCCACCAAAGCTACACAAGCCGGTAGTAGTTCTGGCCTAGTGGTTGCAATTTGTAAGTCTTCACCACCATTAACGTGGAAGCTAAGCGTATGGTATGCGCCTGGCCTTTCCCTGTCTTCAAGTTCAGCTTGAGCTACAGCAGTTCGGAAAGTCACATCCCATAGTGACGGAGCTTCAGTCTGATATGCCTCACCTCTGTTTAGATTTCGAAGGAAAGCACGCTGAGCTACACGTTGACATTTTTCATCGATAGTTGCGTAGGTAAGACCCCAATCAACTGACAATCCAAGGCGACGCCATAGAGCTTCAAAAGCCTTTTCGTCTTCTGCTGTGAGAATATGACACAGCTCAATAAAATTGCGCCTACTTATATCAAACTCACCACGTTCTTTAATTGCTTTTGGGTTACCAGAATCATCTGGCGTTTCAAAATCTGGATCATAAGGTAATGAAGGGTCGCACCTGACCCCGAAAAAATTTTGGACCCTTCTCTCAGTTGGAAGCCCATTGTCGTCCCACCCCATGGGGTAAAAGACTTCTTTACCCGCCATTCGTTGGTAGCGCGCTATCGCATCAGTATGCGTATAAGAAAAAACATGTCCGACATGTAAAGAACCTGAAACTGTGGGAGGTGGAGTGTCTATAGAAAAAATTTCATCTCTAGTTTTGCTACGATCAAAACTATAGGTTCCGTTTTTTTCCCAATGATTAGACCAGATTTCTTCAATTCCATCTAAAGATGGCTTATCCGGAATTTTTGAAGCATTCTTTTTACTTTTCATATATCAATTTGAGACTATCTGCGCTTATTGATTATAACCGAGCGGAATTGTTTGCTCTTTGACTTGTGAGGGTATTGTCAAACGGAAGAAAGTTAATTGGAGGTTATTAATGGGCGACTTCTCTATGGAGTTGAACGAAGAACAGTTGCAACTACAAGAATGGGTGCATCAGTTTTCTGAAGATGTGATAAGACCGGCTGCCGAAGAATGGGACGAGAGAGAAGAATTTCCATTCCCTGTAGTCGAGCAAGCAGCAGAGATTGGTCTTTACTCTTGGGAATTCCTAGCAAATGGAATGATGGGAGACAAGACAGGCCTCACTCTTCCTGTGGCTATCGAAGAATTATTTTGGGGAGATGCAGGTATCGGAATGGCGATAATGGGTTCTGGATTAGCAGCTGCCGGAATTGTTGCATCTGGTACACAGGAACAAGTTTTGGAATGGGTGCCGCAGTGCTACGGAAACGCAGGAGATCTGAAAATTGGAGCTTTTTGTGCTAGTGAACCTGATGCTGGGTCTGACGTAGGCGGTTACCGAACTAGAGCTGTTTATGACGAAGCCACAGACGAATGGGTTCTAAATGGAACGAAAGCTTGGATAACTAATGGAGGTTTAGCCGACATCCATGTAGTGGTTGCTGTAGTCGAACCTGAACTTAAATCGAGAGGTCACGCATCTTTTATAGTGCCTCCTAATACACCAGGATTAAGTCAGGGACAGAAGTACAAAAAACATGGAATTAAAGCAAGTCACACAGCAGAGGTTGTATTAGAAGATGTGAGGATCCCAGGTTCTTGTCTTTTAGGGACTAAGGAGAAACTTGATGAGAGAATTGCGCGAGTAAAAGAGGGCAAATCTGGAAATGCTCAAGCAGCAATGCAGACTTTTGAAGCCACTCGTCCTGCTGTAGCAGCTCAGGCAATAGGTGTAGCTAGAGCTGCATATGAGTATGCACTTGAATACGCCAAAGAAAGAGAAGCATTTGGTAGGCCAATAATCATGAACCAAGGCATTTCTTTCATGCTTGCAGATATGGCTGTTGAGATTGACGCAGCTAGGTGGCTTACATGGCGGGCAGCATGGCTGGGAACTCATCAAGGTTTCAAGAACGCTGAAGGCTCAATGGCCAAGTTGAAAGCTGGAAGAGTTGCCACTTGGGTTACAGAAAGAGCCATCCAGATTCTTGGTGGGTATGGGTATGTAAGAGAATATCCAGTTGAACGTTGGCACAGGGATGCAAAAATTCACGACATTTTTGAAGGAACAGAACAGATCCAACAACTGGTAATAAGTAGAGCGATATCAGGTTTAAGAATCGAATAATGATGGATTTAGGTATTTCAGGTCGAACAGCTCTAGTCACTGGTGCTTCAAGAGGTCTGGGTCTTTCCAGTGCTAAAGCCCTGTCTGACGCAGGGGTAAAAGTCTGTTTGGTATCACGTTCAACTGATTCATTATCAGTTGCAGCCCAAAAACTTTCGAGTGACTGTCATATTATTGCGGCTGATTTATCAGATCCTTTTTCAATCAAGAGCATGTTAGAAGAAGTAAAAGAAACATTTGGTGTAGTAGATATTCTTGTAGCTAACGCTGGCGGTCCACCACCAGGAAATTTTGAGACTACAGCGACAGAAGATTTTTCAGAAGCCATTCAGTTGAACCTTTTATCGACTGTCGAAATGTGTAAAGGGCTGATACCGGAAATGGTTGATCGAGGCTGGGGCCGAGTAGTGGCGATTACCTCGATTGCAGTAAGAGAACCACTGGCCCAGTTGATTCTCTCTAACACGGCTAGATCTGGATTAACGAGTTTTTTGAAAACAACAGCAACCGAGGTGGCTGGGGCTGGTGTAACAGTAAATTCAATCCAACCTGGACTTCATGCGACCGAAAGACTCACTGAACTTTATGAGGATTTACAAGGTGTAGCGTCAAACGTTCCAACAGGGAAACTCGGCAACCCTGACGATTTTGGTGAAGTCGTAGCTTTTTTATGTTCCGAACAAGCGAAATTTATAACAGGTGCAGCAATCCCCGTTGATGGTGGAGCTGCAAAAGGATTGCAGTGATTAGATGACAAAAAAAACCAGAAATAAAGGATTCCATCATGTTGTTTACGCATGCAGAAACAGTGAAGAAACCAGACATTTTTATGAAGATTTATTAGGAATGCCTTTGGTTCACACTGAGGTAAAAAATGCTCCAGATGGCTTCTTCCGCCATTTGTTTTTTGATACTGGCGATGGTTCTTGCATAGCTTTTTTCGAGGTTTCAGGGGTCGGTGAGAATCCTGATTGGAGTTCTGAAGTATCTATTGGCAATGGTCTTCCCGTTTGGGTTAATCATCTAGCTTTCGCTTCTGATGAAGAAAGAACTGAAACAGTACGCGAACGGTTGGCTGCAGAGAAAATTGTTCCTTTGATGGAAGTAGATCACGGATGGTGTCACTCGCTTTATTACATAGACCCAAATGGAATAATGGTTGAGTTTTGCAGAGATACAGGCGAATTCGGAGTTGACCCTGAAACCGCAGCAGCACGTCTTGACTCAACAGATGACACTGACCACTCAACGTTCATTCAACCTTTAGATATAGAAGGGCTTAGAGGATTCAGCCTCTTTCCCGAACCCAAAGGCACATAGGGGATTCGAATGCCTCGGATCCAACAAGTAAGTCGTCCAGATTTACACCCAGCAGCTGAAATTGTTTTTCAACTTATATTTGGAGACAGAGACCCGACAGTTGAACCTGGTACTGATACTGGAAGTCCAGGAGATTGGTGGCCTACTTTTGCTTTGGTTCCTGAAGTGTTCGATCACGCAGTTGCAGGTTTAGCTTTGTATAGATCGCCAGAGCGAAAATTGGATCCACAGCTACGAGAACTCGGACAAACTCGTGTGGGATGGGATGTCGGGAGCCGTTTTGTTTTTTCACAGCACTGTAAATCTTGCCGAACCGTTGGAATAAGCGAAGAAAAAATCAAATCGATTCCAAATTGGGAGGAATCTGAGTGTTTCAATGAAATTGAAAGAGCAGTTCTTGCATATACGGATTGCCTAGCGACCAACAACGGCCTAGTAGCTGATGAAATTTTTCAGACACTCTCAGAACACTTGTCAGATGAAGAAATTCTTGAACTTACATACATCGTTGCCACATATGGAATGCATGGGATTATTTCTAGAGCACTACAACTTGAATTTGATGCTGACGATAACCAGCCTCTAGAAGAGGTGGAAGGCGATCATCAAAGCTTGAGCCAGGAACACACTGAAAGACGAATGCAAGAAATAATTGATGAGGAAAAATCTGGTGACTGATTCTGATGATCCTTTTGAAAAAATCAAATCAAATCAAACAACTGCCAAAGACCTAGACAATGCCGATCAACTAGCCAACTTTCGCTCAAAGTTCGTTATCGAGGATCCAAGCCTAATTTACTTAGACGGAAATTCTTTAGGCCGACTTCCAAAAAAAACCAAAGACCTTGCTCAAGAAATAGTCTCCGAACAATGGGGTAGTCGCTTAATACGATCATGGAACGAAAAGTGGTTAGAAGACACAGTTCGAATCGGAGACAAGGTTGGATCAGTGGTTGGAGCAAAACCAGGAGAAGTTGTATTAGCTGACTCAACAACTGTCTGTTTATTTAAAGCTGCAGTTTCAGCACTTCTTTCAAATCCAACACGTTCCATCATCCTTACAGATGACCAAAATTTCCCCTCCGATATTCAGGCTTTGAAGGCAGCAGCATCGACGGTCAGTAAAGATCACAAGGTCGTAGTGGTAGAAAGCAATGGTTTGGAAGCCCCAGTTGAAGAGCTTTTAGAGGCGCTTGATGAAACTGTATCTTTAGTATCACTAAGTCAGGTCGCCTATCGATCAGGGTGTTGTTGGGATTTATCAACAGTTACTAAAAAGGCTCATCAAGTAGGAGCCAAAGTTCTTTGGGATCTCTCACACTCAGTAGGAGTGGTTCCAATAGATCTAAGAAAAGATGAAATTGATCTAGCCATTGGATGCACATACAAGTATTTAAATGGTGGACCAGGATCACCCGCTTTTATTTACATTTCAGAAAATTGTCACGATTTGATAAATCCCATAGCAGGTTGGTATGGGAGTAAAGACCCATTCGGATTTGATCCTAATTCCCAGCCGCAAAACGATAATCGTAGGTTTTTAACCGGCACACCACCTTTAGTTTCAACTTTGCTGATAGAGCCAGGTGTTGATTTGGTGATTGAAGCGGGAGTCCAGAACATACGCTCTAAGTCAGTCGCTCTTTCTGAAAGATTTTTATTCAAAGCTGAAAAAGAACTTCTACCTTTAGGGTTTTCTGTTGCATCACCTTTAAAACACGAGAATCGTGGCTCTCATTTATCTTTTTCTCATAATTCAGCTTTGGCAATAGGACAGGCATTAATTAATGAACAAGCAACAATCCCAGATGTCCGACCACCAGATTTAGTCAGATTTGGTTTCGCTCCGCTGTATACCACCTTTGTAGAAATCGAAGAAAGTATAGACAGAGTAAAAGAAGTTATTTCTGGAGGTGGGATAGATCGTTGGAAGGATGAAATGCCAGTTGTTCCATGACACAGTTGAGAGCCTATTTAAACTGTTATACCGAAACGTTCAAGTCCGAAGCAATCAATAGCGTTACCCCGCATAAGTCGGTATATTTCGTCCTCTGAGAGTCCTGCTTCTTCACAAATTTTTGTTGCCACCTTCAACGTATTTGGGAAAGTGGTATCTGCGTGAGGGAAGTCGACTTCAAAACAGATTTGGTTCATTCCGATTATGTCTCGATTCTTTAAACCTACCTCATCGTCGAAAATGCAACCCCAAATGTGGTTAGGTATGTAAGAACTAGGTGGATTGGGAAGATCTATCCCAAAACTAGCATCTCCTCTTTCTTCCCAAATTTTGTCCATTCGTTCAACTACGTAGGGCATCCACCCAACTTGTCCTTCTGCGTATGCAATCCGGAGTTTAGGAAATCGAACAAAAATTCCTGAAAGTATGTAGTCGCACATAGATCCCATCGCATTTGCAAAAGTTATGGTCGAAGAAACCGAAAAAGGAGCGTCCGGAGAAGTTGACGGCATTTTTGATGAAGATCCAATATGCATGCAAATTACAGTTTCAGTTTCTTGACATGCAGTGAAGAAAGGATCCCAAAAATTATTTTCGTCATGCACGGATGGTAAACCCAGATGGTATGGATTTTCTGAAAATGCAACAGCAAAAGATCCCTTATTTGCGCATCTATGAACTTCTTCAGCGGCCGCGACTGGATCCCATAGTGGTATGAGGGTAAGTGGTATCAGACGACCTTTTCCTTCACCTTCGCACCACTCATCTATCATCCAGTCGTTGTAAGCCTTTACGCAAAGTAAGGCCAGATCTTTGTCTTCTCGTTCAAGAAAAGTTTGACCGCAAAACCTTGGAAGAACATTAGGGAAACATATTGAAACGTCAACGTGGTTTGCATCCATATCGGCGAGCCTGTCGGCCTGCTTCCAGCTGCCAGGCCTGATTTCATCAAAAGTAACTGGCTCAACATCAAGATTTTCAAAACCTACTGCAGCGGAAAGTTTAGGAAACGGATATATCAAATCGTCATACAACCACCAGTCGCATGGAGAGCCATTTTTAACTCCTTTTTCGTAAGAGAAAACTCCACCTTCAAAGTTGAATACTGCAGAATCACGTTCAACACGTGGGCACCTATCCGCATACTTTGAAGGTAAGCGACTAGTCCAAAGATCTGGTGGTTCAACCACATGATCATCAACTGAAATTATTCGAGGAATCTTTGTCACCTAAGCTCCTGTTAAGTAGACCATCTTCGACCGTATCGCCGTTTTTGGGTTATTTCCTATTAGATGTAATCATAAGACAAATAGAACTGCCAGAAAAGTTACGTGACGATACGATCAGAATAAGAAAAAACGTAATTTAAGTGATAAAACCCTTTAAGTGTAGAAGAGTGAGAAAAGATGGCTACAGATCAGGCACTAGCTGATGAACTTGTTTCAACAATAAAAGACTGGGTTGATCGCGACGTGATTCCAAATGTCGCTCAATTTGAACTTAATGATGAGTTTCCTCAAGAAATGTTTGAACAGATGTGCGATTTTGGACTTTTCGGCTCCACAATCGATGAAAAGTATGGTGGTCTCGGAATAGACATCACAACTTATGCTCGAATAGTTGAAGAACTATCACGCGGTTTCATGTCTCTTGCTGGGATCTTGAATACACACAAAATTGGTGTGACCATGATTAACAGATACGGAACGGAAGAGCAGAAAGAAAACTTCCTACCTCGAATGTGCGATGGTTCTTTTCGAGCGGCGTTTTCTCTATCAGAACCTGATGCAGGTAGCGACACGGGGGCACTTCGTTGCAAAGCTGAAAAAGATGGAGACGAATGGGTAATTAATGGCACAAAAATGTGGGTTACGAATGGAACACGCGCATCTCTAGTAATGCTTTTAGCGAGAACTCCAGATGATCGAATTACTTGTTTTCTGGTTGAAAAAGAACCCGGAGAGAATTTTGAAGGAATCCAAGTTTCAAAAAAAATAGACAAACTTGGATATCGGGGATTAGAAACAGTTGAAATGTCTTACGTGGATCATCGTGTTCCTTCTGCGAATGTATTGGGAGGTGAAGAAGGAATAGGAAACGGTAGGAGATATGCACTTTCAGCTTTGGAGTTGGGAAGAATAAATATAGCTGCAAGAGCTGTTGGAGTAGCACAAGCAGCCTTTGACTCAGCAATGAAATACGCTCAACAACGCGAAACCTTTGGCCGACCAATTTTTGAGCACCAAGCTGTTCAATTCATGCTTGCTGAAATGGCAACAAAGCTCCAAGCATCTCGTTTGATGACCTTTGATGCGGCTAGGCGGGCAGATGCCGGAGAGAGGGTTGATATGGAAGCAGGGATGGCGAAGTTTTTTGCTTCTGAAGCAGCTTTTGAAATCGCCATGTCTTCGATGAGGATTCATGGTGGTAATGGATATACAACAGAGTTTCCAGTAGAGCGTTACTTGCGAGACACTCCGTTAATGATCATTGGAGAAGGGACGAGCGAGATCCAGAAAATGGTTATCGCTAGAAAACTTCTCGAAAGGTACCCAGCTGAATGAGTAGTAAAGGATCAGGCGAACATGGTACCGGAGGAACGTCTTTACTGGGAAATGCTGTTCCACGTCGTGAAGATTTAAATCTTTTACTCGGAAAAGGCGGATATGTAGCGAATGTGCCAATGGAAGGTGCTTTACACGCGCATTTTGTAAGGTCAAATGTTTCGCATGGTGAAATAATTTCAGTGGAAACAAGTGAAGCTATGAAAATGCCAGGAGTTTTTGCTATTTATACCGCTGAAAATCTGGATTTGGCCGATAGAGCTGTCATATTAAATGCTTATGAACCCGGGATGACAAGACCGTATCTTGCCCGTGAAAGGGTGCGTTTTGTTGGTGAACCAGTAGCGGTAGTTCTGGCGGAAAACGAGTATTTAGCAGCAGATGCTGCCGAGAATATTTGGGTAGATATAGAACCTTTACCAGCATTGGTCGATCTTGAAGCAGCAGTCGCAGGTGAAGTCTTACTCTTCCCAAATTTAGACAGCAATATAGTTACAGAGATACCCGGAAGAGAGCCAGTAGATTTTTCTGATTGCGAAGTCGTGGTGGAAGCAGAGATCATCAACTCTAAAGTCGCAGCTGTTTCTATTGAACCGAGAGTCACACTTGCATCTTTTGAAAATGGTCGTCTCACATGCTGGGCCAGTAATCAAGGAGCTCATGATTATCGAGATTCAGTTGCTCAAGCACTTGAAATGGAAACAAAAGATGTAAGGGTAATTATCACTGACATAGGAGGCGGTTTTGGAGCTAAAGGACTTGCTTCAGAAGAGGAAATAATTATTGCCCATTTATCTCGAGTGCATGAAAAACCTGTCCGTTGGATGGAAAGTAGAACAGAGAATTTAACTGGTTTTGCGCATGGGAGAGCGCAAAAACAAAAAGTCAAAATGGGTGGAAACCTTAATGGTGAAATCACCCATTACAGCCTCGAAGTCATTCAAGACAGTGGTGCTTATCCGAAGTGGGGAGCCGTTCTACCTGGTTCTACTCTAATGATGGCAAGTGGGGTATACAGAATTCCTAATGTTGAATTTTCCTCACGTTCTGTCGCTACGACAACAGCTCCAGTTTGTGCATACCGGGGTGCGGGACGCCCGGAAGCCACTTCAGTAATTGAAAGAACCGTTGATCTATTTGCAAGGAAAGTAGCAATGGATCCAGCTGAAGTGCGAAGGTTGAATTTTCCCAGTCCTGATGAATTCCCATTTAAAAACTCAACAGGAACTGTTTACGACTCAGGTGACTATGAAAAAGCTCTAGACGAAGCTCTCAACACTATTGATTACGAAGCTCTTAGAAACGAACAAAGTCGCAGACGTGAAGAAAACGAAAGATTGCAGTTAGGAATCGGTATCTCCACGTACGTAGAAGTCACCGCTGGTGGAGGTGGCAGTGAGTTTGGTTTAGTTGAACTGAATGATGATGGAACCTTTCGAGCTACAACAGGAAGTACTCCAATTGGAACAGGTCATGTGACTACGTGGGCAATGCTTGTAGCTGATCGTCTTGGTGTGCCAATGGAAAAAGTGGAGATAATTTATGGGGATACTGATGTGGTTCCATCTGGTGAGATGACAGGAGGTTCAAGATCAGTTCAAGTATCAGGGTCTTCTATGGCTGATGCATCTGAAAAACTGGTTGACGCTGCACGCAAAGTCGTAGCAGACCTTTTAGAGGCATCAGATGAAGACATTGTTCTGAATAAAGAATCTGGCAATTTTCATGTAGTCGGAACACCTGCAGTATCAGTTTCATGGAGTGAGTTAGCTTCAAGTCCTAAAACAGATCAAAAACAATTGATAGGTAAGTCAGATTTCTTACAGGAAGGCGCAACATTTCCATTTGGTGCTCACATTGTTATAGCAGAAGTAGATATTGAAACTGGAGAAGTGAAAATAAAAAGGATCATTGCAGTTGATGATGCCGGGAAAATAGTCAATCCTTTGTTAGCAACCGGTCAAGTTCACGGTGGGTTAGCACAGGGAGTAGCTCAAGCTCTTTTAGAGGAAATTTCATATGACAATGATGGAAATCCTCAAACAGCGAATCTGATGGATTACACAGCTATATCAGCTATGGAGGTCCCTAGTTTCGATCGCGTATCAATAGAAACTCCCACTCCGCTTAATTCCATAGGAGCAAAAGGTATAGGAGAGTCTGGAACTATTGGCTCAACCGCTGCTACTCAAAACGCTGTGATAGACGCAATCTCGCATCTTGGTATTGATCATCTAGATATGCCTTTAACGCCGCAGAAGATTTGGTCTGCTATTTCAGATAAATCAGGATTAAGAGATTGAACTGGTCTAAAAAGTGATGATGGCAAAAAACCCATATTTGGCGCAAAGGTTGCAAGACTTTGGAACAACTATTTTTGCCGAGATGTCAGCTTTAGCTGTTCGAACAGATTCAATAAATTTGGGACAAGGTTTTCCTGACACTGATGGACCTAATCAAGTGGCGGAAGCTGCCATTAAAGCAATTAGAGATGGGCATAATCAATATCCACCTGGACTAGGAATTGAGTCTTTAAGGATTGCTGTTTCAGAGCATCAAAAGAGGTTCTATGGGATAGAAGTCGATCCAGATACTGAAGTGTTGATTACTGCTGGAGCTTCAGAAGCTTTAGCAGCGTCTTTAATTGCTTTGGTGGAACCAGGACAAGAAGTAATTACTTTTGAGCCCTATTTTGATGTTTATGCTGCGGCTATTGCAATGGCCGGTGGTAAACGTCGTGTAGTAACTCTTAAAACTCCAGACTATTCATTCGACTATGAAGAGCTTGTTTCGAAAGTTAATTCAAATACGAGATTGATTCTTCTTAATTCTCCTCATAACCCAACAGGAAAAGTGTTCAATAACCAGGAACTTTCTCAAATAGCAAAACTAGCTGTCGAGAAAGATCTCCTAGTGGTGACTGACGAAGTTTATGAGCATTTGGTTTTTGACGGGCAATCTCACATACCTATTTCGACTCTTCCGGATATGAGTGAACGAACTCTTACAATTTCTTCGGCAGCGAAAACTTTCGGCTTTACTGGTTGGAAGATCGGCTGGGCTCATGGTCCTTCCGAACTTTTATCTGCAGTTCGAATTGCAAAACAATTTTTGACTTACGTAAATGGAGCACCTTTTCAACATGCAATTGCAGAAGCTTTAAAGTTAGACGAAAATTACTATATGAATCTTGCACTTGATATGGCAAACAAGCGAGACATCCTCTGTGAAGGTTTAGAAAAGGCTGGATTTGAGGTTTTTAGACCATCGGGGACATATTATGCAACTGTTGATATAAGACCTTTAGGGGATGAAGATGGCATTGAATTTTGCTGGGATTTGCCTAATCGTTGTGGGGTTGTCGCGGTACCTAATGAGGTTTTCTATGACAACAAGATCATAGGAAAACCACTTGTAAGGTTCGCCTATTGTAAGAAACCTGAGGTTTTGGATCATGCAGTTGAGAAACTTCTCTCTTTAAAGGCTTAAAAATGAAGATAGCTGCTATACAACATGATGTTATTTGGGAAAACCCTTCTGCAAATCATGAGCATTTAACTCCTATGGTTGCTCAGGCGGCAGAGGACGGAGCAGAGTTGGTGGTTCTTTCTGAGATGTACTCAACTGGATTCTCAATGGCATCTAAAAAAATCGCAGAAGAATCTGAAGGGGAAAGTGAATCTTTTCTTAGCGAGCAAGCAAAGATTCATAATTTGTGGATGGCTGCGTCTGTTCCAACAAAAGATCGAGAAGATGAACTTCCTGTAAACCGTTTTCTAGTTAAAGGCCCTTCGGGAGAGTCATATAAATATGACAAAGTTTTTCCATTTACTTTCGCCGGTGAACATGAAAATTATCGAGCTGGTAGTCAATTTGTGACAATAGATCTGTTGGGAGTACGGACGAGTTTATTCGTATGTTATGACTTGAGATTTGCAGACGCTTTTTGGGACTTAGCTCCAAACACTGATTTGTATTTAGTGGTCGCGAATTGGCCTTCGGCTAGGAGTAGCCACTGGAAGGCACTACTGCGTTCTCGAGCTATTGAAAATCAGGCATATGTAGTGGGTGTTAATAGAGTTGGCGAAGGGGATGGGTTGTCCTATCAAGGAGACTCAGCAATCATTGATCCCTTGGGAGAAGTACTTAAAGAAGCTTCTTCAGGCGGTGAGGAAATACTGGTAGCAGATATTGAGCCGGAAAGAGTTTTGGAAGTACGAGAAACTTTCCCATTCATCAATGATCGAAGTAAATAAGTCATGGAAAGTCCACAAGCCCTGAATAGGGTCATGAAGTTAATCGAACCTGAATTAATAAATTCGGTGAAAAAACTTTCATACGATTTGTTACCTGTAATTGAATATCACTTTGGATGGAAAACAATTCAAGGATTTGAGACCCCTAAAGATGCGGGGAAACGGTTACGTCCTGCGCTTGCGATTCTATCTTCTGAGGCAGTGGGTGGAGATCCCGAATCGGCCATACCGGGAGCGGTCGCTGTGGAGATGATTCACAATTTTTCATTAATTCATGACGACATTATTGATGGCGATAAAGAACGTAGACACAGGCCTAGCGCCTGGACTGCATTCACTGTTGAGGATGCTTTGATAGCAGGCGATGCTTTACATACTCTGGCTTTTCAAGTTCTGTTAGAAGAAGACTCCCCAGAACGCGTGCAGGCTGCCAGACGATTAGTGGATGCGACCACGACGATGATTTCCGGACAAGCTTCAGACATGACTTTTGATGATTTACCGACTGTTAGTTTTGAAGAATGTTTGAAAATGGAAGCCGCTAAGACTGGAGCATTATTAGGTTACGCGTCTTCTGTGGGAGCAGTTTTGAGTGGAGCTAATGAAGACACTTGCAACTCTCTCGAAGTTTTTGGATATGAATTAGGACTTGCTTATCAAGCAGTAGATGATGTGCTCGGCATTTGGGGAGATCCAAAAGTTACAGGCAAGCCAGTTGGTAACGATCTTAGAGAAAGAAAGAAATCCATGCCGGTTTCCATTGTTCTTTCTGCGAATAGTTCAGAATCAGAAAAGCTTTTAGATGTTTTCAACATTGCCGGAGAGCTCAGTGAGGAAGAAGTCTCATATGCATCCTCTTTAATAGAAAATGCGGGAGGGCGTGAAGCTACTCTTGAGGAAGCAGATAAACATCTCAGAAGAGCAATTGAATTTCTTAATAACGCAGATATTAGAAAAGAAACATTTTGTGAATTGGAAGAAATTGCTCACTTTGTTGTGAATAGGGACTCATAACATCAGTTTCAAATCGGACGAGAAAGTTTTCGCCTATCTTTTTCCACATCTTCAAAAACCCAACAACTCGTTACGTGATCGTTTACCATTCCCACGGCCTGCATGAACGCATAGATGGTTGTAGGGCCAACAAAACTCCAACCCTTTTTTTTCAACTCAGAACTTAACTTTTTTGAATCATCAGTTTGAGAAGGAACAGAGTTCATATTTTTGTACATTTTTGAAGAAGGTTCAAAAGACCAAAGAAAATTTGCAAGTGACCCATATTCGTCAATCATTTTTAAAGCACACTGAGCATTGTTTATAGTGGACAAAATTTTTGCTCTGTTGCGAACTATTTCAACGTTATTCATCAGTGATTCGATTTTTTTTTGGTCAAACTCAGCAACTCTTGAAGGTTCGAAAGTTTCAAAAGCAGATCGGAAAGATTCTCTTTTTCGCAGTATTGTCAGCCATGACAAACCTGCTTGAAATCCCTCGAGACAGATTCTTTCGAATAGGGCACTATCGCCTGTTACTGGGCGACCCCATTCGTCATCATGGTAGGCCTCATAATCTTCGTGTTGACCCACCCAGTTGCATCGAACGATATTTTTAGTTTCTGATCTTTTCCCTTGCAAAGACTTATACAGCTCCTATAGGAATCCCATCGACAATCTGATCCAAATATTCAGACATTCCCCATCCAGTCAAGCCATCACACTCATAGCGTGTGAGACCTTCTGTTATGCGTGTAAGGAGTTGTTCGCCATCTGGATTGGTTCTTTTATTTCTGAGTGGTATTAGAGATTCAACTTCACCTTTAATTTCATAATCTCTATGGTCTGTCGATATCCGAGCTTTTAGGGATTTCTGGTACCAATCATCATCCCAAACAGAATCAATCTCCACGCTCCTGATCAAATGATAAGTGTCATCGTGAAGAACCATTCCCCCGCCTGCGGCTGTTACGCCATCTTTGCTGATCAATGAAATCATCATCGCGAAATCATCACTGAAAGCCATTGGCAACCAGCGGTACCAGGCGATTGCCTGCCAATATCGGGCACCCCATGATTTATCTCGTAGACCCAAACCATTTAATTCAAAACGTTCATCTCCAACTTCTACAGTCCCTCTTCCGGATATGTGCTGTTCATAATGGGCTTTTGAAAAAGACTCCTCCATTTTTTGAGTAGGTTCTTTTCCAGTCGATTTTTCCACTGGACGTCCACCAAACATTGGGGAAATTCCATTGAATGTAAGCTCAACTTTCGTATCGACCATGGGATTCTCAGTAAAAGCTTTCTTAGGTTCAGCCATATCATTTGGTTTATCCAAAACACATACTTTCCCTTCGTAAGAAAGTTTCAACTCTTTAAAAGGTTCAACTACTTCGAAACGCATACCGCCAGCATCAAAAACATCGTTTGTTTGAATTTCTGGTTTCTTATACATGAAACCAACACGCCCATCCGGCAAATAGATGCAACATGTCATTTCCGCGTAATTTTCATTAACTCGATTTCCCAATCTGAACCAGCCGCCAATTTTTTGCGAGTGATCAATCAGATTGAAATACATTGATTCGTTGTAGTTTGAGACCTCGTCAGGTTCATGGTTGTATTCATCTTCAGGCTCGAGAATTAACTCAATTTCTTTTTTTTCTTCCACGACTTAATCTTTGCAGAGTTTCCACATCTTTTGCCTGATCGGCCCATCAGATCTTTTAGTAGATAAAGTCGACACATGGATACAGATTTAAATGGAAAAGTAGCGATAGTAACAGGCGGTTCTCGAGGTATCGGCAAGGCAATAGCTTCCGAACTTGCTTCAGCAGGAGCAAAAGTAATGATTACCAGCCGCAAGGCAGAGGTGTGCGAGGAAGCTGTAAAAGAAATTACTGAAGAAACTGGCGGTGATTTAGCATTTGAGGCTGGCAATGCTGGGCGTATCGAAGATATCGAACGTGCGGTCCAAGCCACGCTTTCGACTTTCGGAAGTGTGGATATTCTCATTAATAATGCCGCAACGAACCCGTATGCTGGGCCGACAATAGATGTTGATGTTCCTCGCTGGGACAAAACAATCGAAGTGAACCTCACAGGGCCATTGCTGTGGAGTCAAAAATGTTGGAACTTGTGGATGAAAGAAAACGGTGGAAACATCGTCAATATTTCCTCAGTGGGAGGACTTTCAACTAACCCGATACTTGGTCCCTATGACATAACCAAAGCGGCTTTGATTCATCTGACCATGCAATTAGCTGCGGAACTTGCGCCCGGAGTTCGAGTCAACGCTATTGCACCAGGTTTAATCAAGACAGATTTCGCAAAGGCCTTATGGGAAGGCGGACAGGGTGACATCGTGGCTCAAAGTTATCCTCTAAAACGTCTGGGGGAGACTCAGGACATAGCGTCGGCTGCTTTGTACCTTGCTAGCGAGTCATCTGGATGGATGACAGGTCAAACGTTAGTCCTCGACGGCGGAGGACTTGTTAGTTTTAATAATCTGAGTTGATCAAATGGAATTAATTATGACGGGCACTGGTAGTCCGCTTCCAGACCCTAATCGTTCTGGTCCTTCGCAGTTGGTCAAAGTAGCCGGTCGTAATTTTCTGATTGACTGCGGAAGAGGTTGTCTGATGCGTTTGGCAGCTGCCGGAGCCCCACCTATAACTATTGAGAGGCTTCTTCTCACTCATTTGCATAGTGACCATGTAACAGATGTAAATGATTTAATTACGACTAGGTGGATTTCCGGATTTCCAGCTCCACCTCTGCCGATAGTTGGACCAGAAGGCACGGATAATTTCATTGAAAGCACCCTCAAGATGCTTGAGTCCGATATTGGATATCGAATTGAGCATCATTCAGATCTGGAGTCACCACAGCTTGAGGTTGCCGAGACTGCTGCAGGGGTTGTCTTAGACGACGGACAGGTACGAATCACCGCAGCTATGACTGAGCACAAGCCAGTCCACCCGACGGTTGGATACAGGATTGAAGCAGAGGGCAGTTCGATTGTTTTAGCAGGAGACACGATTCCATGTGCGGGTCTAGATGAGCTTTGCTTAGGTGCAGATGTGTACGTGCAGACCGTCATAAGAGACGATTTGATTAAACAGCTTCCAATAAAACGTCTTTTGGACGTCCTTGATTACCATTCGACGGTTGAAGATGCAGCTCGTACAGCGGATAAGGCAGGAGTTAAAACCCTTGTTCTAAACCATTGTGTGCCTGCCCCTTCAACGCAAGAAGATATTGACCAATGGATACAAATGGCTTCTGAACATTTTGACGGCGAAATTATTCTTCCATCTGATCTTGAAACAATAAACGTGTGATTAAATCAAGTTTCTAATTGCTCAGCTAGGTATTCGCAAGATTCGATAAATTCCTCAATCATATCTATGACCACTTGACCAGCTGGTCGTGCCCGGTTCATTGACCCAACAATCTGACCTACAAAATAAGTGGCAAGTTTCTCTGACCCAGAACCCGAATGATGAGCTGTTCTGTTAATTCGAGCCTGTGAACCGTCGGTTAAAATTGGTTGCAAAGGCATGCCGAGAGGATCAGGTGTATCTTCTCTAGCCCATTCTTCCGTCCATGCACTTTTTAACATTCTTGCGGGTTTACCTGTCAGGGAACGTGATCTAAGGGTGTCACCAGATCCTGCAGCTAACATTTTTTCTTTTACTACAGGGTGAGTTTCTGCTTCTTCAGTAGTTAACCATACTGAGCCACACCAAACTCCTGCTGCCCCTAAAGCCATTGCAGCTGCCATCTGTCTGCCTCTTCCGATACCTCCAGCGCCAACAACAGGTACAGAACCCGCAGCGTCAACAATCTCAGGGATCAAAACCATAGATCCTATTTCGCCGGTATGGCCGCCCGCTTCATATCCTTGAGCGATTATCATGTCGACCCCTGCGTTCACGTGTCTTTCAGCATGTGTGCGTGCTCCAGCTAATGCAGCTACTTTCACACCTGCTTCATGACATTTGTCGATCATTTCCTTGGGGGGAGGCCCCAACGCATTGGCCATTAAAGATGGTCTGTGAGCTAAAGCTATTTCTATTTGACGGGCAGCACGATTTGCGGAAAAAGGGGCGTCAGTAGATCTCTCCGACCAGCTATTGGATGACTTTGACTCCTCAGGAGATTCTTCTGGCACTTCATACCGTTCAAGTAGTTCTTCCAGAAATTTTCTGTGTTCATCTGGGATCATGGCAGCAATATCTTCGATTTTTAGGCCGCCTTCACCGTCTCCGGCGTATCGAGCTGGGACTATCAGGTCAACTCCGTATGGGGAATCGCCAACTTCGTCTTCGATCCATTTCAAATCGATCTCAAGATCTTTGTCGCTGTGACCTACAGCTCCCAGTACTCCCAGACCACCAGCTTTAGAAACTGCAGCTACTACATCTCTGCAATGACTAAATGCGAGAATAGGAAATTCGATTCCTAACATTTCAGTTACTGGTGTTTTCATTCATTCTCCTCGTATACGTCGTATTTAAGTTTGCCTGAAAAATTATGTCATTGACTATTTGCTTTGCCCAATCATTAGAAATGATCTTTCTGGATCTAGATTATTGATTGTTAAGGAGGAAAGTTTTGAGTAAATGGAATAAAGACACGACAACAAAAGAAAT
>DBNM01000096.1:505-815 GCA_002299135.1 Candidatus Neomicrothrix sp. UBA672 | reverse complement strand
TAGAAGGCGTTGATTTATCTGGTAAGAAAGTTCTAGTTACGGGTGCTTCTGGTGGATTAGGTGAAGAAACAGCGCGTGCTCTAGCAGCGGCTGGGGCATCAGTCGTTATGGCGGCAAGAGACAATACAAAAAATTCTGAAGCTAAAGAAAGAATCCTCTCGAGTAATTCTGAAGCCAAACTCGACCTACATGAGCTCAACTTGGCGTCCTTGCACGATGTCAGGTCTTCCGCCGAAGAATTTCTCAGCAAAAATGACAGTCTGGATCTTTTAGTGAACAACGCTGGAATAATGTGTACTCCATTTGGTCA
>DBNM01000096.1:0-124 GCA_002299135.1 Candidatus Neomicrothrix sp. UBA672 | reverse complement strand
ATCTATTTACCGGATTACTGATGCCAGCATTGGAAAAGGCAGGATCTTCAAGGGTTGTATGTTTATCTTCTGGAGCGCATCTTATTTGCGGCGTGAATTTAGATGACCCGATGTTTGAAAGACG
>DBNM01000015.1:5309-6674 GCA_002299135.1 Candidatus Neomicrothrix sp. UBA672 | reverse complement strand
TTGCCTGCTCTCGTATGAAATGAACCAGAAGAGTCCTTGGCTCCACATCTGCTGAAACCTCCGTGCCATTAATTGTCATAGAAACTTTCAACGACTTCCCCCTCTTTGTTAGTTTCCAAAATTTTCAAATCTCAATAACGAACTTTACAATAGTCTTAAAACTAGCCTGCTTTTCAATCTACGAACCTATCCGCCTCAAAGAACGAAAAGCTAAAACAGAGCCGACGGCATTAGCCGCAACAAAAACTACGATACCTGGCCAAGTCAGTTCCCATGTTATTCCGTCTAGGAACCCTTGTCTCGCGAAACGTAGCACGTTTGTTGTTGGATTAAATCGTGCAACTTGATGCAACCATCCAGTCATAAATTCCAAGGGAACCTGACCAATGGTCATAAAAAAACTAGTAAATGCCACCAGTTGAACAATCATTAAAGAACGAATGGTCTTAAAGCGATAGACAATCGCAAGGCTAAAAAGACAAAAAACTGAAGCCATAAGTGCGGAAGCTGCAGTTAAAAGTAAAATAGCTGGGAGTCCGCCTGAAAGATTCAAACCTCCAAGTAAAGCTACAATAATGACTCCTACTGTGGGAAATAATGAACGGATAGCACTCACCAAAACAGTTCCCAACAAAATTGAACTTCGACTACCTGGTGTTAAAAGGAGACGGTCAAAAAAGCCAGTTTCAAAGTCTTCTGCTGTAGATGCCGAGCCAAAAACACCAGCAAAAACCGAACCTTGCAAGGCTACGTATGGAGCCATCCAGTCGTAAATATTTTCACTTCCGTAGCCTTCAATTCTTGTTAGCGACCCAAAGGCGCCAGTAAAACTAATCAACATAATCACCGGCATGAAAACAATAGGTAGCAATAAGGTTGGTCTACTTACAACTCTCAAAACGCCTCTTCGACAGACCGCCATTGCTATCGATAAGGAAATACCGTTAGCCGCTTTGGGTAATGTTTGTGTGCTCATGGTCGCCCCAGTTTCTTATGTAAAGTCCTAACTGAGGCACCTGTTATCAAAACTGATCCCAATAATAAAATTCCTAAAGCCGTAGCTGCGTCAGACCAAGACCAACCCACAATCATCAATCTTCTAAGAGGGTCAATTATCCATGTCATAGGGTTAAATTCAGCTAATTGTTTAAACCAGCCGCTCATAAGTTCCGTCGGGAAAAAAGCTGAACTCATAAAAATCATCACGAATATAAGTGGGAATGTGGCTCCCACTACCTCCTGAGAACCCGATCTGATTGCTAATATTTGACTTAGTCCACCGATAACAACGACGAGAAGACAGGCTGACAAGGTCAAAACAAGAAATCCGGCAAAGCCACTAGCTATCTGAGCTCCATCAGCTAG
>DBNM01000015.1:0-4927 GCA_002299135.1 Candidatus Neomicrothrix sp. UBA672 | reverse complement strand
CCGACTCTGCCGATAAGAACAGGTACTCTTGCTACTGGAGAAGCTAATAGTCGGTCCATAAAACCGTTCTCTATATCTAATGCCAACTCTGTTCCTGAATTACTGGCACCGAATGAAACCATTTGAAGGACCGTGGCAGGGAGGAGGAAATCAAGAAAAGAATCAACTTCTGGGAACCCCGGAAGACTTAAGACTCGTTCAAATTGTTCTGTGTATGTAAAAGCCAGAAGTAAAGGAAAAAGTAATCCTGGTAAAACAGTAGCAAGTTGACGGAGTTCACTTACTAAGGAACGCTGAGCTAGAACAATGGTTTGGGAGAAAAAGTTTTTAATTACCCTCGGAGAAGTAGTCGTATCAACTTTATTCATTCTCCTCCTCAACCCCTTCTAGTCTTCTGCCTGTAGCGTCAGCAAAAACATCATCGAGACTCGGAGCATCCAATTCTAGGTGTTCTACTGAAATTCCCGCTTCATCAAGTGCTCTTATCACTTCTGCTAATCGTGCTGCTCCTCCATCTAGTCCAACAGCTGCACGTCCCTCCCTAGCGGGTCTTCTGTCACCAAATGAATCTAGAACAGCCTGTGCCTGCACAAGGTCTGTTTCTTCAACATCAACGCGTAATGTAGGAGAACTGATATTTTCCTTTAATTCTTTAGGAATACCCTCACGTGCGATCCTTCCAGCATCGATGATCGCTATCCGATGGGCCAGTTGATCCGCCTCTTCCAGATATTGAGTAGTCAAAAAAACAGTTGTTCCTAATTCGGTATTTAAACGCTTGACCTCATCCCAGAGTGCTTCACGACTTGTGGGGTCAAGACCGGTAGTTGGTTCATCCAAAAAAAGAATTCTAGGCTCGTGGATCAGAGATAAAGCTAAGTCAAGACGTCGTCTCATACCTCCCGAATAGGTGCTGACACGTCGAGTTGCCGCTCCTGAAAGTCCGACGCGTTCGAGAAGTTCACCACCTCTTTCCTTTGCTTCAGAACGGGAAATTCCGTGTAAAACTGCCTGCAATCTGATCAATTCATTTGCCGTCATCAGTGGATCAATTGCCGCATCCTGAAGGGCAACACCAATTACCTTCCTGACATCGGCTGCTTCAGTAACAACGTTAAATCCTGATACATAAATTTCTCCAGAAGTCGGATGCAGTAACGTCGTAAGCATTCTTATTGCTGTTGATTTACCGGCACCGTTTGGCCCTAAAAAACCGAAAACTTCCCCTTCGCTTACAGCGAGGTCAATACCATCTACCGCGACTATCTCTCCAAATTTTCTAACAAGGTCGCGCGTTTCTATTACAGTTTTCATATTAAATCCGTTTTATTTCAGTCTCTTTGATTTTGGATTGATTCCCAAACCCTTCGGGAGCTCAATGGCAAATCGATATTCCTTATTCCTAAATGACTCAACCCGTCTACTACAGCATTAGCAACTGCAGGTGTGGAACCAATAGCTCCTGATTCACCAATACCTTTACAACCAAGTGGATTATTTGGAGTTGGAGTTTCCATAGGAACAAGTTCAAATGAAGGTAGTTCTGCCATTGATATTATTCCGTAATCTGCGAAATTAGCCGATTGAGGATTGCCGTCTGAATCGTAGGCAACCTCTTCTGTAAGGGCTTGGGCAACTCCCTGCGCTATTCCTCCATGCCTTTGACCTTCAACGATCATAGGGTTTATTATTGTTCCAGCATCATCACAGGTGATCATCCTGTCAAGGGTCACACCGCCCGTTTCTGTGTCAATTTCTACAACTGCCACGTGTGTTCCGAACGGATAACTGCATTTAGTTTGTTCATTTGATTCTGAGGATAGATCATCTGCTTCTTCTGCTATATCTGCCCACGTCTTGTTCACCGCTGGAGTTCCTGAAACATGGAAGGTTCCATTCGAATGATCTAAAACAATGTCGTCAAGATTAGCTTCGAGCAAGTCAGCTGCAATTTGTTTGGCTGATTCAACTACTTCACCAGCTGCTCTATGAATGGAAGAGCCACCCAGCTGTGTTGATCTTGATCCAAATGTACCCACTCCTTCGGCAACTTGATCTGTGTCACCTTGGACGAGTTCAATGTCTTCAATGTCCATACCTAACTGGTCAGCCGCGATCATAGCAAAAGTGGTCTGGTGACTTTGTCCATGTGAAAGTGATCCGGAATAAACTCGAGCTTTTCCTTCAGCAGTGATTTCAACTTTTCCATATTCGGCGCCTCCGGGAGCAGGACCGGCCGTAATTTCAACATAAGTTGCTATACCGATTCCCAACTGAACTACTTCCCCATTTTCTCTTCGCCTTGTTTGCTCATCTCTTAAATCTGAATATCCTGCCGCTTGAAGAGCTAGTTCTAAGCTTTTTTCATAATCTCCACTGTCATATTCTGTTCCTACAGCCGTTGAAACTGGAAAGTCAGGAGCTTGTAAATAATTTTTCCTTCTTATTTCTGCAGCATCCATTCCAATTTCAGCTGCGAACATGTCAACTGCCCTTTCAATAGTAAGTGCAGCTTCAGGTCTACCAGCTCCTCTGTAAGCTTCAGTTGGGGTTGTATTAGTCACAACACTTTTAGCTGCTGTTTCTATATTTGGTATGTCATAAACTCCGGAACTCATTATCAATGTGAACATGGGTAAGAAAGCGCCAAGACGTGTGTATGCACCAGAGTCCGCTAATACTTCTAGACGGTAATGAGTAATATCACCATCCTTATTGCCGCCAATAGTAAAACGATGCACATGGGCTCTTCCTGGTCCCATAGCCAGAAGGTTTTCGGTACGAGTCTCGAACCATCGGACTGGCCTCCCCGCCTTCGCTGCTAACCAAGGAAGAAGGGCATCTTCAGGGTAAGGCGGTATTTTTCCACCGAAACCACCTCCAACATCGGGCACTATTACTTGAAATCCTCCTTTTGCTTGTTCTGCATAAAGAGGTTCCAATGCACCCTTGACACCATGTGGGGCCTGATTAGACATCCACATGATTGCCTTATCACCTTCCCAAGCGGCAGCGGTTGAACGAGGCTCCAAAGGGGCTGGTGCTGTACGTTGATGAGGCACTCTTCCACTCAGCACAACTTCACAATCTTCAAAAAATGAATCGTCTGTAATGCCGGTGGCCATACCCATGGCGGAAAAATCAACAGCGATATTTGTTCCTATTTCCTCATAAATCAAAACGGAGTCAGTCGCCGCTTCTTCCATATCTACTACTACTGGGAGTGGTTCATAATCTATGGCAACCACTTCAGCCGCATCCGCTCCTTCTTCAGGGGTTTCGCTTAGAACTACAGCTATGCACTCCCCGACGAATCTGACTGTGTCGATAGCTAATATTGGTCGATTCAACATTGCTTCAGGAAACATTGGAACCTGGCCTTGAAGAACCGTAGGGCCATCTAGATCAGCAGCGGTAAAGACCCCTGCCACTCCTGGCATGGTAGATGCTGCAGAAGCATCTACCATAATCTTTGCATGTGCCATTGTTGAGCGCACATAAGTCACCCAAAGGGCCCCCGCAAGAGCCGGCTCATCTAAATCATCTGTGTAGCAAGCACCTTCGGTTAAAAACCCGACATCTTCTTTTCTAAGTACACGATTACCTAAAATACTCATTTGTATCTCCTGGTTATTTTCTAAGAAGACTGTAGCCCGACGATCCTTCTAGTGTTTCAACCAGCGGAAATTTATAAAATGAAAATTAGACAGATCACTAACTTTTGTAAAAAGGCCAAATTCCAGGAATTTCGATATCTTTAGAAGAAACTGGGACCACATAATATGCCTCTTCATGTGGTTTGACCAGATTGTATTCCGATCTCGCGATTCTCTCTATCTCTTCATCAGTCTTTAAAGCGTCTATCGAAACTCTGTAAGATTTATTCAATTCTTCAATCTCTGCTAGTTCTACCAGTAATTCATTTTTAGTATCTCTCACTTCGAACCATTCTTGTATGGGAATAACACCCAAAAGCATTAAAGAAAACAAAGAGGCAGCAATGATACTTAGATAGCCTAAACGTCGAAAAATCGATCGTGTCATCCTCTGCCGGCTAACACGGCTTCACCTTTATAGAAGGCGGATTCATTTAAAATCTCTTCTATTCGTAATAGCTGGTTGTACTTTGAAACTCGATCACTACGTGCAGGTGCCCCAGATTTAATCTGCCCACAGTTCGTAGCAACAGCTAGGTCTGCTATCAAATGATCCTCTGTCTCACCTGAACGGTGAGAAATTATGGCTGTGTATCCAGCACCCATCGCTGTTTCAACTGCCTCTAAAGTCTCGGTTAGTGTTCCTATCTGGTTCACTTTTACCAAAATCGAATTAGCCACACCGTTCTCAATTCCTCGCTCAAGCCTTAAAGAGTTGGTAACAAATAAATCATCCCCAACCAACTGTGTCCTGTGGCCTAGCTCCTCAGTGAGTTTTGACCAGCCCTCCCAGTCATCTTCGGCCATGCCATCTTCTATAGAGCAGATCGGATACTTGTCACACAACGCCACAAGATAAGCGACCATTTCCTCTGAATGCAAAGAAAGATTTTCGGCTTCAATTCTGTAAATACCTTTTTGAAAAAATTCCGTAGAAGCAACATCAAGAGCTAATGAAATATCATCACCTGGAGCAAGGCCTGACTTTTCTATTGCCTCTATAAGTATTTGTAGTGCTTCTTCGTTTGAGGAAAGGTTCGGTGCAAAACCACCTTCATCCCCAACTGTCGTTGACATTCCTCGATCATTTAAAACTGCCTTAAGGGAGTGGTATACACCCACACCCCATTGCAATGCTTCGCTATATGAAGCGGCTCCTAAGGGCATAATCATAAATTCCTGCAAATCGATATTATTGTCGGCGTGCATCCCACCATTTATCACATTGAACATCGGAACTGGTAATAAGTGAGCATTAGCACCTCCTATAT
>DBNM01000037.1 GCA_002299135.1 Candidatus Neomicrothrix sp. UBA672 | reverse complement strand
TACAGGCGAAAATATGCTCAAATTTCTAGAATTACGTTTAGACAATGCCGTTTATCGAGCAGGAATAGCCGCAACTAGGCCACAAGCAAGACAATTAGTAAACCATGGTCATTTTGATGTAAATGGTAAGAGGGTTGATATACCGAGTTACCGTCTTCGGAAAGGAGACATAGTTAGTCTGCGGCCCAAAGCTAGCAAAATGGTTTTAATCCAATGGAATGTGGATGTTCTTGATAGGCAAGCTCCTGCTTGGCTTCAAGTCACTGACAATAGTCATGAATTTACTGTCATAGATTTACCATCACGTGACCAGATAGATATTCCGGTACGTGAACAGCTCATTGTTGAGCTTTATAGCAAGTAGAGTTTTTGGGTTTAAACCCAAAGAAAAGTAAAGAATAGGGAGAGAAAAATGCTGGTGATGCAGCGACCAAAGGTCGAGGAATTAGATTCGTCAGAACTTGGCGACAATTGTCTTCAGTTTTCTATAGGGCCATTAGAGCCAGGTTTTGGACAAACATTGGGTAATTCTTTAAGGAGAACCCTTTTGTCTTCCATTCCGGGTTCGGCAGTTACTCAGATTCGTTTTGACGATGCACTTCATGAGTTTGGAACTATTGATGGTGTTGTTGAGGATGTAACAGACATTGTTTTGAATCTCAAAGATTTAGTTTTCTATTCTGAAAGTGATGAGCCAGTAGAAATAAGGGTAGATGTTGTGGGGCCACAACAAGTTACAGGTGAATCATTTGCGACAAATTCAGAAGTAGATGTAATTAATCCCGATTTACACATAGCTACTGTCAATTCAAAAGCAAATTTAAGTTTTGAAGTAACAGTAGAAAAAGGTGTTGGCTACCTATCTTCTGATCGAACAGTCGGAGATGGCGTAATTGGAGTAATTCCAGTTGACGCTCTATTTTCACCTGTTCGCCGAGTTTCTTTTGAAGTCGGTAATACTCGTGTTGATCAGTCAACCGATTATGATGAGTTGATTTTGAAAATTGAGACTGATGGTTCTCTGACACCAAGAGAGGCTTTGGCTTCAGCAGGTAAGACTTTAGGTTCATTAGTAGGTTTGGTTGAAAGCCTCGCGGAAGAAGAAGTACAAGGTTTGGAACTCACAGAGGCTGAATCTCCTGAGACAAATTCGCCTGATATTGATTTGCAGATTGAAGAACTTGAGTTGTCTGAAAGACCGCGTAACTGTCTAAAGAGAGCTCAAATTGATACTGTTGGACAGCTATTGGAAAAGTCTGCAGAAGATTTGATGACGATAACTAATTTTGGTCAAAAATCTTTAGATGAGATTTATGAGAAACTGAATGCCAGAGGCTTATCATTGCGAGTTAGGGGTTAGTAATGCCTGCCACGCCGAAGAAGGGCCGACGTTTCGGAGGTAGTTCTTCACATCAAAAATCTATGATGGCAAATTTGGTTGCTTCTCTTATAGCAGCTGAGGCTATTACGACGACTGAAGCTAAAGCTAAGGCGTTGAGGCCAGTAGCTGAAAAGATTATTACTAAAGCTAAAAAAGGTGGCCTTCATAACCATAGACAGGTAGTTTCATTTCTTCGTGACCGTGAAATGGCAACGAAACTTTTTGATGAGATAGGGCCTAGGTACCAAGACAGGGCTGGTGGTTATACACGAGTCATAAAAATTGGTCCACGCCACGGTGATAATGCTCCAATGGCTCGTATAGAACTTGTTTAATTTTCAGGACTTAAATTTAAAGTACGTGAATTATTAGTCAAATGAGAGTAAGGGCGAGAGTCGCTTATCATGGAGCGGATTTTCACGGTTTTGCAGAAAATCCCGGCGTGAGAAGCATTGCAGGAGATTTAAACAAGGCAATTTCCCTTGTAGTTGGCGAACCCATAAGTGTGACATGTGCAGGGAGAACTGATAAGGGTGTTCACGCTGTTGGACAAGTAGTTAGTTTTGATGTGCCTGATGGAACATCGTTGGAGCGACTAGCTTCCTCTGTAAATAGCCAATGCAGCCCTTCCATTTTATTTACTGATTTGCAATTTGTAGAGCAAGGGTTTGATGCAAGGTTCAGTGCCGTCTCTAGAACGTACTCTTATCGAATTCTAAATAGTCCTGAGTTGGACCCTTTTCTAGTCGATCGGGTTTGGCATATTTCTAGTCAATTGGATTTAAGTTCGATGCAGAAAGCCTCTTTATATTTAATCGGAGAACATGATTTCAGCTCTTTTTGTAAAAAACCTAAACTTAAATCAGGGGAAGCTGTTTCTCTGGTTCGTCGTGTTAATTCTGCAATATGGATTTCCCCAAATGAAAATGATTTATTTTTTGAAATTTCTGCATCATCTTTTTGTCATCAGATGGTCAGGTCAATTGTTGGTACTCTTGTGTCAGTTGGATTAGGAAAAATGTCTCATGATTATTTACCTAAACTAATTTCTCTGGCTGATAGGCAAGCGGCTGGTGAAATAGCTCCCCCACAAGGGTTAATTCTTCATTCAGTCGAGTATTAAATGATATTTCTAATCTCACTGCAATCTTGGGTTGCTGGCCAGAGAGTCGCACCGTATCGTTATATGGCTGGGTTATGAGATTTTAGATTTCCCAAAAGTGTTATCGATTTATTTTTAATATTCATTACAGAGGTATTTAGTGTCTACTTATACTCCGAAAAGGGGCGATATTCAGAGAGCATGGCATGTTGTAGATGCCGACGGTCTTATTTTGGGACGTCTTGCGTCTGAAGTCGCGAAAATCTTAAGAGGAAAACATAAACCTACTTTTACACCTCATCAGGACACCGGAGATCATGTGGTGATTGTCAATGCTGACAAGGTGGTTCTTTCGGGTTCGAAGAGAACTAGTAAAGCTGTTTACAGTCACTCTGGCTACCCAGGTGGTTTGAAAACTAAAGCGTACGGTGACTTGCTGACTGACAGACCTGAGGAAGCTTTGAGGACAACGATTGGCGGAATGCTACCTAAGAACAGTCTGGGTCGTCAGATGTTAACAAAACTCAAAATTTATAGGGGTGGAGATCATCCACATGACGCTCAAAAACCACAAAAACTAGAGCTCGAACATACGAGACTGCGAGGACCTAAGGAAATAAAACCAGTCGAATCAAAGGCAGCTGAAGTAAAAGTTTCGGAGTCGCAAGAAGAGCCGGTAGAAGAAAGTAATTCTGAAAGTGAAGAAATTGAAACTTCAGAAAGTGTTTCTTTGCAGGATTTAGGTTTAACGACTGCAGTAATTAATAATCTTTCCGCAGGCGGGATTACAACGATAGAAGAGCTTGTGAGTAAAACCAGCGAGGATATTTTAGGCATAGCAAAAATAGGCCCCAAGGCTGTTGAGCAGATTAGTGCTGGTCTCAAAGATAATGGCTTTGCGCTCACGGAAATTTAGGAAGAGAATAATATGACAGAACTTTTGATTCAATCGACTGGTAGACGTAAAGAGTCTGTTGCCAGAGTGCGTCTTCGCGAAGGCAACGGTCGTATTTTGATCAATGGCAGAACCGCGGATGAGTATTTTCCTTCTGAGAGCCATCGTTTGATATTTATGGAACCTCTGAGAGTTACTGGCAGCGAAGGAATTTATGATATCGATGCAACTCTTAATGGTGGAGGAATCAGTGGTCAAGCTGGAGCTTTACGCTTGGGTATTGCTCGTGCATTAGAGGAATTAGAGCCAGAGAGACGCAAATCGCTTAAACAAGCTGGTCTTTTGACTAGGGATTCAAGAAAGAAAGAATCTAAGAAGTACGGTTTGAAGAAAGCTCGAAAAGCTCCGCAGTATTCAAAGCGCTAACGACAACATAGGGACTTGTTTATCCCTTACGATTGAGTAATGGCTCTAGTTTTTGGTACCGATGGGGTTCGCGGTCATGTTGGCAGCGAAATTGATGAAGAGAAAATTGTATCTCTAGGTATAGCTGCGTCTAGACATCTGAATACAAAAAGAGTTTATTTGGGGCGTGACACTAGAGAATCCAGCTTTGTTTTGGCGGCAGCTTTAAAACAAGGGTTACATCATGGCGGTGTTGAAGTTATTTCTCTTGGCATTGCTCCGACTCCAGAAGTTGCGCATGTAGCCAAAGTGGAAAATGCAGGAGGAGCTGTTATTTCAGCTTCTCACAACTCTTGGTTTGATAATGGTGTAAAACTTTTTGGACCTGGTGGTTTGAAAATTTCTGATTCGGTTCAGGACTTAATACAAATTGACTGGGACAAAGAACAAAACGAGCGGCACGTTGTTGGAATCCCCGACTTAGAAGATCAGAATGATTCTCG